>JBDNGT010000126.1:0-1311 GCA_041689145.1 Geopsychrobacter sp. | reverse complement strand
GACCTACGCACAGGTCTGCAGTGGTGAGACCGGCCATGCCGAAACCGTAGAAGTCGACTTCGATCCGCAGCGGTTCAGCTATGAGGATTTGCTCCAGCGCTTTTGGAGCATGCATAATCCGACCTGTCTCAACTATCAGGGTTTCGATGTCGGCACCCAATACCGCAGCGCAATTTTCTTCGTCGATGAGGCCCAGCGCCGTGCGGCGCAGCAGAGTCGCGATGCCGAAGCGCTCTCTGATCGTCATGATGAGCCGCTCGCGACCGAAATCAGAGCCGCCGGCCAGTTCTGGCGAGCCGAGGAATATCATCAGCAGTATCTTGCCAAACAACAAAAATAAAACCGGAGACGTTTAATGTTCAGACCGCTCTTGCTCCATGGCCAAACCGATCCAATTACTTGTAGCCTAGTGAACGATAAGTTCGCGGGCATAAAATTTCCTGCCGCGTCGGAGGACTTTAGATGCCCTTCTCGCTGACCGTCGAAGAGATCCGTAAGAGATGCGGGACCAGTTTCTACCAGCGGGGCTTGAGTTATCAACGGCAGGGGCAGGTGCTGGTTGCCGAATGGCACGAGGTAACTCGCGCGCTCTTCGGACAGGTCCAGGGGAGCGGGCTTCAGGTCTACCAGCAGGAGATCTATTTTTCGACCGCGCAGCGCGGCGGATTTGACGGCCGGTGTTCCTGCCCCGTCAGGCGTAATTGCAAACATGTTGTGGCCGTGTTGCTCGAGTGGATCGAACAGAATCTGGACGCCTTTGATCGCCGCTGTAACCCGGATGCCTCAATCTTGCAGCATTGGCTGCAGCAGACCGCGCAGCAGCTTGAAAACCTCGAACAGGCCCAATATCCCGCACCGGGCGACCCTTGTCTGCTCTACCTTCTCCACCCACAGGGGCCGGCTACGGATCGCACCCTGCGCCTGCAACTGGTTAAGAGTCGACGGCTCAAGCGGGGCGGCTGGGGAGTCACCAGTAATATCAGCCTGCATGAACTGACCGGCTATTACCGTACTCCGGCGGGCACCCTCCCGTTGGATCTGGAGATTGCACAGCTGCTTCCGCAAAAGCACTTTTCCTCTGCGCCACCTCAGATCGAGGGCGATATCGGTCTGCTGGTGCTGCAACGGTTAGTGCGTAGCGGCCGCTGTTTTCTACAATCGATTGACACCCCCCCCCTGACCTTTGGCCCCGTACGCAAGGCAAGTTTTAAATGGCAGGATGAAGAGCAGGGCACGCGGCTCAAGATCGAGCTGGAGGGGACCGGCGCAAACTGGCTACTTCTGCCGACCGCGCCCCCCTGGTATCTGGAT
>JBDNGT010000125.1:0-41983 GCA_041689145.1 Geopsychrobacter sp. | reverse complement strand
TCTTCTCTAAAAAGAGCTAATCTGTTGCGTTTTTTCAACAATTTCATGCTGGAGAGAATCGATGGTACAGACCAACAATTTGAATATCCACGAAGTCACCCCGATTATAGCACCGACCGACCTGAAACAGGTCTTTCCTTTGACCACCAAAAACGCCGTATTGGTCAAGAACAGCCGGGACACGATTAAGGCGATCTTGCATGGTAAAGACCCGCGCATAATGGCGGTTGTCGGACCATGCTCGATTCATGATCCGAAAGCCGCACTCGAATATGCGCGCCGGTTGGCGGTCCTCGCCAGAGAAGTTGAAGAACATATTTTCGTTGTCATGCGGGTTTACTTTGAAAAACCGCGGACGACCATCGGCTGGAAAGGCTTAATTAATGACCCGGATCTGGATGGCAGCCATCGCATATCGAAAGGGCTCGGGGTTGCACGCCGACTCTTTTGTGCCATTACCGCCCTTGGGCTCCCCATCGCCAGTGAGATGCTCGATCCAATCACCCCTCAATATCTTTCGGACATAATTAGTTGGGGCGCGATCGGTGCCCGCACCACCGAATCCCAAACCCACCGTGAGATGGCCAGCGGACTCTCCTTTCCGGTCGGCTTTAAAAATGGCACCGATGGTGGATTGAAAGTTGCGACCGACGCCATGAGTGCGTCCTTGCATGAACACAGCTTTCTCGGCATCAACTTCGAAGGGCGCTCCTCAATTGTCCATACTCGCGGCAACCCAAATGTTCACATTGTGTTGCGCGGCGGCAATAGCGGGTCCAACTACCACGCAACCGCCATTGAGGAAACGACCGAACTGCTCGGTAAATACAATCTGCCAAAATCCATTATGGTCGACTGCAGCCACGCAAACTCGGACAAAGATCATAACCGGCAAGGGGCGGTACTAAGTGAGGTCATTGATCAAATTCTTGTCGGGAATAAAGCACTCAACTCAGTGATGATCGAAAGTAATCTTGAAGCTGGGAATCAAGAGATCCCAGAAGATTTCAGCCAGCTCAGGTACGGCGTTTCGATCACCGATAAATGTATCGACTGGACGACCACGGAGGAAATTCTCCGAACGGCCTGCAAACGTCTTGCGGCAGGCTGAGGATAGGACAAAAATGAATCAGAAAGAATCCAACTGCGCACCTACGACCGGTACAGAGAGCGCAAATTCGGCTGAAAAACTCGAGTCGTGCTGCGCAGCAGTTGGAAGAAACCAGCAGGCCGCACAAGGATGCAGCCCGCCCAAGGCAGAAGAAAATTCCTGCTGCCCACCAGCGATAAATCACCGAAAAGCTGGCTACCGTATCGAGCCCTTTGTCAAAGGCTGGGCCAATATGCCTGTGGGTGAAATTCCAGTTATCGAGCGCAAGCTCAAGGCTATCGACTATCGTGGACGCATTGCGATGCGCTGGGGAATTGGCCGAGAGCAGTACATGATCACCCCGGGTCTCTACGCAATCGGTTCTCCAAATCCACAATCTGAGGTTCTGGTTTCGGCCAACTATAAACTGAGTCTTGATGCTCTCCGTAGTTCAATTGAGGGTATCGACGCCTGGATTCTGGTGATCGACACCAAAGGCATCAATGTCTGGTGTGCAGCCGGGAAAGGGACTTTCGGCACCGATGAAATCGTTCGTTGCGTCCACATGGTCAAGCTAAAGAACCTAGTCGAACACAGGCGGCTGATTGTCCCGCAATTGGGTGCACCAGGGGTTGCTGCTCACCTGGTTAAAAAGGGCTGCGGTTTCACTGTTGTTTATGGCCCAGTGAGAGCCAATGATCTTCCAGATTTTTTCGCGGCCGACATGCAAGCTACCGCAGTGATGCGTCGCGTCAGCTTTTCGCTTCTGGAGCGCACGATCCTCACCCCGGTTGAGATTACTATGCTGCGCCGGCAGATCCTCTACGTTGCGCTGGCCTTAATGCTCCTCGGCGGGATAGGCAGCCATGTTTTCAATCTTGCGGCGGCATGGACCCGTGGCAGCGGAGCCGTTTTCACAGGAATCGTCGGATTGCTATCTGGTTCGATACTTACCCCGATGTTTCTCCCCTGGCTACCAGGGCGGGCATTTTCTCTCAAGGGGGCCTGGATTGGCTTAGGCTTAGCGTTTGTACTAGCTCTCAGTCTGTTTTCGACTAGCGGCCTGCTGAATCAGACTGCCCTGCTATTGCAGGTGACGGCCATCTCCAGCTATACCGCGATGAACTTCACTGGCTCATCAACCTACACATCCCCTTCCGGGGTGGAAAAAGAGATGCGGCTGGCGATCCCTTGCCAATTGACCGCGGCAACTCTGGCTCTTGTGCTATGGCTATGGGCGGCATTTTGATCGGGATGAAACATGGTTAAGAACGTGTATCTGAAGAACGTAGCGACGCTCAAGTTAGATAGTAATAAATGTATCGGTTGCGGACTTTGTGCGAATGTCTGTCCCCATGCGGTAATATTGATCGGAGAAAGACTGGCCCGAATCGCAGAGCTGGATCGTTGCATGGAATGTGGCGCGTGCGTCGTCAACTGCCCGGTTGCGGCACTTAGTGTTAATGCTGGTGTAGGCTGTGCTAGTGCCATAATCCATAGCTGGATCACGGGTGAAGAACCTAGCTGCGACTGCGGCTCAGGGAATAGTAGCTGCTGCTGAAATCAGTGCATTTATTGAGGTTTTTATTAAGACAACTAAACTTACCATCCCAGTCCAATTAAAATTCGTAACTTCCTCTACGATTAAGGGCCGTCATGATACGCACTCTTCTGATCATTGATGATTCAGCTGTGATACGCCGGCAGATCAGCGAGACCATCGCAAACAACCACCTGTTCCAAAAAGTTCTTCAGGCAAGTAGCGGAGTCGAAGGATTCAAGCTGCTGGTCAATAATCATGTTGATCTCATCTTGTGTGACATTGAGATGCCAGGCATTGACGGATTAAAGTTTCTGGCGCTGCTACAGTCCCGCGAAGATTTACGCGACAAACCCATAATTATGCTGACTAGCCATAAGGATGTAGCGACCAAAGTACGCGGGCTCGAAAGTGGTGCCAGCGACTACATCACAAAACCCTTTGAACCGCAGGAACTCATCGCCAGACTAAAGATACATCTCCAACTCAAAACCCTTCAGGACGAACTCCGGCGCAGCAATCGCCTGCTTATGGAGTTATCCCAGACAGATCCATTGACCCGTCTACACAATCGTCGATCTCTCACGGAATTATTGGAAAATGAGGTCAATCGCTGCCACCGAAAACTTGCCCCTTGCTCACTAATCATGTGTGACATAGATCATTTCAAGAAGGTGAATGACGAATACGGTCATCAGGCCGGGGATGAGGCTCTTGTCGCAGTCGCGGACTTGCTACGTGAACACTTACGTCCCTATGATCTGGCCGCACGTTACGGAGGGGAAGAGTTCTGTCTGGTCTTGCCTGAGACAAACCTGACGCAGGCGGTTGAAGTCGCAGAACGGATCAGAAAGAGGACTGAATGTTTCAATTTCAAAGGAAATCTCGCCACCCTGAGATTGACGATCAGCCTAGGGGTCGCAACGATTTCTGGGACTAGTGAAAAATCGGAGAAGGAATTAATCCGAATGGCTGACGAAGCCCTCTATCTAGCGAAGAATAACGGCCGCAACCGGGTAGAAACCATGCAAAATCTTTAGCCGGTTATTGCCGACTGATAATCTGTAAGCAGATCACGTTCTGCTCTCACCAAAAGACAGGTCTCGTTAACTCAGGAATTTCAAGTTACGGGGTTAAATAAATTGCGGTTAGTAGGACTAGCTATTCTCACAGTCAAGCAACTTTCACTCACAAGAATCCCCCCCCCCCCCAAAAAAAACAACCCAGCATTAAGACAAGGTTGCTTTTAAATATGGCGGGAGTGACGAGACTTGAACTCGCGACTTCTAGCGTGACAGGCTAGCGCTCTAACCAACTGAGCTACACCCCCTCATCTTGATTCTGTTGCTGACTAAAGTAGAAGTTTGTAACCGACTCTACTACAGCCACTTACTTTCTTGGTGGGCGAAGAGGGGCTCGAACCCCCGACATCCTGCTTGTAAGGCAGGCGCTCTCCCAGCTGAGCTATTCGCCCTACTTTAAAATGGCGGGAGTGACGAGACTTGAACTCGCGACTTCTAGCGTGACAGGCTAGCGCTCTAACCAACTGAGCTACACCCCCTTATTTCCCATTGTTGCTGACTGAAGTAGAGTTTGCAACCGAATCTACTACAGTCCCGTGGTTGAAGACTGGAAGAAATAAGCAGCCAATAAACATTCCAGTTGGACAGCCTCACACTTCCCATGTTCAATTTTAGTGGTGGATCGCTTTAAAGGTTAACTGAATCCTTCAGTGCCTTGCCAGCTTTAAACTTAGGTACCTTGGCAGCAGGAATTTGAATTTTTGCTCCAGTTTGTGGATTCTGACCGGTACGCGCAGCACGATCACCAACGCTAAAAGTTCCGAAACCGACAAGAGCAACCTTCTCACCAGCCTTAAGAGCATCAGTAATGGATTCAGCGAAGGCTTTAAGAGCCCCCTCGGCATCAGCTTTGCTCAGACCTGCTTTCTCTGCAATTGCATTGACCAGTTCTGCTTTAGTCACAACACACCTCCTGAAAGTTTAAAATAAAGTTTTGCCCCAAAACGCGATAAGATATAGCAGAGTCGGAAAAAAGCTGTCAAGCTGTTTTTCCCCATTTATTGCGGCCTGGCGCGATTTTTTACTGTCACGATCCATGCTTTAAACCAACCATTAAGAATCACGTCGCCCCATCTTGCTCAACGAGGGCTAGCTCAAGAACCATGTCCATGTCAGCAACTGGCTGAAGTATAAGAGCATTAGTCAAAGAATCGGGCAGATCAACCAAATTACGACGGTTTTCCTCTGGAATCAGAATGGTCTTAATCCCACCTCTTCTGGCAGCCAACAATTTTTCTTTCAAACCGCCAATTGCCAGAACCCTCCCGCGCAGTGTCACCTCCCCTGTCATGGCAACATCACGCCTAACCGCCCGACCCGTAAGAGCGGAAGCCAGCGCGGTCGCCATAGTTATCCCGGCAGAGGGACCATCTTTGGGGACTGCCCCTTCAGGAATATGGATATGGACGTCAATCCGGGTATGAAAATCTTTCTCAAGCCCAAGCACCTCCCAACGAGAACGGACATAGCTGAAGGCCGTCTGAGCAGATTCCTGCATCACTTCACCGAGCTTACCGGTAATGATCAATTTACCGCTACCAGGCAGCAGACTAACCTCAATGTTCAACAATTCGCCACCAACCTCGGTCCAGGCTAAACCGGTTGCAACACCGACAGTATCGGCCTCCTCCTGCACCCCATAACTAAAGGGGGGCACGCCAAGATATTTCTCTACCTGCTTAGTCCCAACACTAAAAGAATCTCGTTTATCAGACAAACTGCGACGAGCCAATTTTCGACAGAGGGAAGCCAGGGAACGATCCAGACTACGCACACCAGATTCCCGGGTATACCTGCGGATAATTTCAAGTAAAGCAGCATCAGAAAATTTTATTTGGGACAGCTTGAGCCCATGAGCTTCAATTTGCTTTTTAATCAGATAACGCCTGGAAATATTCAACTTTTCTTCTTCGGTATAACCCTCAATGTGAATGATTTCAAGCCGATCATGAAGCGGCCTCGGAATCGTGTGCAGATTGTTGGCTGTGGCAATAAATAAAACCTGGGAGAGGTCGTAATCAATATCGAGAAAATGATCTCCGAAGGTATGGTTCTGCTCTGGGTCTAATACTTCCAGCAGAGCAGAGGAAGGGTCACCACGGAAATCTGTACTCATCTTGTCGATCTCGTCCAGCATGAAGACAGGGTTTTTAACTCCGACTTTACGCAACCCTTGAACAATCTTGCCTGGCATGGCTCCGATGTAGGTCCGCCGATGACCACGGATTTCAGCTTCATCACGCACCCCACCCAACGAAATCCGCTGGAACTTACGTCCCAAGGCTGAAGCAATAGAACGACCCAATGACGTCTTGCCAACCCCTGGAGGTCCGACCAGACAGAGGATCGGCCCCTTTATGCGCTTGACCAATGCCTGCACCGCGAGATACTCCAGAACCCGCTCCTTGACCTTCTCAAGCCCATAATGATCGGCATCAAGCACCGCTTCAGCCTTCTTTAGATCGTGCCGGTCTCGTGTTCCCGTCTTCCAGGGCAAGGCCAGCAACCACTCAATGTAATTGCGGACCACCGTCGCTTCAGCGGACATTGGCGACATCAACCTGAGCTTACGCAGCTCCTGCTGTGCCTTTTCGGTCGCCTCGGAAGACATCTTTTTCTTGCCAATTTGCTCTTCAAACTCGATGAGTTCCTGCTTGAACTCGTCTTTTTCTCCAAGCTCCTTCTGTATTGCTCGCATTTGCTCATTCAGATAATATTCTTTCTGACTGCGCTCCATCTGAGTCTTGACGCGACTGCGGATGCGACCCTCGATCTGTAGGATTTCAATCTCCTGCTCAAGTAACTCCAGAAGCTTCTCGAGGCGAAGCGCCACATCTAACTGCTCAAGAATCTCCTGCCGATCAGGGATTGGTATCTGGAGATGCGCAGCAACGGTGTCAGCGAAAGCTGATGGATCACCAATCGAAGCTGCTGTCGCGCTAACTTCAGCCGGAATTTTCTTACTCATTCCGACATAGTTATCAAATGAATTACGCACAGCACGCATCACGGCCCCAGCCTCAAGGGGTGAAGTCTGCGTATCGGCCAACCCCTCAGTTGACGCAAGCAACAGACCGCCCTCCTCGCTTAAAACACTCATGCGGACGCGAGCCACCCCCTCAACCAACACCTTGACTGTTCCGTCAGGCAATTTCAGCATCTGCACGATTTTTCCGCGCACACCGAGATGGTAGAGATCATCAAAACCGGGAGATTCGGTTTGAGGTTCAAGTTGAGTTGCTAAAAAAATTTGTTTATCAGTCTTCTCGGCAACCTCAAGTGCGGCAATCGATTGCGGACGGCCGACAAATAACGGTGCGACCATATGCGGGAAAATCACGATATCCCGCAGAGGTAAAAGGGGAAGATCCTGAATCAGTTGGCCAGGTAGAGTCAATTCATCGAGAGGATTCATAATGTGGGCTTACCTGTGGTGTAAAAGAAAAAGAAGCGCGAGCCCCTAAACAAAGGATCCGCGCTCCAAAGATACATGACGGGTGGAAAGAAAAAGAATCTCAGGCGCTTTCGGCAACATCGTAGAAAACAATCGGACTTTTGCCGCCGGCGATCACTTCTTCGTTAATGAGGACCTCCTTGATCTGATCCTGCGACGGGATGTCGTACATGATATCCAGCATCGCATTCTCAAGAATCGAACGGAGTCCACGGGCGCCAGTCTTGCGCCCCAGTGCTTCGCGCGCGATAGCTACTAATGCCCCATCAGTGAATGTCAAGGTGACATTTTCCATCTCAAACAAACGCTGATACTGCTTGACCAATGCATTCTTGGGCTCACTCAGGATCTGAATAAGAGCAGCTTCGTCCAACTCAGTAAGAGTTGAAATAACCGGCAAACGCCCAACAAACTCAGGGATCAATCCGTACTTCAAAAGATCTCCCGGTTGGACCAGCTTAAGCAGCGCACCGAGATCTTCTTCTTTGGTCGATTTAACCTCGGCTCCAAACCCCATCCCCTTTGTACCAATCCGCCGGCTAATAACCTTCTCAAGTCCTGAGAAAGCACCGCCGCAGATAAAGAGAATATTCGTGGTATCCACCTTGAGAAATTCCTGCTGTGGGTGCTTACGCCCCCCCTTGGGTGGGACACTGGCGGTTGTCCCTTCAATGATTTTAAGCAGGGCCTGCTGAACCCCTTCACCTGAAACATCGCGGGTAATCGATGGTGATTCAGACTTACGTGCGATTTTATCAACTTCATCAATATAGATTATGCCGCGCTGAGCTTTTTCAAGATCATAATCCGCGGCCTGCAACAGACTGAGAATAATATTTTCAACATCTTCACCGACATAGCCGGCCTCAGTCAGATTGGTTGCATCGGCAATCGCAAAGGGGACATCAAGCATCCGTGCCAGCGTTTGAGCCAGAAGTGTCTTTCCACTACCCGTCGGACCAAGCAGCAGAATATTGCTCTTCTGAATCTCAACCCCGTCGTTGCGGTCGATACTGTCGATCCGCTTGTAATGGTTGTATACGGCAACAGCGAGAATTTTCTTAGCCCGCTCCTGACCGACAACGTATTCATCGAGAATCTCTCGGATTTCAACCGGCTTAGGAAGACTGGAAGGGGTCAAACCCGAAGCTACATCAAGACGCAATTCTTCAGCAATAATATCATTGCACAGCTCAATACACTCGTCACAAATGTAGACGGTAGGACCGGCGATTAATTTCTTGACCTCTTCCTGAGTCTTTCCACAAAAAGAGCAGGTCAGATTTGAGGACTGACCATTTTTTGAACTCACGTAAATATCCTCCCCAGCTCAGATTTTATAATTTTCTTTTAACGATGGAATCGATAATACCATAATCACAGGCAAATTGACTATCCATGAAGAAGTCGCGCTCTGTATCTTCATCGATTTTGGATAACGTCTGTCCAGTGTGATGAGCCAGCAATTCATTCAAAGACTGCCGCATACGCAAAATCTCTTTGGCATGAATACTGATATCGGTCGCCTGCCCCTGAAAGCCTCCCAGCGGCTGATGGATCATGATACGAGCATTTGGCAAAGCAAAGCGTTTACCCGGAGCCCCCGCAGTCAATAACACAGCGCCCATACTGGCGGCCTGACCAACACAGATCGTAGACACTGGTGCCTTCAAATATTGCATGGTATCGTAAATCGCCATGCCGGCCGACACTACACCACCAGGTGAGTTAATGTAGAGATGAATATCGCGGTCTGGGTCTTCTGATTCGAGAAAAAGCAGCTGAGCGATGATCAGGTTGGCCATGTGGTCTTCAATGCCACCCCCAAGAAAAATAATACGATCCTTCAGTAGGCGTGAATAAATATCGTATGCGCGCTCACCGCGACCAGTATCCTCAACGACCATCGGGACCAAACTCATCAACTCAACCCTCCTTCTCTTCTGTCGCGACTACCTCAGCAGCCTCTTCCTGCTTAGGCTCTATTTCAGTCACTTCGGCCTTATCGACGATAAAAGCGACGACCTTTTCTTGTAGAATTTGACCGACCAGCCCCTCTTTGGTTTGCGGATTGGCAAAATAGGCCTTCACCTGCGCAACCTCAGCGTTCGACTGCTTGGCAAGCTCCTCAATTTTAACATCTATTTCAGCATCTTCGACCTTAAGCTCTTCCTGATTTGCAATCGCGTCAAGAATAAGCTCACCGCGGACCTGTTTATCGGCCATTTCACGATAGGCCGCAGCAAAACCTTCGTCATCCATACCGAGCATCTCAAGACTCATCCCTTGCGATTTCAGCCGCTGTGAAAAGTTCTGCTTCAGATGATCCAACTGACTCTTAACCATTCCCTCAGGAACTTCGAAGCTATTGGCGGTCACCAAAAGATCCATCATCTGCTCTTGCATCTGATTGCCGACCCGTTCGGTCTGCTCACGGATACTGTCTTCACGAATGCGATTTTTGAGTTCGTCCAGATTATTAAAACCGACCTCTTTGGCCAGATCATCATTCGGTTGCGGGACAATCTTCTCTTTGATCTCCTTCAGCGCAACTTTGAATTTTGCCGCTTTCCCGGCAAGTTCTTTAGCTCCATAGTTCTCTGGAAAGCTGACCTCTACCTCACGCTCTTCCTCACGCTCCATATCGACCAACTGTTCTTCAAAGCCGGGGATAAAACTACCGGTCCCCAGCTCCAGATGATAATCCTTGGCGGTACCATTCTCAAAAGCAGCACCATCGATGGAACCTTCAAAATCGATGATAACCGTATCCCCATCGCGGGTTTGCTTCCGGCTGCTCATTTCCAGATTGCTGCGCGATTCAGCCAGTTGATTCAGACGTTCATCCACAATCGCCTCATCAAATTCAATTTTTTCTTTTTCAAGTTTCAGACCCGTATAATCCTGAGCCACAACTTCTGGACGAACCTCAACCTCGACCTCGTAAACAAAAGGCTTCCCAGCTTCTGGTTTAGCAGACTCAACTATCTGAGGCTGCGAAACCGGGTTCACTTTATTCTGAATCATCGCCTCATAAAGGCTGTCATTGATCAGACTGCCGACGACATCGTCCTCCATACGGGGTGCATATTGCTGCTCAAGAAGACGCCGAGGCACCTTCCCTTTACGAAAACCCTTAACGGTAACAGTCTTAGCGATCTTCAAATAGGCCTTCTCAATTTCCTGAGAAACCTTGTCTGCGGCAATTCCGACAACAAGCTTCTTTTTGATCGAGCTCAAATCTTCAACAGTGATATTCATAACCTAAATCCTTTTTAGTTCTAAAAATAAACCCATAGCCCGGCTTCCACTGAAAACCGAGCTAATTCGTTCAAAATACCATAAATTGATTGAACAGGTAAAGTGGTGCGAGAGGGGGGACTCGAACCCCCACATCCTAAGATACTGGTTCCTAAGACCAGCGCGTCTACCAACTCCGCCACTCTCGCAGATAAAATAAAGCTCACCTTCCACTCCCACCAATCTGTATGACTGGACAACCGGGTCGAAAGATGAGCATTTACGTAATTATGGGGTGAGTGACGGGGCTTGAACCCGCGACCTCCGGAGCCACAATCCAGTGCTCTACCAACTGAGCTACACCCACCATAAAAAGCTCGGTCATCCTAATTAACATATTTCATGTTGTCAACAGCAAAAACCACAATTTGAAAGTGGCGCGCCAGGCAGGGCTCGAACCTGCGACCGTCCGCTTAGAAGGCGGATGCTCTATCCAACTGAGCTACTGGCGCATATCATCCAAACCTCTGACGACTCTGGATTTCTAGAGCGGCAACAGGGAGATGTATCTAGCATGGTCTACTTAACTTTGTAAACAACAAATCATTAACGGCTGCCAGAAAACGAAACATGCGCGGCCAAAAGTTTATGTCTACAGACAATGTCACAGCAATCAAAAAATTCAACAATCACAAAGCTACAAAAGCTCATGAGTTCAAGGTATGAAATATTTGATTCACAAGAAACCCGGAGCTTACTCTAAGGCAGGATCATCAACAAAAGGGTCGTTGAGATCAGAAAACGATACCACCGATACCGCTGGGGAGGGGGGACCCTCTTCTGCGAAAACTGTATCAAAATCAACATCATCCGCAAAGGGATCATCTAAGGCAGGTTTTCTTGCGGAGTGTTCAATTGGCGTGTCAACCGAGGGGCGAGTGATTTGCACAATCTCCGGATCCTCCGCAAAAGGATCGGCGGTACAGGGACCTGCGGGTCCATCGAATTCGGGATCATCGGCAAAGGGATCTACGGGGGTTCCCGAGACAACTACCTCAGCCAAACGTCGACGACATGGCATAGCCATCGACAGCTTCAAGGCTAGCTCTGCCTCGGCAAGTAACCCTACTGGCTCTTCCTGTTTTTTATCGACTGCATCAATCAGTTGTTTGAGGCAATTCAACGCTAACTGCATTGCCTCATATTCAACCTCCGAGGGGAAACGGCTTTGCTCGAAATGGCTCTCAAGAAGACCTTCAATCCGACCGCTAAGGAAACGAACCGCCTCGGCCTGAACTAGAGCAGCTGTGCCTTTCAGGGTATGGGCGGCTCTAAATGCCGTCTCAAGGTCAACCAGAGATCTCCCTTCTTCCTCCCCGGCCGCAAGAAAGGCCTCAAGTTGCAAAATTTTACGCCCGGCCTCTTCAAGGAAAACCGGCAACAGCTTCTGGCGCATATCGTTCATGATATCTCCAACAGCCTCTAGTGGCTCTTGACGCGCAAAAGGCCAACCTTACGCAGTGCGTAACAAATCCGCTTGGTTTCGAGGGGTTCAAGCAAGCTGAGATCAATGATCTCACGTAAGGGTTTTTTGCCGTCAATCAAACCGAAGAGTTCAAGCTCGCACGGCTTGAGGTTGGACAGCATAGCCCTGCTGACTAAGGATCAATTCACCAAGCCGCCGAACAGTTGGAGAATCATCGACGATCAACACTCATGTTTTCCCTGCGCCCATTTGTCGCATCTTCATTATTAAAACAACCTGACAGACAGGCCGAATAGATCTAAAGAAATCCTCAACAATCTAGGGGATTGGGGTTAGAAGGTCAAACAATTTCTATGAAAACTGACGACCAACTCCAAGCATTGACAGAGCTTTATTCCTGTATTGAACCGACTATTTCGCTGCTTGAGGGCAGGCGGAAGTTGATGGGGATCAATACCTCGCTGGCCACCTTAAAACCTGCCTTTATTGCCGGGATAAACCGCCAGAGGCGTACTGCGCGCCTGGCAGCACGATCAAGCGCTGCATAACCAGAAGAGCGACTTACGCTGATGCGATCTACGTCACCGATCTTGTCAACACGCACTAACAGTTTGACTTCGCCTGACCAGCCCTTACTACGCGCAATCGCGGGATACTCTGGTTTTGGGTTGTCGGCATAGCGGGGCACGGCGCCGGCTAGGGCGATAATCGGGTCAACGTTCCCAGTCAACCGCATATCAGGTTGGATTGAAGATTGCTCGACCCTTCCCTTAAGCCCGACATCTTTGATTTCAAGCGGAAGATGTTTCAACTTCAAGGTATCCGCCGACACGCTCTTTTCAATCCGTTTAGAGGGGGCCCCCTCTGCAGTCTGCTGCGTGGACAACACTTCTTCGTTTACCTTGTCCGACGTCGAGACCAGAACCAGACTCATCGCAGCTGTAACTGAAGATGTGAGGTTGCGAGTCTTATTCATACTTTTAATTTGAGGTGTCATGCGATGGGGAGTTGAACTAATTTTCATTATGCGATTATTTGGGATCTTGGTTTCGACAGGGGTAAAATTTTCCTGTTTGCCGGCAACCAGGAAAACAAGATGTTGCTGACCCGTCACGACTCTACCCCCAGGTAAAAACCTGACGGCCAGCAAACCCAGATGGATACCGGCTGATATGATAATTATTATCAAAAAACGTCGATTCATTGCCAATATTCACTCGTTTTCTGTAAAAAACGGCCGATACCATTAAACAACAGCATTTAAACTTGCTCAAAATAATTCCACCCTGCTAGGGTAGCGTTCAAGCGGGGGCCTCAACGACTCAATCTAAAGCGAGAGCCATGTTATCCCGTATTTCCCCCAACCGCAAAGCTCTTGCTCTTATCGTCCTGCTGTTCTTGCCCCTTGCAGCCCTTGCTGCGGACCCAATCGGAACAAGCGCAACCAAGGTCATCCCGCCAACCTTACCGACCATTACTGTTGAAGCGACAAGGCTCGACCCATTAATCAGCGTCTCGACGTTTAATCAGCAGCAGATCAAGAAAATCCCCAGCCGCAACAACAATACCAGCGACCTGCTCAGATTGATGCCAGGGGTGCAGATGCCGGAAGAAGCCGATTCCTCGAATACCGCCGGCGAGATTGCCCCCGCCGCCGTTTCGATCTCGGGTGGACGTCCTTATGACAACAATTTCTTGATCGATGGGGTTGGCAACAACAGCCTGCTTGACCCTAGAGAAAACAACACTGACATCATCGGCGACGTCCCTGGGCACCCACAAGAACTTTTCATCAGCAATGACCTTATTGAAGAAATTAGAGTACTGCGCAGTAATATTCCTGCACGTTTCGGTGGCTTCACCGGCGGAGTTATTGATGCCAAAACTATTGACCCCGCGAGTGTATTTTCAGGCTCCCTTTCGTATCGCACAACCCGTTCAGACTGGGCAGAATTTCACATTGCAGAATCCGTTCAGGATGATTTTGAAAACTCAAACAGTTCAAAATATCAGCCTGAATTCCTGAAACAAAATATCTCTACAACCATCCATACACCGCTCAACGCCAACTCTGGTTTAATATTTAACTATTCTCTTCTCCACTCGGACATACCTTTAAAAAATTTCGATCTGAATGAGAATCAAAAACGCAATTCTGAAAATTTTTTCGTCAAATATCAAAACCGCTTTGAAGGAGATAAAGCTCTTACACTGTCAGTTCTTTACGCACCTTACACTGGTGATTATTTCATAAAAAATGTCAAAGACAGCGCTTATCAAATTCAAGGTGGAGGATTAGACCTCACCTCTAGCCTGAAGCTGAGCGGGAATACAGGTGAAAGCGAAATAATTCTCGCCTATAAAAACAGTCAAAATAGTCGGAAATCATCAGACAATTTTTTAAGTTGGAAGAACACGCCCACCAAAGATTGGGGCGTTTCATCTACCAGCAAAGAAGGTGGATATGGTGATATCGACAAGACGCAGCAAAGCATTTCCACCGCGCTACACCATCAATTTAATGATGTTCGATTCGCCGGCGGCATTCATAGTGTATCGGCGGGGGTTGAGGGGAAATGGTCTGAGGCACACTATAGTCGGCTACAGGACATGGCCATCTACACAGCGAAGCTGGACTCAACGGTAGTCTGCGATGGCAACGATAATGACTGTATCGAGAATGAACAATATTTCTACAAGAAAGCTATATACCCGAGAGACGATGCCGTAGCAGACATCGTACAGATCTCAACCTACTTAGAAGACAGGATAGCCATTAAACGCCTTAGCGTACGCCCCGGTATCAGGGCCTCATGGGATGACTATCTGGACAATATCAATTTCGCGCCGCGACTTGCAGTCGGCTTAGATCTCACTGACGATGGAAAAACCACACTCATTGCTGGTGCAAATCGTTATTATGGTGGGAGCCTACTCACCATGAATCTGGCTCAGCAAAAAGCTGGATTTGTTCGATATGAAAGAGGTCTTATCGCAACAATACCCGACTCGGATTGGGGAGTCACCTCAGAGGGAACAAACTCATTCGCCCAATCCTCTGAGTTAAAAACACCATATAACGATGAATGGACAGTTGGCCTACGACAGGCCCTTTTCGGCGGGTTTATCACACTCGACTATCTGGAGCGCACAGGCCATGATTTATTGGTGACAAGCAGGGACGACATTGATCCAGATCCCATCACAGCGAAATATATCAAGGAGTGGCGCAACGACGGTTCCACCCATCACAAGGAAATCAACACAGCCTGGTCTACGTCGTGGAGCGGACAATCGCTAACCATTAATGCCAGTTGGCAAAAAACGCAGGGCGACAGTACGAGCTATGCTGACAGTTTTTTCAACAGTGATGAAGAGCTCGATGAGCTGATCCGGTACAACGGAAAAATTGGAACAAAAGACGAATTACTTCTTAGTGACTACAATCGCCCCTTTCGCGCTGCGATCATCTACACTGCGGCGGTCACCCCAAGGTTCCACTTCGCCAATACCACAACCTACCGTAGTTCTTACAAGACTTCAGAGGAAGTTGGGTCAGAAACCTATAATGGTGCGGCAATTGATGTTTATGAAGATATCTCAAACGATCAGGCACTCATTTTTGATTGGAAATTTGCATTGGATGTGTTGCAGAGGAAAAACCTAAACCTCGCCTTGACCCTCGATATCTATAACGTCTTTGACCACCAGACCCATCTTGGTTCCAGTGACACCGACTACGAGCTGGGTCGTCAAATCTGGTTAGGGGCAAACTGCAATTTCTGATCTATTCGATCTTTAAAGCTGATGGCGCAGTTACAAACTTTTTACCTCCACTAACGCTCAGATCATACCAGCCAGGAAACTGCGGATTGTTGAATTTCAAGGTAGGCCTTGAAGTCCCAGAGGCTCCTATGTTCTTAACGGGCAACGGCAGAACATTAATTCCGTTTGAATGGCCCGTTGTATAAAGACGATCTCCTTCGATCTTGAATTTACCGTTGCTGCGCGGAAAGTAAAGATTGGCTGCTAATTGCG
The DNA here is from genome assembly GCA_041689145.1 of Geopsychrobacter sp. GTDB lineage: Bacteria > Desulfobacterota > Desulfuromonadia > Desulfuromonadales > Geopsychrobacteraceae > Geopsychrobacter. Next base: position 26,053 of record JBDNGT010000125.1, on the reverse strand, counting down.
GGTTCCCAGGCTGGCTGATGTCTATAAAATAGTATCCGTTCCATCTCGTCGCAACCACAGCAAAGGCCTCCGACAGACTGAGGGAAAGCGCCATGCCCGGCAAAGGGATAAAGGCCGTTTCTTTGGGCTTTTCCGGATGGCGGATATCGATAATCTGTAGACCTTCTTCCCCCTGAATCAGATAGGCCAAACCATCACGCACTGCTATCCCGACGGCCTGCGAAAAATCGCTCATCGGCCAGGGTCTGGTTAGAATACCGATCAATTCACCTGGTTGGTCAGGGCTGAAATGAACGACCAGCAATCCGGATTTCTCTGCCGCGATGAAGACATCGGCCCCTGACAGGGCGATTCGATGTGGTCTTCCGGGTAAATCGACAGTCTCGGTAACTTGGGGCTGGCTGGGATCAGAAATATCAATCTTCAGCAATTTTTCATCGTAGGAACTGACAAACAGCGTCGAACCCCGGACCGCCAAATCTGACAAGCGAATGTCCAGCGCTAATTGGCACACCATCTTGGGCTGCAAAGGGTCACTCACATCAACACCAATGAGTCCAGACCCAATAAGAACAAAAACAATATCTCCTGTTTTGACAAGAGCTGTTGCTGAAGAGAGGGTCGGAAAGTTGGCGACAAATTTTAAGTTATTCAGGTCACTTCGGTCGATTACCTGAAGGCCGCCAAATCCATCGGCGGCATAGAGCCATGGCCCATCCAGGACAAGATCTAAGGCATTAATTGGCGTATCGATTGAAGCTAAAAGGTTAATGGGTTCAATCAGCCTCGTATCGACAATCTGGACCCCCTGAGAACTGCTTGCGACATACAGATAGTCCCCATAAAGAGCCAGACCGCGCGGTTCTCCGGAGGTTCCGACGAAACCGATTCGGTGCGGGTGTTCCGGGTCCCTGACGTCCAGGACGCTGACGCCGTAAGAGGCCTCGGAAATATATAGCCTCGTCCCTTTCAGGTCATAGCCTCTCACCCGTCCCACAAGGGGGATCTGCCCCACGAGGTTCAAACGTTTCTCAGCTAGACGAAAAATATCCAACTGACGATCTCTGTCTGATGCATAGAGAATGTCATCGGCCACCCAAAGTGTCTCGTATTGCTTCTGCCCTGTAACTGTCTGCACAAGTTGTGGATTTTCGGGATCACTGATATCGATCAGATGCAGGCCACCCTTCATACTTGCTGTGACAAGAAAATCACCAAAGACAGCCAGATCAAGGGTAAACCCAGGCAATGCCAGACGCGCCAGAGGTCGGCTCCGCTTTACCTCTTTGCTATATTCAAAGATGGAAAGACCTTTGTTACCGGAGGCAATAAAGATATGCCGGCCGCGATGAGCGCTTGCGATAGCATTTTCAAAAATTCTATGGGGGGGTTGCTTATTGTAAGGCAGAGAATAGATCAAAAGCCCTGAGACCCAAGAACTTAAGTAGAGTGAACCCTCGTCGACCTCACTATGCCAGACATGCTGTCCCGGTCCAAATATCTCTCTTTGGATTGCAGGTTTAGAAGGATCAGACAAATCATATAGCTTGACACCTGCCAGCTGACTTTCAATGAACGCTTGCTGGTTGACAATTTGGATATCTATAGCAGATCCAGCGACGGGCAAGTTCCCCACTATGGCACGCCGATTGGCGGCGTCAAGACTCAAATAGGCCGGCAAGTTTTGTGTCAGGTTGGAACCATCGAGCGTAAGCGATACCCCTTCGTCGCGCTGGGACAAACCGGTCACACCGGCCAACCCCAATGGTTTTACCTCATTCAGCAGATAGAAGCATTTCAAGCCAATGGCAAAGAGAACAACCAGGCAAAAGATCAGCACGATGTCTCGCCTAGTTGGTATCACTCTTGAGATTCTCATAAAATATCCAGATTTTCGCTTGATGCAGCACTGTACCTTTCAAGCAGGGTGAAAAGTTCTTTCTGACGAAAGGGTTTACGTAGAGAGCCTTGCATCCCTGCCTGCTCGCACTGATCAAATACCTTGGCATCACCGTGCGCAGTTAAAGCGAAAATTGGAACCTCAACCCCACGCCGGCGCAATATCCGCGTCACTTCCAGCCCATCAGTTCCAGGCATATTGATATCCATCAGAATCAATCGGTACTGCTCGCTCGCCACTGCAGCCAGTGCTTGCTCAGCATTGCATGCTTCATCACTCTGCCAATTGGAACCGACCAGAGAAAAGCCGATCAGCTCACGGGTCGAGCTATTATCGTCAACAATTAATATTCTGCCTTTGGAAATGATATCTCTAACAGGCAAGCCGGGAAGCTTGACCTCAGCGATCACGGTGACAGGCAAGGACTCATTCGGTTTTATTTCAAAGAGATCATCTTGCAACAGGCGCGCCCAGAGGAGTGGCTTGGGACTCTGAACGGCAAGAGAATTCTGAGCCCAGGCAACGAACTTATTCTGCTGACAAATGACCGTATCACAATAGCCAGCTGCTTGAGCAAGCAACTCACGACCACCAATGCCGTTATCACAATCAGGCAGGATTACCAGGTCAAAACGCACTTCCCCCCTTTCTGCATTTTCCAGCAACAGCATAAGCTCTTCGGGTGAAGATACCGCCTGGGCCGTAAAACCAAGATCAAGCAAGCGCTGTAATAAAGAGTCACGTGCCTGGGGACAAGGCTCAAGCAGGACAACTGAGCGACCAAGATTTTTCTCAGCTAAGCGTTCAAAAGAGGGGCGCACCGGCTTCAAGGGGAGATCAACCTGAAAGCTGGCGCCCTGGCCCGTCTCACTGACAAGGTGTATGGAGCCGTCCATCATCCTGGTTAAATCGCGAACGATAGACAGCCCAAGTCCGGTGCCACCGAATAGTCGCGACGTCGACTCGTCGACCTGAGAAAAGGCCTCGAAGATTGAAGACTGACTCTGTTGGTCAACACCGATACCTGTGTCATAGACCTCTAGGAGAAAGTGACCATCCTCCAGCCGTGTCAGTTTCAGACCGACATGTCCTTGATGAGTGAACTTGATCGCATTGCCGAGCAGATTTACAATAATCTGTTTCAAGCGCAGCGAATCGGCTTCGACTTCCCAGGCGGCAGCAGGTTCGACAGAACAGATCAACTCAAGCCCTTTACCGTAAGCTCGATCGGCCAGCAAGCTTACTGTCTCTTCGACTAAACGCAAAAGATCGAACTTGCCCATTTCAAGTTTAAGATGCCCCGCCTCGATTTTTGAGAAATCAAGGATATCTTTAATCAACCCCAACAAGTCTCGGCCTGAGCTCTGTACCGTTTCAGCAAGGGACCGCTGTTGTGAGTCAAGCCTGCTTTCAATCAACAATTCATTCATCCCCAGCACGCCGACCAGGGGTGTTCTTAATTCATGGGTCATATTGGCCAGAAAGATCGATTTGGCTTGGTTGGCGAACTCGGCCTGCTCTCGGGCCAGCACAAGATCACGGATGGAACTTGTCAGGTCTTCGGTCCGTTCGATGACTGTCTGCTCAAGATATTTCTGATGGGTCTCAATCTTAAGGTCACGCATTTCAATCTGGCTCAGCATGTTATTGAACCCATCAACTAATTGACCAACTTCATCTTCAGCATATTTGGGAGATCGTAAGCTGTAAGCGCAGGTCGCAGTAACCCGAGACATGGTCTCAGCAAGCTGTAGTATCGGATCCGAGATCGGCTTTTGCAGCCAGCCGGAGATAAACCAGGCAAAACTAACCGCAATGCCACCAACAGGTAGCACCACCAGCAGAAGGCCGAAAATTCGCAGCCAGAGATCCCCAAGGTCTGAGATCAAGTAAAGACCGCCAATCCTCTGCCCCTGAAAGAAGATCGGTGCATAAATACTCAGGGAATTGAGCCCAAGAGAAAGTCGAGATTCTTCTAGATGCAGCCATTGCTCAGGGAATTCCCCAGGGAAATCTCGTTTGATATTTTTCTCTACAAAGGGGATTGCGTCTGCGTCAAGGTAGTGCGAGATGGGTTTATTATTTCGATCAAAAAGATAGGCCGCATGCAGGTGTGTATTGGTATTGAGCGCAGCCAAAACATTTTTGGCCTCTGGGTTAAATGATTTGGCGCTATTCAGCAAAGGCTGAGACAGTTGTGTCCCAAGGATAGAGGCCAGAGTCTTAATCTCCAGCGCTGAGTTTTGTCTGAACGAGGTGTATTCAATCGCAACAAAAAGCAGACTGACGAGTAATAGTACGATTAGGCAGGCGGAAATAATAACCAGAGAGAACTTTTCACGAATTGATCGATGATGAAAACGAGATGCCACAACCCCTCACGATTTAAACTCATCAACCTGATTTAAGTCGATGCCTGCAAACATGCAGAGTGTTCCCGAAATGGGAGACAGCAGGGAATGCTGATACTAACAATCTAAACCAACGAAATAAACAAATATTCTTGTCCAAAAACACAGGAAAACCTCCAAGGAGGTAGGATTTGGATTTTTCTGTACAAAACTCAATGCGCTTCATCTCACCATCAAGGGTCTAAGCTGTCAAGTGCCTCAATTTGGCTTGCGTATAATTTTCGACTGATCTACTATCCACGGTTTGCTGTTAGACTGCCAAGTCAATTGGATACCTGTTCGACATAAAGAGGTCACACATGACGACAAAATTGACCCTCAACAATTTCTTCGTTTCAGAGCCCCCACGTATCAGTGCAGCAGAACTTAATCGCATGCCACGGGCCGAGCGTTTACAGGCAATTCGTAACAGTCATGGTAAAGCCAAGTACGAGATGCTGCTCAATGCCACAGACGGCAAAGAACTGACACGCATGCTCCACCCTCAGGAGATATACCTGACCATCAGTGAAATCGGCCCCGAATACGCTTCAGAGCTGCTGCTGCTGGCTTCCACCGCTCAGATCACAACCCTGATCGATCTTGATTGCTGGGAAGAAGAACATATTGACAAGAAAACAACCCTGGAGTGGTTGAGCCTGATCCTTGAGACCGGAGAGACCAAAGCCTGTAAAACCATCACAGAGATGGAACCTGAACTGGTTACCCTCATTCTCAAATCATTCATCAGGGTTGTCGCTGGCCCAGAAGCCTACGACAGCGATGACGATAACAGCAACGCCAATCGGATGGAAGGTCTTTACGACATTGTCTACTGTGATGACGAAGCGGCTAAAATAGTTGGTGGACTGCTGAATTTTGTCCACCAGGGTGATGAGCAGGCCTGGATGCAACTCCTGGAATTGGTCCGCTGCGAACTCGACTCGGCCCTCGAAGAAGAGGTTTATCAGACGCGCAACAATCGGCTGCTCGACTTTGGTTTCATGTCGCCGGCTGAGGCCCGCAGTATCTACACCCGCGTCGATCCAGAGACATTCAATCCGGTGACCGGCAAACGGTTTGACTTAGAATCCGACGAATTCCAGAACCCACTACCACTGCTGCGGCTCGCCCAACCGGGGGGGATCCTGGCTGAAGTCTTAAGTGCAGGGGTCGAACATAGTCTGGCAACCGAACTCTGCTTACTGGCGAATCGAAAGATGGCGGCGGATCACGTAGATTTTGGTCGCGAAGAATCGGTATCGAGGTCACTCGCGCAGCTTTATGCCGGTTTAAATCTCGGGTTAGAGCACCTGGCCCACCAGGATATCGCACGCGCCACTCAAATATTCAGCGACAGCTACCTACTCCAAATTTTCCAAGTCGGTCATTCGTTGGTAAAAATCCTGGCGGACCGCGGCAAGGCACATCTAACAACTCCGGCCGGCAAACTGCTCGATGGCCCCTACCGCCGCTTTATCGACGGTCTGCAGAAGAATTCGCCCGAACTTTTCTGCGGTATCCGCGTCGGCGATCCACAGAGATCAGAAGCGATCAGCACCCTCAAGCAACTGAGCCGTATCGAATCGATCCTGCAACAGATTGAGCTTCAACAGAGGATATTCCACGACCTATTGTCGCTGGATCTGAACCAGATTGAGTCCTTCGATCTAACCGACTGCAACATCGAGACCGAGACCGACCTGACGCTTTCAGATCTCTTCTTGACGGCACTGGCCAACCAGTTGCTCGGTGGCGATTTTACTCCACAGCCCCTGGCCGTGTGTGAACTCCCCACCCTGCACCGCATATTGGTCCAAGATGCCAAGCTCAACCCACTACTCGTCGAACAGGTCCGCAATCAGTTGGACGCACAACTGCCTGGCGCCAGTATCTTTGCCGACTACTGCCTGGAGATCTGGCAGGAAGAATTTTGCCAACTTGAAGAAAACCAGATCGACCCGCGCTACCTGAGTGGCCTGATCATCAGACTTAAGTGAGGGGAAAAAGTCAAAGGCAGACCTCTTCAACCGAAGGGCTCTGCCCGCTGCGACTGCGGTAGAGATAGAGCAACAGGCTGCGCGGCTTGGGTCCAGACAGCGTCGCAAAAATCGCCGCGTAGTGCTGCAGCTTCTCCCCCGGTTCCAAGTGTAGCAGCTCCTCCTTGACCTTCAGCTTGACCTGCTGCTGTTCTTCTGCGGTCAGTTCACAATTGATAAAGGCCGGGGCCTTCCCCGGCACCACCCGTCCGGTCAGGGCAAAATCACGGGCCAAGGCCTCACACAGTGCCAACGAGGTTGCATGGCCTTTGACAAAGCCATGCAATGCATCAAACTGCCGGCGCAGACCGAGCGGCTCATCAAACAACCCCGCCCGGCTCCACCAGGCCTGCAACTGACGATAGAATTCAACCCGGCCACTAAACGTTGCGTCGACGGTCTGCAGAAAATTTTTGAACCGGTCACTGTTGTTCAGCAGATCAAGCAGGCGCCCAACATTGCGGATCTGTTCAAGCTCGCAGAAACTGAGATGCGGAGTACGTAACACCGAGTAGGGTGGCGATGGATCGAAATTTACCCCCAAATCCTCGGCCTGCTGACGCATTGGTGAACCGGGCAGAAGCTTGACCAGTTCAACCTGCAGATGGTCTGGCTTTAACGCAAAAACCCTGCGCAGCGAGGCAAAAAAGTCCTCGGCGGACTCCCCCGGCAGACCGGCAATCAGATCGAGATGCAGATGAATATTCCCGACGTGCAGCAAACGGCGTACATTTTCCTCGAGTTTTTCTAGCGAAGTTTTGCGCCCAATCCGACCCAGAGTCATCGCACTTGTCGTTTGCACGCCGATCTCAAATTGGAACATCCCCGGCGGCACAGTTTCCAGCAGGCGCAGGGTCGCTTCATCGAGCAAGTCAGCCCCAACTTCAAAATGAAAATGGCTGCACCGATTGTTTTGCAAAATATACTGGATAATTTCGCGGCTGCGTACTGGATGGTAGTTAAAGGTGCGGTCAACAAATTTAATCTGCGCTACCCCGTTCTGTATCAGCAACGCAAGATCTTGTTGAATCCGGGACATCGAAAAGGACCGCACCCGTTCGTCAAGGGCACTCATGCAGAAGCTACAACGGTATGGGCAACCACGACTGCTTTCGTAATAGACATAACCTCGGCCAAGGTCGACCAGACCTGCGGCAAACGGTGACGGCAGCTTATCAAGAGGATCGAGCAGGCTTTGCCCCGCGGCAGCAGAGGTCATCCCCGGCAATTGCAGCCCAGGACGAGTGGCGGGTTCGCGTCCCTCCTGCCAGGCGAGCAGGAGATGGCGAAACGGGATCTCCCCCTCACCACAGATGAGGGCGTCGATCGGATAGCGCTCAAAAAAGCTGGCGTTCTCGAAACTGACTTCGGGGCCACCCAGCACAATCCGCACCCCTGGGGCCGCTTTTTTCAATGCTAAGGCCAATTCCAGACTGAGCTGGCGATTCCAGATATAGACCGAAAAACAAACAACATCAGGCCCATAGGCGAGAAGACGCGCCAGTAGATTCTCTTTCGGCTGATGGATGGTGTATTCACCGACCAACAGCTCACCGCAATCCTGGCCGCAGTAGGCGACCAGACAGGGGAGTGCCAGGCTCGGATGGATATATTTACTATGGAGTGTCGTTAATAGCGTCCGCATGCGCGCTAGGATACAACATCTTGCGCATGTCTCGAAGCAGTTTCAAGCGATTGTCGTCAAAAGCGAAGATGTGCTATTCTTCGCTGCTATTTCAACCAAGGGATTTCACTATGATAAAGAAAAGAACGATGTTGGCGCTGGTCGCCGATGAAGATGGCGAAGTCTTCGAGCATCCGGATCTGCTTTTGGCCGGCATGAACGGGATGAGTCTCTGTCACCCGGAAGAGGATGATCTGATTCCACTGCCGGAGGGCAGTCGCCTCTTCACGATTCCGGGGACCCCGCCGATCGGGTACGACCTGAAGACCGGCAAGGAACGCACGATCACCGAGCTGCCGCAAAGCTGGGGCGGTGGGGCGGCACAAGCGGTCTCAGCCTTTGTGACCCCGGCCTTCATTCGGACCTTGCTGCCTGCGGCGGACTATGCCGCCAAGAAGGTCGACTTGACCCTCTGGTCCTATACGGCTATAGGTTGGTGCGTCGAGGAGGAACGTTTCTATGTCGCGGCATCACGGGTTGACCGAAACCAACAATGGCAGCCGGAGCATTTTGATGACCGCCAACTTGAGCCACTGGTCCGCGCCAGGGTTGAGGCACAACCCGACAATCGGTTGATCGATCAACTTTCCCGTTGCGCACTCGACTACCACTGCTTTGCCGCCAAGAACCTTTTTTTAGGGCGCTGGGAAGCCCCCCTGCCCTGCGCGCCAACCTGCAATGCGGCCTGCATCGGCTGTATCTCTGAGCAGGGAGAGAACGAATGTTGTCCCTCAAGCCAGGAACGCCTGACCTTCGTGCCGACCCCGCAGGAACTGTGTGAAGTGGCTATCCCGCATCTCAAAGCCTCCGAAAACGCCATCGTTTCGTTCGGTCAGGGTTGTGAGGGGGATCCCATTCTGCAGGCCGACACCATCTGTGAAGCCGTTCGTCAGATGCGCGCAGCAACCAAGCGCGGCACGATCAATTTCAATTCGAACGCTTCTTTGCCGGCGGAGATCGACAGGCTCTGCGCTGCAGGGATCGATTCGATTCGGATCTCCCTTAACTCGGTCCAGGAAAGATTCTACAACGCCTACTACCGACCGCGCGGCTATGTCTTTGCCGATGTCATCGATTCGATCCACCGGGCGAAAAAAAATGGCCTGTTCACTATGCTGAACTATCTGGTGTTCCCCGGCATCAGTGATCGCGAAGATGAGATTGAGGCGCTGCTGAAATTGATCGACAGCAGCGGCGTCGACATGATCCAGATGCGGAATCTGGCCATCGACCCCCTGCTCTACTGGCAGAAGATGGGTGCGGATGGACGCGGTATCGGCATGAACAAGATGCTCGCGCGCATAAAACAGGAATTTCCGCGGATCCAATTCGGGTATTTCAATCGCACCAAAGAAAATTTTTACCCGAACGGACTTGAGAACGATTGGCCCCTGCCGGCCGAATTGTAATTATTTACTAGCAAGGCCAATCAGCGTCAATCGGCGCAGGCCCACCAGGGCCTGCGCCGAAATACCTCTCAGCTATTTTCGGCCTGCAGATTTTTCTCTTCACTAACGAACCCTTCGAGCGGACGCATAAAAACCGTAAAATCACACTCAAGTTCAGCTTGTAAGCGCCCCCACTCCCCATAGCCTTCGGCCAGCGGCAACCGATGTCCAATCCGTTCTTCAAGACGTTGCAACACGCGCAGCATCACCCGTTCGTCGCGGTAGGACAACAGCCAGTTGCGTTCGGTCATGTGGGGGAAAATCCGTTGCAGACCAGGCGAGAGCAGATCGTAAACCTCATACAGCCCGGCGTAGACCTGCTGACTGAACGCTTCAAGAGTTTGGGGATGATAAGCATCCCAGCGCTTGGCGAGCAGATGATCATAAAAGACATCGACCATGACGCTGCGCCCGTGGCGAAAACGGGGATCAATCCGGCGGCGGCTCGTTTGAAAGGCTGGGCTGTCGCGCGTATAGCTGTCGATGCGACGATGTAATCGAATATGGTTTGAAAGCGCTGTCGGCAGGTTACTGTCGATGACTCCCTTGGCAAAATCGCCCATCAAACTACCGGCCCAGGCCAGCGGGTCGGGATCTGAAAAATAAAGATGGGCGAGATAATTCATAACTTTCCTCCACAGAGACAGGAGAAAATCTCCTTTTTTTCAGGACTAGCCCATTGACTCTCAATTCATGGCGAACCTGCGCTTGAGCCGTTGTAGATAATGTTCACGGCACCAATTCTCAAAACGGAGCATTGCTAAGAGCGGTTGCGCAAAATCGTGCTGTCCAATGGCGAAGACGCCATGACCGTAAACCAAGGCCAGCTGACAGCGGCCGATCACCGGTGGCAGGTTGCGCGCCAAGCCGCCGGCACCGACTTCACCCGCCACCACCGGGATGCCGTTTAACTCGCGAACCTTGGCGCAGTCCTTCCAACAGTCGGCCGTTTTGCAGTTTTCTTCACAGAGCAGACTCAGGATGACTGAGAAACGCGGATGTCCATGCAGAAGGGTCCGCGCAGCTGATGCGGCATAGATCGCGCGATGAGCGGCGAGTTCACTTGAGGCGGTGAGTCCCACGCAACTCGAATCATCATTCAGTACCAGATCGACGCAGCCCGGTAGCTGATCAAGGCTTGCCCCCGTCTGTGAGATATAGATGGCGTCATCAACCGCCACCGATATATTACCAAAGAAGGAATCGACCAGACCCAGTTCGACGGTCCGCCGTCCAGCAGTATCCATCGCCGCCAGAATCTCGGCCTCATTTTGCGTATCAAAAAGATCAAGCCCCTCAGTTTGGATCGGCAAGGGTGTTCGTAACTGTTTCCACAGGGGGTCAAAACCGCTCAGTAATGCAGGATCGGGGAGCGGTTCGCGCAGAAGGTCGAGCAGAACTTTAACCGAGGTCGCATGAAGCAGTGAGCAGAAGTTGACATACCCCTGCTCGATCGTCAGGGCACCTACAGCCACCAGACCGAGCCCTTCAACAATGACACCCTTGCGATGACAAAGTTTTTCTGCCACAGCTTCGGCCCCGCGCAACGCCAACTCTTCCTTGCGGACCAGCGGAATATCGTGAAGAAAGGTGCGCGTCTCGGTGTCGAGCGGAATCGCACGCTCGGCCATCGGCGGCAGGCCGTCGAGTAACAGCTCGATATAGGGGAGCAGAGGTATCCCGACAATCAGACAGGTAGAGTCGAGTTGGCGCAAAATCCGCGCACTCAGATCACGTAACTCATCACTGCCGCAAAAGACCAGTTCGTCATTCTGCGCTGACAATAGCAGGCAGGTGGTATCAAGCTGGCCGTCAGCCCGAAGTTTCCGGCGGTAGTATTCAAGTTGCTTTATCATACCGGCTCCAGCGGGGGTTCGGGCAGCTGACCGTTTTCAGCCAAACCACGCAGACGGTAGTAGCGCTTGCGTTCCGCCAGAAACTGTTGCCGATGCAGGGCCGGAAGAGGGGTTGTCGAGCCGCTCCCCTCTTCGGCAAAGAAAAAGGCTGGCAAGTCATCATCCTCCGCGCTGAAACCGTACTGCTGGTTCAGCCAACGCTCACGCGTGATTGTCTGCCGACCCGCAGCGGCCAGAGCGGCGGCGTCAAAATAGATTCCGCTTAACGCCGTGAGCAGGGCCGCATACTCTTCAAGTCCAGCGGCGACCAGGGTGTGGCGACAGACACAGAGTGAATCACAGGCGGCAACAGCATCTTCTGCCAGCATGATAATGCGCGCCTTACCCGAAAAGGAGAGGCGTTCGGTCGGCACCGGTTTGCGCAGCAGTTCATGGAAATGCGTCTGGGCGTGCCGATACTCACCCGAGGAGGAGAGCGCGATCGACAGCGCCAGGCCATAAGCCCCACGCGGATCAAACGCAGGGAGTTCGAGTCTCTTGCTGCAGAAGCTATGGGACGAATCCGCGGATTTTTCGCGGAACAACTTGAGCCCATCCGCCAGCTCGGCCCCTGCCCCACAACGGGTAGCGATCTGCCTGATCAGATCCGTCACGGCTTCAACATCAAGCGGTATCTTCCTATCTTCCAAATAGGTCGCAAGGGTCACCGCTGTCGAAACCGGATCCAGACCGAGGCGCTGGCAGGAACGCTCGGCGTCGATCACCGATTGCAGGTCAGCTAAGCCGAGCAGGGCACTGAAATGAGCGAGGCTGTCGTATTCAGGCAAACTACCCGCGGTATCTTTTTTGCGGCAAGCGATTGCGCAGGCAGGACAAGCGTCCGCAGCATAGCCAACCTGTTTTTTTAATTGTGCCGCTGAAAAATTAACCGCTGGAGGGTAGGTAGTCTGGCGAAAGTTGGCCGTCGGCAACAGGTGCCGAGCCTGGGTCAGATCGAGCAATGCAGCTGTCCCGCAGGCCCCGATCCCCAACGGACCATACAGAAACGGCGAGGCCTGGTAGAGTCTTTGGATATCGGCCTGTGCCGTGCCGAATGCCTGTCGATCGGCCGGTCTATCGGCCGGCCCATCGGCTGATTGAAACCTGCCACCGCCTGAAGCACTTAAGGCCTTAAGTTTCATCCCTCCGAAAACTGCCCCCAGGCCTCCGCGCGACAACGGCTCTCCGGCACTTGCAACGACCGAAGCAAAACGCACTTGGTTTTCTCCCGCCGGGCCGATCACCAGCGAGGCAGCCCCCCCCAGGGCCGCTAGTGTCTGCGCGGTATCCAACCCGGAGAGGGCAGTCGCCAGCAACATCCTTCCGCCGGAGCTGTCAATCTGCAGATGGGTCAACTCAGCGGCCTCCCCTTTCAGCAGCAGGGCATCAAAGCCTGCCTGCTTCAGAGCAGAGGCAAAACTGCAACCGGCGCTATTATCGAAAACCCCCGTGGTTAGAGGGGATCGGAACACCGCCACCAGCCGCTCAGCGGTCTGAATATTTTCGCCGCAGAAGGGGCCACAGGCGAAACAGATGGTCGGATTGGCAAGGTTGGCAGATCGAGTCCGGAGCAGGTGACCAGCGAGGCCGCGTCCACCGAGGGTTTGGTATAGAATATCTTGGGAGAGGGGTAGGACAGAACTTTGGCCGGTGTTTAGATCGATTTCAAGCGCCTGTCCGCACCAGCCGTACATCAGTTGCTTGCATGTTGGCCGCCATCGGCCGGAGGATTCAGAGCTGCCATCCGGGTTTCAACGCGTCCCTCGAGTTGGGCGACCAGAGATCGGGTGTGTTGTTTAAAGTCTGCCATATTGGCGGCTAAAACCGGCTTGGCCGCAGGGGCCTTGACTTTGTAGGGATTCACCGGCGAACCATTCTTCTTCATGCGGAAACAGAGGTGGGGGCCGGTAGCCAAACCCGTCGACCCGACATAACCGATCACCTGTCCTTGATCCACCCGCTTCCCCATTTTCATCCCAGAAACGAATTTCGACATATGCAGGTAGATCGTTTTGTAGCCGCCGTTATGCCGTACCTCGATGAAATAGCCATTCGCCTTGGTGTAACCGATCCGGGTGATCGTGCCATCACCAACGGTTTTAATCGGCGTGCCCCGTGGCGCAGCATAGTCGATCGCCGGGTGTGCCTTCCAGGTTTTGGTGATCGGGTGAAAACGTTTAAAAGTGAACCCGGAGGAGATTCTCGAGAAAGAAAGCGGTGCCTTCAAAAAGGCCTTGCGGACACTGCGACCGGTTTCATCATAGTAACTGGAGACCCGTTCGCCGTCCTGATAAGCAAAGGCACGGAACAATTCGCCGTTGTTACGAAATTCCGCAGCAAGGACCCGACTATATCCAGCCGGTTGCCCCTCGCGAAAGCGCTTCTCAACCAGCGCCGAGAAGCTATCACCGGTCCGCAAATCGCGGACAAAATCGATATCCCAGGCAAAGATATCCGCCAAGGCGGTCGCCAGTTCAGAAGTCTCTCCGGCCTTAGACACCGCTTCAAACAGGCTGCTTTCAACCAGACCGCGCACAATTTCAGTCCGGATTTCATATTCAATCGGTATCCGTTCGACCAACAGCTGCTCATCTTCCCGCCGGATGACAAATTGCTCCTCCTGATCGATCTCATAGATAAAGCTCTCAAATTTATCATCAGAGGTGTAGAGCTGGTAAGGCTGTCCGGCGCAGATACGGGCCAGGGGGAAGACCTTCTTACTTTGCAGGCCGAGATCGTGAATTTCCTGCGGGGTAAAATAACTGCCCAATAAAGATGAGATCGTTTCGCCGGCAGCAATAACCGCATCAACCCGCGTATGAACTGGAATTATTATGATCGGTTGGGGAACACTGATTTCAACCGGAGCGGTACGGGCTTGAAGCTCGGGACCTGTAGGGCCAAAAAGGATCAGGCCACTGACAGTTAAGGTCACGAGGATAAGAACGGCCGGGAAAAAACGGCGCGTGACCCGACGCGCGGGCGGCCGCACCGCTAATCGAGGCGGCTGGTAATCATAACAAGTTTTTTTGATCATGCCTTCTAATACCGAGTCAAAAGCCCTTTTGTGCAGCGGGGCGTTAGCAACATTACAATCAAGCACTTTAGCAGAAAAACTCTTACTTTGTCCAGCTCGACGGCTCTTGTCTGGACCCGGCTAAAACGCTAAGATGTAAAATCAAACCTTAACTAAATCGATGCCCGAAATCGGAGAGATTATGATTAATACAGAGCGCATCAGTAATGAATTTGCGCGGCAAGCCGCAATCGACAGCCCTTCATTTAGGGAGGCGGCAATGGCTGATTATCTGCGTCAGCGTTTTGCCGATCTGGGCGCCACGCTGATTGAAGATACCGCCGGCGCCCAGATCGGCAGCCAGAGCAATAATCTGATCTTTCATATCCCGGGCAACAAACCCGGGGAGCCCCTGCTTTTGTCGGCACACATGGATACAGTCGGTCCCGCTGAGGGGGTCGAACCGATCCTCGTCGATGGCATCTTCCGCAGTGCCGGCAACACGATTCTCGGCGCAGATGATAAATCGGGCATTGCCGAAATCATCGAGGCCCTTGAGGCTCTGCGTGAGCAGGAGATCGCCCACGTACCGCTAGAGATTGCCATCACCGTCTGCGAAGAGGTCGGGCTCTTAGGAGCCAAACATCTCGACTTTTCGCTCCTTAAAGCCAAACATGGAATCGCCCTTGATACCACGGGAATCTCGAATCTGATCCACAAAGCACCGGCCGCCAACCGCTTTAAAGTTCAGATCACCGGTCAAGAGGCTCACGCTGGCGTCGTACCGGAAAACGGCATTTCTTCGATCGTGATTGCTGCTCGTGCGATCAGTCGCATGCAACTGGGCCGGATTGATGAAGAGACAACGGCCAATATCGGCATTATCAAAGGGGGCCAGGCAACCAACATCATTCCGCGCCAAACGATTCTCGAGGGAGAGGTCCGCAGCCATGACCCCGAAAAATTACAGGAGCTAACCCGGCAGATCATCGGTCTGGTTGAAGAAGAAGTTGAACGGGCACGCATTACTGTCGATGGCACCGGGATCAAGGCGTCAATGACCCTGGAGCTGCGCGATGAATACCCATCGATGCATGTCGACACGCAAGCAGAGATCCTGCAATTGATCAGCGGGGCGGCCGCCGCTATCGACTTTAAGCTGAAGATCACAGCAGCGGGCGGTGGCTCGGACGCCAATATCTTTAATGCCCATGGCATCCAATGCGTGATTGTCGGCACCGGCATGAACAAGGTTCACTCCGTGGAAGAAGAGGTGCGGGTGGCAGACATGGTCCAGATTGCACGACTGCTGGTCGAAATCATCCGTCGCGCCTGAAGATGTCCCTACCGATAGAAAACATCCTGCCCCAGCTGGAAAAAAAGTTGGCGCAACACCCAATCCTGGTCCTGGAAGCCTCTCCGGGTGCCGGGAAAACCACGCGGGTGCCTTTAGCGCTACTCGATGCTGACTGGTTGCATGGGCAAAAAATTCTGATGCTCGAACCACGCCGCCTGGCAGCCCGCAGCGCGGCAGAGTTCATGGCCCGACAACGCAATGAAAGGGTTGGCCAGACCGTCGGCTACAGCATCCGTTACGCGCATAAAACCTCAGCGCAAACCCGGATTGAAGTCATCACCGAAGGTATTCTGACCCGCCGCCTACAATCAGATTCCGAACTCAGCGGAGTCGGGCTGGTGATCTTCGATGAATTTCACGAACGCAACATCCACAGTGATATTGCCCTGGCGTTGACCAACGACCTGCGCAAGGGGCTGCGCGAAGATCTGCGAATCCTGATCATGTCGGCCACCCTCGACAGTGAACCGCTACTGAAGTTGCTTGGCGCCGAGCGCCTGCGCTCAGAGGGCCGAAATTGGCCAACTAAGATCATCTATGCGGCAGGCGATCTATCCATGAATTGTGTCGCGCCGACGGCGGCAGCTATCACACGGGCAGCCACAGAGACCGCGGGCGACATTCAGGCTTTTCTACCCGGTGTGCGCGAAATTGAACAGCTCAAAACCCTGCTGACCGCGCGTCTGCCCCATCTTCAGATCTGCCCTTTGCATGGCCGGCTGAAATCTACAGCGCAGCAACTTGCGTTGCAGAAATCGGGGCAGCGCAAACTCATCCTAGCCACCAATATCGCCGAAACCAGCCTGACCATAGATGGCATTGAAACCGTGGTTGACAGTGGCCTGTGCCGTCAACCCGGCTTCGACCCCGGCAGCGGCCTCACCCGCCTGGCAACCACACGTATTTCACAGGCCAGCAGCAACCAAAGGGCCGGTCGAGCCGGGCGGCAGGGCCCGGGAGTCTGTTATCGACTCTGGAGTGAAGGGGTGCAAGCGACGCTGCTGCCACAGACACCCCCTGAAATCCGCAGTGCTGACCTGACTCCGCTGGCTCTCGACCTCTGTGCATGGGGGTTGCAAGAGGCATCCCAACTCGACTGGCTCGACCCCCCGCCGGCAGGGGCCCTATCTGCCGCAAAACAGCTCTTGCGGCAACTCGGCCTGACCGATCAGCGCGGTATGCTCACCACTGACGGTCGTCGGGCAACCCGCCTGCCTACCCATCCCCGCTTTGCCAGCCTGTTGCTTGAGGCAGAACGACTCAAGGCCCTGCCGATCGGTTGCCTGCTCAGCGCCTTCCTCGCTGAAGGCGCTGGCTCAGCGACCAACAGAGATCAGGATTTAGACGATGACTTACGTCTCTTCTTGCAGGAGATTCAAAATCAAAGAGTCCAAAGACAACCAGCAGTTCGAGCTTTCAAACAGTTGGCGGAGATATTCGAGATCAAGGCACCCCAACCTGAAGACCTGGTGAACAGCCTGCTCGCAACACTCATCGTAAAAGCATATCCAGATCGAATCGCCTATTCCAAACTAACCAACGGCGACTACCTTCTGGCCAGTGGTCGCGGGGCCAAACTCGACATCCGCAGTCCTTTGCGAAATCCCAGCTGGCTGGTGATTACCGATATCAGCCAAAACGACACAGGCGCCGCCCTGATCAGACAGGCCATTGCGCTGGATAATGCCTGGCTCAAAAATCAGCTTACAGCGACAGAATGGCAGCATGATGTTTTTTGGGATGGTCCAAAACAGCGCGTGCTGGCATTCAGGACCAAACGACTCGGTGCGATAGAACTCTGTAGCGAAAAACATCCCCCGTCACCCGAGCAAACCGTGAGGGTCCTCTGTGAGACTATCCGCACCGCTGGGGATACTCTACTCAACTGGTCGAGGGAGACCTCACAATTTCTGAATCGGATCGGTCTACTTCACCAATATTTGGGAGACTCCTGGCCCGACATCAACCGGACAAAGCTACTCCAACAACCGGAGAGCTGGCTGGCCCCTTTTCTGAACGGGCTAAAAACCGCAGCACAACTCAAAAGACTTGATCTGCTGCCGGCCCTGCAAAGTTTGCTGGACTGGCAGCAAAATCAACAACTCGGGCAACTTGCCCCCGTGCGCATGGGGGTCCCCAGCGGTGAGATGATGAAGATCGACTATCAACCCGAAGGTCCGGCGTTGCCGGTAAAGCTCCAACAGCTCTTTGGACTGGCTGAGACCCCCACCATTTGTCGAGGGAAGGTTGCGCTGAGACTGCACCTGCTCTCCCCTGCGGGACGCCCGTTGGCGGTGACCAGTGACCTGTGCAGTTTTTGGGACCAGGTCTACCCTGAAGTCCAAAAAGAGATGAAGGGTCGCTACGCGAAACACCCTTGGCCCAACGATCCCTGGTCGGCCGACCCGACACGAAAATTAAAAAAATATCAAGACTGAAACAAGCGACAACTTTTCGACAAGAACCAAGCCCTGAGTTTGGGTTGCCATGTCGTACGACAATCTGTAACCATCGAACGATGAAGTGTCAAAGGACAAGCAAGATGTGATAGATTATGGGTTACAGGGAATAGTCACAGAGTACCAAAGTCGTCGATTTCCTGAAAATCGGATTTACACATTTATACTCACGGCTCTACTTGGCGCCGAAGAAGCGCCGAGCGAATTTCATCGACGCAACTATAGGGGATGGTCAAACGGCCGACGCCAGAACTGAGGGTAATGGCTGAACCTTCATTGCCATGAAAATCAGAACCGCCGGTCACAATCAGTTGATGTCGACGAGCCAGACCGATCAGCCAATAAACCCCATCCTGATTAACGCCGTTGTTATAAGCCTCTAGACCATCGAGCCCCATAGTGGCAAATGTTTCGACCAGAGCTTCAAGCTCACCATGGTTGCGCGTAACATAGGGGGGATGAGCCAGAACTGCGATGCCGCCAGCGCTGTGAATCAAGGCGATCGCTTCATCAATCGGGAAAAACCGTTTAGTGACATCATTCGGCACCAGATAACGGTCGAAGGCCTCATCATGGGTTTGCGTATATCCTGCAGCACGCAAAGCCAGGGCAATATGGGGTCGACCGACGGTGCCACCGGCACTCGCTTCAATCGCCAGAAAATCGAGGGGTGCCCGGCCTTCGCCGGCAAGCTGCCGATTCACCTTCGCAACAATCTGCTGATTCCGACCGGCGCGAAACTCGCGGAAATCAGCCAGTTGCCGTGTCAGTTCGGCATGATGATGATCGAATCCGTAGCCAAGCAGATGGATATCCTGATAGTCCTGCCATTGACTCGACAACTCAACCGCAGAGATGATTTCAATGCCAGACTCGGCCCCAGCCTTTATAGCGATATCAATACCGTCGACATTATCATGGTCCGCGATAGCGATCGCCTTCATCCCGGCTTCGGCGGCGAGCCCAACCAAGGCCTGCGGGCTATAGTGTCCATCAGAGCAGGTGGTATGTAGATGCAGATCGACCCGTTGTTGTGTCACTGGTTACTTCCCCTTTACCTTAAATCCCGCACGCGAAAATGCCGCGCCGAGATCGGTAGATATCTTTGCAGAATTCTGACCCGCTGATTTTTGTTGTGGCTGCCTGGGGTCGGTTTTTCGCTGGTCCGGCCCTGCTTCATGCGCCGTCTTTTCATCCCCGGATTTCATACTCAGCCCGATCCGTTTGCGTTGCAGATCGAGTGAAACCACCCGCACCTGAACTTGTTGCCCAACCTTGACGACGGCCGCAGGGTCACGGACGAAATGGTCTGCCAGTTGGCTGACATGGACCAAACCATCCAGATGAACGCCGATATCGACAAAGGCCCCGAAGGCCGCGACATTGGTCACCAGCCCGTTCAAACGCATCCCCTCTTTGAGGTCAGAGATCTCGGTCACGTCCTCTCGGAAACTGTTAAAGGTGAACGTTTCGCGCGGGTCACGCCCTGGTTTCAAAAGTTCCTGTTGGATATCATGGAGAGTCGGTAGGCCAACCTCGGTATCAACATAACGCTTCAAGTCGACTTGCTCCATTCTGTGCCTATCGGCGATAAACGCTGCCAGAGTAAGATCAGAATCGGCCGCCATCCGCGTGACTAACGCATAACGCTCAGGGTGCACCGCACTATTATCCAGAGGATTTTTTGCTCCCTGGATACGCAGAAACCCCGCCGCCAATTCATAGGTTCGCGCACCAAAACGCGGGACCTTCAACAGCTCGGCACGACTGCCAAAGGGGCCCTTTTCATCCCGCCTGGTCACAATGGCCCGCGCCTGGGTTTCGCTTAAGCCCGAC
Source organism: Geopsychrobacter sp. (assembly GCA_041689145.1). GTDB lineage: Bacteria > Desulfobacterota > Desulfuromonadia > Desulfuromonadales > Geopsychrobacteraceae > Geopsychrobacter. The sequence goes on along the minus strand of JBDNGT010000125.1, from coordinate 6,029 downwards.
ACAAAACTAAGCAACGCCCAAGAGGCCGTGTTGAGTTCAACACCGACGAAGTTTACACAGGATTCGACAACCTCGTCCAAGGCCTTTTTGAGCAGCGTTTGTGAAACATCGTGTTGATACTGGCCAACACCGATGCTCTTTGGATCGCCCTTAACCAGTTCGGCCAGGGGGTCCTGCAGACGCCGCGCAATCGAAATCGCTCCGCGCACGGTCAGATCGAGATCGGGGAATTCTTCACGAGCAATATCCGAGGCCGAATAGATACTGGCGCCCGATTCGCTGACCATCACCACCGGCAACTTGAGCCCGGCATCTTTCAATGCCTGACGCGCAAACTGTTCCATCTCACGCCCGGCCGTGCCATTACCGACGGCAACCATATCGACCTGATGTTGACGGACCAGTTGGAGAAAATCACCAATTGCCGTTGCGGCCCGATTGCCGCCGGTATGGGGGTAGATAGTGGTGTGGGCGAGAAAGCGTCCTGTGCCATCAACCACCGCCAATTTTGAACCGGTGCGCAGACCGGGGTCGATCCCCAGCACCCGCCGACTGCCTGCGGGAGCAGCGAGCAGCAGATGACGCAGATTGTCGGCAAAAACCTTGATCGCCGCGACGTCGGCAGCTTTTTTCGCTGCGAGACGCAGTTCAACCTCGATGGCTGAAGCGATCAGCCGTTGATAACTATCGCGCAGCACCTCGACCAACCAGGGCCAATAGGGCGTAGCGGCGGGCAGCAGCAGACTGACCAGTCCGGCAAGGATTTCCTCTTCGGGGGCTTCTAGCTTGAGCCGCAGCACCTCCTCCTTCTCACCACGGCGCATTGCCAGCATCCGGTGGGAAGGAACATCCTTAAGCGGCTCACGAAAATCGTAGTACATCTCGAACTTGCTGACCTGAGCCTCTTTGCCGCGCGCTACCGTCGAACAGAAGATCCCCTGCCCCCAGGTCTTACGCCGGACCAGAGCACGCCCGTCAGCCTGATCGGCAAAGTCTTCGGCTAGAATATGGCCAGCACCAGCCAGAACCGCAGCACAATCGGGCAACTCATTTGCGGGATCGACATAACCTAAGGCCATCTCATCCAGAGAGAGTCTCGTGTCGAGCGCCGCAAGAATTTGTGCGGCCAGGGGTTCAAGCCCGCGCTCACGTGCGACCGAGGCCTTGGTGCGGCGTTTCGTCTTATAGGGAAAATAGAGATCCTCAAGTTCGTTCTTTTGCCGGGTTTGCAGAAGCCGATTTTTCAACTCCGGGGTCAGTTTCCCCTGCTCATCGATCGCCTTCAGAATCGTCTGGCGACGATCCTCCAGCTCACGGTAGTAGATCATCCGCTGTTCGATGGCGCGAATCGCGACCTCATCGAGCTCACCAGTCACCTCTTTTCGGTAACGGGCAATAAAGGGAACCGTACCGCCGGCAGCGAGCAGGGCCATGGTCTGCACAACCTGCTGCGGTTGGCAGTTCACTTCTTCGGCAATAATTCCAGTCAGTTGATCCATTATTCAATGGTCCCGTCAGTTCATAGCTATTTGGTGGTTTGTCAGGGAGGAACTATACAGGATCAGACGCAAAGGACCAATAACTGATTGAATCCTGAACGAAGTGGATTGTTTAAGCTCGGGACGGATTGACGGATGCACTCAAATGTAGGTTCAGGTATGATGAAGATCGCTTGGGTGTTTGATCGGCGGCAGCATTTTCAAAACTGCCAGAAAAAGGATAGTCAATGTACGCCCCCCTTAAAAAAACGCATAATGGCCCGCTGCTTCAGGTCCGCGGTCTCAAAAGCTATTTCTTCACCCGCGCGGGTCTGGTCAAAGCGGTGGATGATGTCTCCTTCGAGATCGCGGCCGGTGAGACCCTGGCGCTGGTCGGAGAGTCGGGTTGCGGTAAATCGATAACCTCGTTGTCGATCCTGCGCCTGATCCCTGAGCCCGGTCGCGTCGTAGATGGCGAAATTTTGTTTGACGGCCGTGATCTGTTACGCATGCCGCCAACCGAAATCCGGCGGGTTCGTGGTAACAAAATTTCAATGATTTTCCAGGAACCGATGACCTCGCTCAACCCGGTCCTGAAAATCGGCGAGCAGATTGCCGAAGTGCTACGCCTGCATCGCGGCATGTCAAACGGTGAAGCATTGGCCCAGGCGGCGGAGCTCTTAATGCGCGTCGGTATTCCCGCGGCCGAAAATCGTCTACGTGACTTTCCCCATCAGCTTTCCGGCGGCCAACGCCAACGCGTCATGATCGCCATGGCCTTGGCCTGCGACCCGCAACTGCTGATCGCCGATGAGCCGACCACGGCGCTGGATGTTACCATTCAGGCCCAGATCATGGAGCTGCTGGCCAACCTTGCACGGGACAGACAGATGGCAACCCTTTTAATCAGCCACGATCTCGGGGTCGTCGCGGGCAATGCCGACCGGGTAGCGGTCATGTATGCCGGAAAAATCGTCGAATACGCTGCGGTTAAGCAGTTATTTAGCAGCCCGGCGCACCCCTATACGCGTGGCCTGCTTACCTGCATCCCGCGCCTCGGAAACAAGGACCCGCTGCAGACGATCCAGGGCCAGCCTGAGGGTAAAAGCAAGTCTGCGGATGGCTGTGCTTTTCTTGAGCGCTGCCCGAATTCCTGCAATTCCGGTGGTTCAAAAATGCCACAACTTCGAGAAATTAACCCCGGCCATTTTGTGCGTTGCTGGAGGGCCTGATCGACTATGACTGCCTTACTCGAAATTTGTGATCTGGCCAAATCCTATCGTATGCCCGGTAAATCGGGAACAAAAGCAGCCCAACTCAAGGCCGTCGCCGGCGTCAGCTTGCAGGTAGCACCGGGAGAGACCCTCGGTTTAGTCGGAGAATCTGGCTGCGGGAAATCGACCCTCGGTAAACTGATACTCGGCTTAACTCCCGCGGACCGGGGGGAGGTTCTCTATCGCGGCACCGACCTTGCGCGCCTTTCGGCCAGACAGTTACGCCCCTATCGTCGCCAGCTTCAGATGATCTTCCAAGACCCCTTCTCTTCACTGAATCCGCGCATGACGGTAGGAGAAACCCTCATTGAGCCCTTGATTATTCATAGGCTGTGTGCCACCTCAGAAAGACAGAAACGGGTCGCGGACCTGCTCAATCAGGTCGGTCTGGAGTCTGCAGCAGCCAACCGTTACCCCCACGAGTTTTCCGGTGGCCAGCGTCAACGGATCAGTATCGCCCGGGCGCTTGCGGTTGAGCCCGAACTGATTGTTGCCGATGAGCCGGTTTCCGCCCTTGATCTGTCGGTACAAGCACAAATCCTTAACCTGCTGCGCGAAATTCAGGTAGAGCACAAGCTGAGTTATCTCTTCATTGCTCACGATCTGGCCGTAGTCGAGCATGTCAGTGACCGCGTTGCCGTCATGTATCTAGGAAAGATTGTTGAGAACGCAACCGCTGATGACCTCTATCGTCGACCGCAACACCCCTATACCGAAGCGCTGCTCGCAGCCATCCCCCAACCCGACCCGAACTTGGCCCGACGACCGGTTCCACTAAAAGGGGATGTCCCTTCGCCGCTCAATCCGCCCTCTGGTTGTTCCTTCCATCCGCGCTGTCCCTATGCCAGCAACCTCTGCCAACAGCAGGAACCAGCGCTGCTCAACCTCGGCGATAAACGCCAGGCAGCCTGTCACCACAGCGACAAGATCTGCACCAACCGTTCCTAAACCCCTTGCACCAGCGTGCCATGAATGGCACAATCCGGCAGATTAGATAAATCCTGCATCTCAAGGAGAGATCCATGCCGGAAGTTCAAACCCAGGGGCCGATCAAAACCATCGCCAAGCTCTGTCGCAAATGTTACGCCTGTGTTCGCACTTGTCCGACCAAAGCCATAGGTATCCGCAACGATTGTGCTGTCGTCCTGCATCAGCGCTGTATTGGTTGTGGTAAATGCATCCAGGCCTGCTCGCAGGGGGCCAAAGTCATTGCCGATGCGATCGGTGCGACAGAAGCCCTGCTCCGCGAAACCACCCCAGTCGTTGCTGTTCTGGGCTGTTCCTATCCAGCATTTTTCTTTGATCTAGAGCCCGGACAACTCGCCACGGCCCTACGCCAACTCGGTTTTGTCGATGTGCTGGAAGGGGCCGCAGGTGTCGAGCTTATTGCTCCTGAATATCGCGCACTCCTCAGCCGCGATAACAGCGAGCCGTTGATCTCCAGTCATTGCCCCGCGGTAGTTGATCTGATAGAACGCCACTACCCGCAACTGATCAAGAATCTTGTGTCGGTCGTTTCACCGATGGTCGCCATCGGGCGCTACATCAAGTCCTGCCATAACAGCCCCGTCCGGGTGGTTTATATCAGCTCCTGTATCGGTGGTAAATTTGAGATTGAAGATAAGCAGGTCGCCGGCGCCATCGACAAAGTTCTGACCTATAAAGAGTTGAAAAAAATTCTCGAAAAGAAAAACATCGACCCGCGACGCCTCAAAGCCGAACCCTTTAACGGCAACAGCACCCTGAATGGGCGCAGCTTTTCGATTGCAGGTGGCCCTTTTCATATCTTCGGCATCGGTCACGATGGCCTCGACCCCCAGTACGTCTCGACCGTTGGCGAAGAAGCGACCATGGAGGTCATCCGTGACATTGCTGCGCGGCGAATTGCCCCGCGTTACGTCGATGTGCGTTTTTGCACGGGTGGTTGCATCGGAGGCCCAGGGCGCACCAATCGCCTCACCGCCTTCTCCAAGCGCAATCTGATCATCGAATACCACAAGAAACAGATTCCCTATCTGCAGACGCCGCAATATAGTTCAGGCACTGGACGAGTCTCGCTTAATCGCGGCTTTGCTGACAGACAACTCCAGATGGGCAAACCGAGCGGAGATGCGATTACCCGTATTCTTCACGAAACAGATAAGTTCACTACCAGCGATGAACTCAATTGCGGCAGCTGTGGATATCGAACCTGCCGTGAGCATGCCGTTGCGGTCTTTCAAGGGCTTGCCGAAAGCGGCATGTGCCACCCCTATTCGCAAAAAAGACTTGCTGAGGATCATTCAAAGCTGGAACGGAAATATGATCTGGCGCGGCGGGCCCTCGACCAGAGCTATGCTAACGACAACATTGTCGGCAACGATGGTCGGACCCAGGGAGTCCTTAAACTGATTCAACAGGTGGGGCCAACCCCGACCTCTGTTCTGATTCGCGGTGAAAGCGGTACAGGCAAAGAGCTGACTGCCCGGGCAATCCATCAGGCTAGTCAGCGTTCCGAGAATCCACTGGTGACCATTAATTGCACAACCCTGACTGACAGCCTGCTCGAAAGTGAACTCTTTGGACATAAAAAGGGCGCCTTCACCGGGGCCATTGCCGATAAAAAAGGCCTGTTCGAAGCCGCTGACGGCGGTACGATTTTTCTGGATGAAATTGGTGACATCACGCCTAAATTGCAGGCAGAACTATTGCGTGTTCTCGACAATGGCGAAATCAAACCAGTGGGGAACAACACGAGTGTGCGAGTGGATGTACGCCTGATCGCGGCAACCAACAAGCACCTGGAAGAAGGGATAAGCAATGGCTGGTTTCGTGAAGACCTGTTCTACCGTATTAATGTTTTCAGCATCACCCTGCCCCCTTTGCGTGACCGTCTTGAAGCGCTGCCCAAATTGGTCGAACATTTTCTCAATCAAGCGAGCACAAGACTGAACAAAACGATCCACCGGATCGATGACTCAGCCCTCAATGCGCTGGCCTGCTATCACTGGCCTGGCAACATCCGTGAATTGCAGAATGTCATAGAACGTGCGGCGGTTCTCTCCCCGGACCAGATCATTCACCTTGAGCAATTGCCGAGGGTGTTTGCTGAACAACTTCGAATCAAGAATGGTGAGAATGTCATGCAGCAGGCCTGCGGACTCCGCAATCAAAGGGATCAGCAGCTAAATATGGTCGAAAAGAATCTGCTGCTCCACTACCTAGCTGAAGCAGACGGCAATGTTTCAGCGGCGGCGCGACTGGCCGAGATTCCACGCAGAACATTCTACCGGATGCT
>JBDNGT010000124.1:0-2233 GCA_041689145.1 Geopsychrobacter sp. | reverse complement strand
GCTGTTTGCCCTGATGCTGCTAGAACTCTGCGAACAGCTAAAACCGGCGTTATCGATTGTCGATGCGGTCGTTGGGATGGAAGGAGACGGCCCGGGAAGTGGAGACCCGGTGCAGATCGGCGCACTCTTGGCGGGCACCAACCCCCTAGCGGTGGATGCTGTCGCGCTCAACCTGGTTGGGATGGAGCCACAGCAATTCTGGACGCAAAAAATCGCGATTGAAACCAAACGCAGTGGTGCTCTCCTGAGCCAGGTTGAGTTACTAGGAGATAGTCTGGACAAACTGAGAATCGCTGATTTTAAAGCAGCAAAACCCACCGACATTAACGGTGGCCTGCCGGAGTTTTTGCAGCGCTTGTTCAAACAAGCACTGACCGCAAAACCGGTCCCTGATCACAATCTCTGTACCTGCTGTGAAATTTGCGTGAAACATTGCCCACCAGAAGCCATGGCAATCACACAGCAACGGCTCCAGATCGACTACCAAAAATGCATCCGCTGCTTCTGCTGTCAGGAACTTTGCCCACAAGGGGCGCTGGCGACGCGGCAAGGCTCTCTGCTCAGACTGGTCCAACATTTCAAGTCTATCTAAATTCTATCCGGGTGCAGATCGAGAAAGCGCTAATAGTTACGCATGAATCGTAGATATTGCCGCAGTTCTTCACGACCAGCAAGAAAGGGCAGAGTGACGATGTCACACTGCCCTTTCTTGTCGTCATTTTCAATCCAACGTTCAATCTCAGCGGACTTGCACAACTTCCTTGACCGCCGGGAGTTTCTCCATCAGCGTCTTCTCAATCCCCATTTTCAAGGTCATGGTCGACATCGGACAAGAGCCACAGGCACCGGTAAGACGCACACTGACAACACCCTCATCGGACACATCGACCAATTCAACATCGCCGCCATCAGCTTGTAGCGTGGGGCGGACCTGATTCAATACCTCTTCAACCTGTGCTTTCATCGGAAATTTCCTCTCGAAATACGGTAACAGAAACCTTCATGGTAAGGATTATAACCTTAACGCCGAAAAACCGGCAAGTTAAGAATTTACATATCGGACAGTAAATCGATTGCACTAAGACGTCGCGCGCACAGCAAATCAGGATGGCCCAAGCCCTTCCCTTGCAATAAGACTTTAAAACTTTCGCCCATCCCGCCCTCGGGCATAATCAGATTTTTGAGGGTAAGACGCAGCGCCTGAGCACGTTTCGGATCGGATTCAAGGGCCTGCAGACGGATCAGTTCTTCCAGAAATCCAAGTCCCATCAAGAAGCGATACTGTTCACCGAAATAAAGGGTTTCAAGGCCCTGCTCGGCAGCGATCTTTTCCAACAAGCTAAAGTTGATATGGGTGGTAATATCCTGGCAACCGACATGCTGATAGGGATTATCATTCGTCTGGTGCCGATGATAGCAGAGCAAGGTTCCAGCACGGCGCCAAGGGGCCAACAGTTCAGCGGCGGGATAGCCGTAATCAATCGTGAGCACCGCGCCACGCTCCAATTTTTGGCAGACGCGCTCAATCCATTTAAGAGAGGCCAGATTCACCTCGGCGCGGTTCCCTTCGACAAGGGGATGTTGCGCTAATTCAAAATATTCAGCTAAGCGCGGATCTGTCAGTGGCGCAAACTCTTCGCCAAAGGTTCCTTCGGCTCCATCGGGCCCATCGGCGCCATCAACCCAATTGACCATGACCTCCAAGAGTTCGCTGTTGCGTTTCTCGACTAGATGAACCGGGAAGGCATCCACCAATTCATTGCTCAGAAAGCAACCCGTGAAGGATTCAAGATCGGAAAACTCGCACCAGTCGATCCGCCCGGCGGCAACATGGACGGACAAGCGTTGTTCTTGTCGGTTCCGATGATCGGGGCTCAGTTCAACGATGCGGTACTCGACCTGGGCATACAGATCAGGAGCCTCTTCAGCCAACGCATCAAGCAGATCGAGACAGAGATAACCCTCGCCAGCGCCCTGCTCGACCAGAGTAAAAGGACCCTCGCCCATGAGTTGCCAGAGTTGTATGACCTGCCGCGCAATCAGCCTGCCGAAGAGCGAGTGAACGCTCGAAGAGGTAAAAAAATCACCCTGCTTACCAATGCGGGTCCGGGAAGAGGTGTAATAACCGTGCTGCGGATGATAGAGACAGAGCTCCATGTAGCGCGCAAAACTGATCGCTCCACATTGATCAATTTCACGTCTGATTTCAGAGATGAGCGCTAGGGATTCTTCG
>JBDNGT010000123.1:0-3380 GCA_041689145.1 Geopsychrobacter sp. | reverse complement strand
TGTGACCCCGCCGGAGATCCAGATGTCGACGATCTTTAAGTCGGCCCTGGCGTTCTTGGCGATGCAGGTTGCCGGATTGACTGTGTGTGTTCTGTTCCCGGCCATCGTCTCTTGGCTGCCGCATCTGGTGTACGGTCCATAGCAAAATCGGCGCTATCGACTTCATGTGATATTTCAAGATACGAGTTGTTCGTGTGGGCCCTTCTTCAGGAGCAGGGTTTTCCTCTCTCCGCCTGTACTCTTTGTACTCTTTGAAGAAGGGCTCTTTTTTTGAGTTTCGGTCGATGCTGGACAATTAAATGCTTAGAGTTAGGATGTCTGTATTTAATATCAGTTTCGTGCGAAGGAGGAACTAGATGTTTGGATTGGGAATGCAGGAATTGCTGATCGTTTTGGTACTCGTAATGATTGTTTTCGGTGCCGGCAAGCTTCCTCAAATAGGTGGCGCGCTTGGTCAGGGTCTCAGGAATTTCAAGAGCGGCATAAAAGAGGGCGAAGAATGGCAGGATGGTGCACTTGAGGATGAGGTGGCAGATAAGGGCTGATCTTTACTCCAAACGAAGAGCTCGAACTCTACCCTCTGTCGCCACATCAATCCCTTTTCGCTTGAAGATATCTACGCTTCAATTCCCCACCTGTGGCGGGATTCTTTGGACCTCCGTCGATTATAGTGCCGGTGTGATGCTAGCTCAGTCTTTACAGGAGAATCCTTTTGAAAACACAAGCGATAGTTATTAACGAAAAAGATAATGTTGCCACGCTGGTAGACACTGTTCCGTCCGGCGGACAAATCCAGTTTATGCTGGGGCCGTCAATGCATGAGCTGCAGTTGCGACAGAGTATTCCTGTTGGGCATAAGTGTGCCATCTGTCCGATCGGTCTTGGCGAAGGGATCGTCAAGTATGGCGAAAATATCGGTTCGGCGACGGTCGCCATTCAGCCCGGTGATTATGTCCATACGCATAATTTGGAAAGCCGGCGTGGTCGCGGCGACCTGAATCAACAATAAGGGGTCATTGAAATGGATTTTTTAGGATATCGACGCCCTGACGGCACAGTCGGAATTCGTAACCACATTGTGATCCTGCCGACCTCGGTCTGTTCCAGCACCGTAGCGGCTAATATTGCCTTGCAAATCCCTGGTGCGGTGGCGTTAGCCAATCAACATGGTTGTTGCCAGGTTGGTGCAGATCATGAGCAAACGGTAAGGACCCTGATCGGCCTTGGACGGAACCCGAATGTAGCCGCCGTTCTCGTCGTTGGGCTGGGATGTGAGGGGGTGCCAATCCATCAGGTTGCAGCTGAGATAGCAACCACAGGCAAGCATGTTGAAGTGGTCGTGATTCAAGACGTCGGCGGGACCCTAAAGGCCACGGCAGAGGGATTGACCAAGGCGAGTCAGTTGGCTCGTGAGGTCGCAACTTTGCAACGCGAAAAGATCGCCATGAGCGAATTGAGCCTGGCTATTGAGTGTGGTGGCTCAGATTTCACCTCAGGTCTCGCATCAAACCCGGCGGCAGGTATCGCCGCAGATCTGCTGATTGCGGCCGGGGGTAATGTCATGCTCTCTGAGACGACTGAATTTATTGGCGCCGAACAGGTTCTGGCGCGCCGAGCGGAAAACTCGGAAATTGGTAAAAAAATCATCCAGCTTGTTCAACAGTGCGAAGAACGCGCGAAACTACTCAATGTGGATATTCGCGGTGGCCAACCGACGCCCGGAAATATCAGTGGGGGGATCAGCAGTATTGAAGAGAAATCTCTGGGTTGTATCTACAAGGCTGGTCACGCGCCCATCCAGGATGTTCTCCAGTATGGTGAAAAGCCTGCTGGTAAGGGGCTCTACATAATGGACACCCCTGGCCAGGACATTGAGTCTATTACCGGTATGCTGGCGGGTGGGTCACAGCTTGTTATTTTCACCACCGGCCGCGGAACACCGACGGGCTCGCCGCTTGCTCCGGTGATTAAAATTACCGGAAATTCGCGCACCTATCAAATGATGGAAGATAACATCGACGTCGATGCGTCCACGATCATTTCCGGGACAGAGACAATAGCTCAGGTCGGTCAACGCATCTTTGACGAGATTGTCAAGGTTGCAAACGGGCAGCTGCCCAAAGCTGAAATCCTTGGGCACTGTGAGTTTGGCATCTATAAAATTGCCCCGACCTATTAGCCTTTCAGTCTGGCAACGCACCGTTGCCCCGCACAAGAGGAGATTATTATGAACAGGCACTTGTATCACTTTGTAAACGGACAGCGAGTTGAGGGGACCAGTGAGCAATTCGGCGAGGTCTACAATCCTGCGGCCGGCATTGTTGCAGCCAAGGTTCCGCTTGCTTCAGGCAAGGAAATGAGCAGCGCCATCGAGGCCGCCAAAGCTGCCTTTCCCGCCTGGCGTGACACCACGCCCTTGCGACGTGCTCGGGTGATGTTCCGCTACAAGGAGCTACTGGAAAAAAACCTCGATGAACTAGCAACCCTCGTTTCGCAAGAACATGGCAAAGTTTTCAGCGACGCACGGGGCTCTGTGATGCGGGGTATTGAGGTTGTTGAATTTGCCTGTGGTGCACCTCACCTTCTGAAGGGAGATTTTTCAGAAAACGTTGGTACCGGAGTCGACAGTTATTCCATACGCCAACCGCTTGGTGTGTGTGCCGGAATTGTGCCGTTCAATTTCCCGGCTATGGTACCGATGTGGATGTTTCCAATGGCTATCGTCTGCGGCAATACCTTTGTCCTTAAACCTTCAGAGAAGGTCCCCTCCACTGCCCTCCGTCTTGCCGAACTTTTTACTGAGGCCGGCCTTCCGGATGGTGTACTCAATGTAGTGAATGGAGGCAAGGAAGCGGTCGATACGATCTTGACCCACCCTGATATTGCGGCAGTAAGTTTCGTTGGATCGACCCCTGTCGCTGAATATATCTACCAGACGGCAACGGCCAACGGCAAGCGGGCGCAGGCCCTCGGTGGCGCCAAGAATCACATGGTGGTCATGCCGGACGCAGACCTCGATCAAACCGTGGATGCCCTGATGGGAGCGGCTTACGGTTCGGCCGGTGAACGCTGCATGGCGATCTCAGTTGTCGTTGCGGTCGGGGATGCGGTGGCTGATGCCCTTGTTGAACGGCTGACCTCACGGGTCGCAAACCTGAAGATTGGGAATGGCATTGATGCGGGATCGGACACTGAAATGGGACCTTTGGTTACCGCGGAACATCTTGCCAAAGTCAAAGGTTATGTTGAGCTTGGGATTAAGGAGGGTGCCGAACTGGTTATTGATGGACGTAATCTCACTGTTCCTGGGGCAGAGAAAGGTTTCTTCCTGGGCGGTTGTCTTTTTGATCATGTAAAAACGGAGATGCGAATCTACAAAG
>JBDNGT010000122.1:0-40148 GCA_041689145.1 Geopsychrobacter sp. | reverse complement strand
GGGGGGGGGGGGGGTATTACTTTTCATGGCCCGGGTCAACTTGTCGGATATCCGGTTGTCAATCTTTCTCTGCGAGGCCGGGACCTGCATCGCTACCTACGGTTTTTGGAAGAAGTGCTCATTCTCACCGCCGCGTCTTTTGGGGTGGATGCATATCGGATCTCTGGAAAAACCGGAGTTTGGACAGTTCGCGGCAAGCTCGCCTCTATTGGAGTGGGAGCACGACGTTGGGTGACCATGCACGGTTTTGCGTTGAATGTGAAACCTTTTTTGAATGGTTTCAGTCACATTAATCCGTGCGGAATCCGGGGCTGCTCTATGGTTTGTTTAGAAGCGGAAAGTGATGCTCTAATTCCATTAGAGCAGGTGAAAAGGAGCGTCATGGGTATGTTTGAATGTCTGTTGGCGAAATGGTTGCCGCAGGAAAAATCTACAAATGTAAAAACATGATTGGTGCAGGGCAAGGATCATTTCTGACACAGTCGTTCTCTCAAGCAGAATATTTTTAAGGGAGTAGTCGGTTAGTGCCCCACAGGGTATCATCCTCGTAAAACTTCTCGTGCTGAGGAGTTGACGTGGAAATCCCCTTGGTAGCAGCCCGCGATTATCCCAATACATAGCGCGGTTTGGTTGAAATGTTTCCCGATAATGCAGCTTGTGCGGCATACCCCATAACATACTAAACCGAAAAAAAGCCACCGAGACATCTCGACGGTTTTACACTTAAGTACAGATTTACCTAACCGGCTTATTTAACATGGCACTCTTTACATTTGGTCGGACCACCAGATTTTTTATGACATGCCTTGCACTGATCATGGAAGGCTTTTTTGGCATCAGGGGCTCCCTCGATCACGCCATGGCAGCCTGTACATTTTGGGCTTTCGGTCCCCTTGTGATGACATTCTTTACAATCTGAAATTTTGCGCTGATGCTGAGCATGGCTGAAGGTGACGTCGCCCATTTTTGAGGTTAATTTAACCTCTGCAGGTCCATTGGCAGCGGCGTGAATTAGCTCATTTGTCCTAAGAGAATAGGCAAAAAAACAGAATTCAAGTAAAAAAAGCGTTTTTGTCATGACTTATGTCGGCATAAAAGTCGATATAAAACAATATGTTGCACTCCCTGTTGCAGTGCAACAAGGAGCTGTTCTAGTGAGACAGTCTCTCTGCCGTGTTCTTGAGCCTTCCCCGGATTTTTGGTCAAACCCTGTCAGTGAATGCAACATTTATTAGGAATTGGAATGGATACTAAAAAATTGTTATTTTTCTTCTCGCAACTGGATAAAAAGCCTGAGATGATACTGAATCTGTTGCAGGCTATAAGATTGAAAGAAGACTGATGAAAAATTACGACCTGATTGTTGTCGGCGGTGGCCCCGGCGGAATTTTTGCTGCTGGGTTTGCCGCGCAGCAAGGGCGTAAAGTATTGTTGCTCGAAAAAAATCGCCGTTGCGGCGCGAAAGTTCTGCTTACGGGGAAGGGCCGCTGCAATATCACCCATGCCGAGGAGGACCCGCGGCGCTTTATTGATGTCTTTGGCCGCAACGGGAAAGCTTTTTTGTCTGCGCTCTATGCTTTCGGTGTCGACAGCGTAGTTGATTTTTTTGAGCAGCGCGGGCTCAAATTGAAAGTAGAGCGGGGTGGCCGGATTTTTCCCGAGCAGGGGGATGCCGCCTCAGTGCAGAAGGTCCTGGATTCTTTTTTGAAGGATTCAGGCGCTGAGCTGTTGAGCTCCTGTCGAGTTGAAAAATTCAATATGCACGGTGCGAAAATCTGTTCCGTATTGACCTCGAAGGGCGAATTTTTTGCCGACAACTATATTGTTGCAACCGGTGGATTGTCTTACCCCGAAACCGGTTGTACCGGCGATGGGTATAGTTGGGCCGAACAAACAGGGCACCGGGTTGTCCCGCCACAACCGGCCTTGGTGCCGATTCTGTTGGCAATCGACTGGACCGCTCAGGTGACAAATTTTAATCTGAAAAATGTGCGCATTAAGGCGGTGCAACAGGGCAAAGCCTTTGCAGAACGATTTGGTGAGGCATTTTTTACCCGTGACGGGATCGGCGGACCGATCATCCTTGATATGAGTGCTGCCGTGCGTGAGGCTCTTAAAAAAGATAAGGTCAGTCTGCTTCTGGATTTGAAACCAGCAGTGGACGATCTGACCTTTGATCGCCGTCTGCAGCGTAAACTGAAAACACAGCAGAATCGCAATTTTTCCAAGGCGCTGGATGGTCTGTTGCCCAAGGTGTTGATTCCGATTTTTCTGCGCCTATCGTTGATCGATCCGCAAAAAAAATGTCACTCGGTGACCCGTGAGGAGCGGCAACGTTTGCTCGGTCTCTTTAAGCAATTGGACCTGCCTGTTCATGCCGTGGGAGATTTTAAAAAAGCGATAGTGACCTCCGGCGGTGTTTCTTTGAACGATATTAATATGCGCTCGCTGCGCTCGAAAAAGATAGCTAACCTCTATTTTGCTGGAGAAGTGATCGATCTTGATGGTCCGACCGGCGGTTATAATCTGCAGGTCTGCTGGTCAACCGGTTATCTGGCTGGAATCAGTGCCGCCAGTTCTGAGCCTGCAGTTTAGTTCATCTGTTTTTCTCAGACCTTCGTGCCCTATCTTCGTCGATTCGGCGGCATCCCCAAAAAATTGCCCCGTCGGAAAACCGACGAGGCAATTTTAATGCAACCGTTTTAAGCAGAAGCGTCTATTCGCAAAGATCGATTTTCATGTCCCAGTTTTTGATCTTCATGGTACCGTTCTCAGCTAGGTTCAGTTGCATCTTGAAGCAGCGGTCGAACAGCTGAGGTTCGTGACCGATCCCCTTGGCCAGACATTCTTTTGTGGCAATGTCGAGGTATTCCTGGATAATCGGTTTGTACTCAGGATGCACGCACTTGTCGATGATCAACTGGGCGCGATCCTTCGGAGCCAGACCACGGCAGTCGGCCAGGCCCTGCTCGGTGACCAGAACGTCGAGGTCGTGCTCGGTGTGGTCGATGTGCGGTGCCTTCGGTACGACGCAGGTGATGCCACGCGGGTCGGTCTTCGATGGACGGGTCGACGGTGCGTGCATGATCTTCAGGTAGCCGTTACGCAGGAAGTCGCCGGAACCGCCGAGGCCGTTGATCATCCGGGTGCCGCCGACCAGTGTCGAGTTGGCATGGGCATACATGTCAAATTCGACCGGGGTGTTCATTGCGATAGCGCCCAGTCGCCGGATCGGCTCGGGAGAGTTGGAAATCGAGATCGGGCGCATCAGGATCTTGTCGGCATACTTGTCCCAGTTTTCGAAGAAACGCGGGAAACCGAATTCTTCAGAGAGGGATAGAGAACAGGCCGAAGCGAAGTCCAGTTTGCCTGAATCGAAGAAGTCGAGCATGGTGTCTTGCAGAACCTCAGTGTAAACGGTGAGGTTTTTGAATGGCCCTTTGGCCAGACCGCCGACAACTGCATTGGCGATGGAACC
Organism: Geopsychrobacter sp.; assembly: GCA_041689145.1. Taxonomy (GTDB): domain Bacteria; phylum Desulfobacterota; class Desulfuromonadia; order Desulfuromonadales; family Geopsychrobacteraceae; genus Geopsychrobacter. The sequence continues at coordinate 36,670 of JBDNGT010000122.1, read as the reverse complement.
GACACCCGACTGCAGCGGCAGCAGGTTCTTCGGCAGACGGCCCATCTTAACTTCGCGGGCGAAAAATTCCATGATGTGGCCGGCGATCGCTTCGGAGGTCTCATCCATATCGCTGAAGGCGCGGCCCTTGTCGCGATGCTTCGACTCAACCACGGCGACGACCCGGCTAAGATCGATAGGGACATAGGGGGTGCCGATACGCGTGTCGGCAGCCGTAATCAGGAACGGCTGGCGATTTGGCGGCTTGTTCTGCATCAGGATGTCGTGCAGGCCTTCGAAGGAGGGTTGCCCGGTGTTGACCTCGAGGATGATCTTGTCGGCAACGGTGACCAGTTCTGGGACCAAGCCGCAAGAGGAGGTGAGGGCCAGACCGCCATCCTCGGTGATGGCTGAAACTTCAATGATGGCGATGTCGATACGGCCGTTTTCGGTGTAGAACCCGTAGCCGAGATCCTGAGCAAAGTGACCGAGGTGTTTATCCCCCATGCGGATCTTACCGGTGTTGATCCCTTTGGCGATGTTTTTACCGGTCTGATAGGGCCAGCGCCGATCGATCATGTCGAGAGAAGCCCAGCGGTCTTCGGTTTCGGCTCCAGCAGAGGCACCGACGAACAGGTTGTACTTGGTGGTGCCCTGCAGATTATTCTTTTCAACGTGGTCGGCCAGTGCAATAGGCACCGCTTTGGGGTATCCCGCAGGAGTAAACCCAGACCAGCCGAGATTCATACCGGGCTTAAAGAACTCGATGCACTGCTCAGCGGTCTTAACCTTGCTCAGGAGTGCCTTGCACCGTACGCGGTCTTCCAGGGTTCCATATATATGGGACATTCTCACTCTCCTCCTCGTGAAAGGCGTTAATAGGTACCAATATGTACCCGCTTGAAATGTCTTGTTGAATCGGCATGAATGGCCAAAGGCTTAAACTCTAACTACTGAGTTTAACTGAGATTGTGACTGAGGCGGCCATGCGTGTTTCAGCGCTTTATTATGGCAATGAAAGATCACTTATAGAATGACGTTATAATAACGACGTTTTTATATAATGCTGGATACCGCAAGTCAAGAGAAAAGATAGGATGAGAGGGTATTTATCATTTCTGGTATTCAGTGATTTCAAGTGCCGAGTCAGGATGCAAAAAGGCCGCAGAAGATGTTGTTCTCTGTGGCCTTTTTAGGCTGAGTTGTACGGTGAAAATCAGTCGCTATTTTTGAGAATTTTCTGCGCCTCCGAAATATATTGGCTGCTCGGAAATTGGTCAAACAGGGCGTTGAAGGTCTCAACCGCTTCTTTTTTCTGTTGAAGTTTAAGATAGGCCGATCCGAGGTAGAAAAGGGCCTCATCGCGGTAGTCGTAGTTTGGAAATTCTTCCAATATCCCCCTAAGACGATTGACGGCGGCCTGATAGTTACCGGTCCGTAGATAGAAACGCCCCACGTAGACCTCATGTTCAGCCAGGCGGTTGCGGCAGCGTTTAAGCAATAAGCCAGCCTCCTCGACCCGCTTGTCCGACGGGAACTCAGTCACTAAACGGGTGAAGCTATTAAGCGCATTCACGGTCGCGGTCTGATCACGGTCCTTGCTGAGCATCTGCTTGTAGTAAGACATCCCCATGAAATAGAGCACTTCGCCAAGTCGTTCATCTCGCGGGTGTTCTTTTGAAAAAGCGGTATAGCTTGCAGCCGCTTCTTCATAATTTTCAGCAAGATACTGGGCCTCAGCGATTTTCAGTTCAGCCAGTTTATTCAGTTCGGGTGAGTAATAGCTGTCTCGCACCTTCTTCCATGAGGCAACCGCATCCTCATAGCGGTGTTGATCAAAGAAGTTTTCCCCCTCTTTAAAATAATAGTCTGCGGAGCGGGGTGGCGGGACGATCGTTGGATCGCAGGCCGATAACAGGATCAACAACGAGAGAGCTAAAAACAACAACTTAAACATCTTTTATAATGCCTTGTCTTGTGAGTGTGGAAATTGCCCTGAAGCTACGGAATCTTCGCAGATTTGTCAATCATTGCCTCGAGGAAAACCGTAGGGGACGTTGTTGACTAACTGGAATAAACTGTTATCTAGCTCCATAAACTGTGCAGGAGGGTACATGCCCCGTCTACCTAGAATCGATATCCCCAGTCTGTTGCACCATATCAACTTTCGTGGAATAGAAGAAAGAATTTGAAGGGTCTTATAAATCGATTATTTGCGAAGTGGAAAGCTACTTTCTCGAGTTGATCCGGTACATCCACCTGAATCCCATCCGGTCAGGGCAGGTTGAAGATTTGGAAACTTTGCAAACCTACCCCTGGTGTGGACATGCAACCCTGATGGCAGCCCAAAGTGTCAGCTGGCAAAGCCGGGATGAGGTCTTGGCCTATTTCGGGCGTAAGGAGAAACCGGCGATTGCTCACTATGAACTGTTCCCTCGGGCAAGGTAGGCGGCCTGATTTGATTGGTGGGAGTTTGCGGCGCTCACAAGCCAACACTGGCACTGCGAAGATTGAACCCGCGGCCTACGATGAGCGCATACTCGGTGGTGGAGATTTTGTTGAGCAGATTATGGCGCAGAATGACACCCTTGACCCGATCCTCAACTCTCAAGAAATCAGGCGGTGGCTAAACTGTTGGGCGTATCGACCTCGGCAATCAGTAAAATATTGACCAAAGTTTAAATTGGGGGATGGTATCAGGTTTTTAGCGTTATTCCAGTAAGTCAACAACGTCCCCTACGGCATGATCGGCAAGATCGGGAGATCCCGTAGCTTGATAAGTTTAAGACGTGACGCTTCCCTATTCCCCTCTGACCTCCGTCAATATAATAACAGCGATTAAAGGGGGCTCTTGCTTAGCGAGCGGTTGGTCCCTATGATGGTTATTAAAGGGGATTGACTCTTCATTCTCAGGATGGTGGCAGATGCATAAATACAGCGATATTAACTATGGTACCCTGTTTGAGATGTTTCTGGGTAGTCGCCGGAACTATGCTGAGCAGACCGCGTTTATTTACCGCGCGGCAGGTATTGAATTTAGCGTCAGTTATGCGAAGCTTTATGAGGATGTGGTGATCCTGACGCGTGCCTTCGCCGCACGGGGGGTCAAAAAGGGTAGTCGGGTGATGTTGTTGTCCGACAATCGCTACGGCTGGATTGTCACTGATCTGGCGCTCGTCGCACTCGGTGCGATCAGCGTACCGCGCGGTAGTGATACCCCGACCATCGAACTTGAATATATCCTTGAGCATTCCGCCAGCGAATTTCTGGTGATTGAAACCGCACCCCTGCTCAAAGCTCACGAAGAGATGCTGAAGCGCCATAAGCAACTGCGGGCGATCTTTTTGATCGAAGGGGAAAAGACCCACCGCTGGTTTGATCATATTTACAGTTATAACGATCTGCTTGAAAATCGCAGCCTGACCCCGAGTGAGCTTGCAGAGTTTGCGGCGCGCGGTCTGCAGTTGACCCAGGATGATCTTTTCACGCTGATCTATACCAGCGGCACGACAGGTGTGCCTAAGGGGGTGCGGCTGACCCACCGCAATATCATGTACAACGTGCGGAACCTCCCATGGTTGGTCGGCCTGCTTGACAGCGACCGTTTTGTCTCGATCCTGCCGAGCTGGCATATCTTCGAGCGTGCGGTCGAATATGTGGCCCTTTCACACGGCTGTTGTACGGTCTATTCAGCGGTCAAGACCTTTGCGGCCGATCTTGAAGAATTTCAGCCGAATCTGGTCGCGACCGTACCGCGGTTGTGGGAATCGCTGCATGCGCGGGTCAACAACGCGCTCGAAATGGAGAATCCCCGACGGGCCAAGATCTTCCGTACCCTGGTCAGAATTTCGACCACCGCCAATCGACAGCGGCGGATCCTGCACAATCAACTGCCGGTTTTTGAGCAGACATTTCTTCTGCTGCGCTGGTTACACAAGTTGCGCGCTGCTGGTTATTTGCTGCTGCTGGCACTGCCCGACAAGCTGGCCAAGTCGCGCTTGCAGGCGGTCCAGGCCAAATTCGGGGGCAAGCTGCGCATGGCGATCAGTGGCGGCGGGAGTCTCCCCCCCTGGCTGGATGAGTGGATCGATGCGATCGGAATCCGGATCGTTAACGCCTACGGCATGACCGAATGTGCCCCGGCGATTGCCGGCCGAGCCCTCAACTGTGATACCTTCGGCACCCTGGGTCTGCCGGTCGAAGGAACAGAGCTGCGTATTGCCGATGAGCATGATCAGTTGCTCGCGGCCGGGGTTGAAGGAGAGATCCAGATGCGCGGCGATCAGCTCTTCCCCGGGTATGAAAATAATCCCGACGAGGATCGTAAGGCCTTTACCGCCGACGGCTTCTTCCGTACCGGTGATCTCGGCAAATTGACTCTGCGCGGCGAACTGGTGCTCACCGGTCGCTCCAAGGAGATTATCGTGCTGGCCAGTGGTGAGAATGTCGATCCCAGTCGGATCGAATCGACTATCACCCAGCTGCCGTTTATCAGTGATGCGGTGCTGGTCGGCCAGGACAAGAAGGGGCTGGGCGCACTGGTCGTGCCCGATTTCGACAAGTTGCGCGAGTTTGCCGCGACGCGGCTTAATCTGATCGTTGAGAGCTCTGAACAACTGCTCGCAAATCATCAGCTGCTTGAAAAGGTGCGTGCCGAGATGAATCGCCTGTTGCACAGTAAAAAAGGCTTCAAACCGTTTGAAAAACTGCAGAAAATCCACTTTCTTGACAGCGAATTCAAACCCGGCGAGGAACTGACCAACACCCTGAAGAAGAAGCGCCACGTCATCGAAACAAAGTATCGCGAACTGATCGCTAAGCTTCTCAAGTAGGCGGGGCGTATTTTTGACGGATGAAACTGGCCAGTTTCATTCTCCTCAGGTAAGATAAACTGTCTTAGGGGTAGGATTGAACCTGCCGCCGTACCGACTTTCAGCATAGAAAGCACTTAAATCATGAAAAAAAGTACGCTGATCCCCGGGCAGCAGTTGTCCGGTTTTGTAGTTGATCGTATCGATGAAATCCCGGCTATACAGGCGCGGATGATCCGTCTGCACCATGAAAAGACCGGTGCGCGCTATATGCACCTCGAGCGCGCTGACAGCAACCGCCTGTTCGGGGTCGCTTTTCGTACACCGCCCGAGGATTCAACCGGCGTTGCGCATATCCTCGAACATACCGCGCTCTGCGGCTCGCAGCGTTACCCGGTGCGTGATCCGTTCTTTTCGATGCTCAAGCGCAGCCTCAACAGCTTCATGAACGCCATGACCGCCAGCGACTGGACGCTCTACCCCTTTGCCAGCCAGAATCATAAGGATTTCGATAATCTCCTTTCGATCTATCTCGATGCGGCCTTCTTCCCTAACCTGACTGAGCGCGATTTCTCGCAGGAGGGACACCGCCTCGAATTTAGCGAGATGGAGAACCCCGCTTCGCCGCTGGTCCATAAAGGGGTGGTCTACAACGAAATGAAGGGGGCTATGTCCGACCCCTCTTCGCTGCTCTCGCGCCGCCTGTCGCGCGCGCTCTATCCGACCACCACTTACCATTACAACTCGGGCGGCGAACCAGCGGATATCCCCAATCTCAGCTGGCAGCAGCTGCGTGATTTTCACGCCCGCTATTATCACCCCTCAAACGCCTGGTGTTACAGCTACGGGGATCTCGATCTGCCGGAGCTGCTCGCAAAGGTCGACAGTCAGGCCCTTGATCTTTTCGAGCGGATTGAGCCGGATAGCCATGTGCCGGCCGAAACCCGCTTCGCCGCGCCGCAGCAGGTGCGCGAGTCCTACCCGCTGGATGCGGGGGAGAACCCGCAGGGCCGCTCCATGGTTCAGTTAGCCTGGCTGACCTGTGATATCGACGACAGCGTTGAGCGGTTGGGGCTGTCGTTGCTCGCCACCCTGCTCTTGGGCAACCCCTCGACGCCGCTCTACAAGGCTTTGATCGACTCCGGTCTGGGGGCCAATCTCTGCCCCGGCAGCGGTTTTCAGGATGATAACCGGACGACCTGCTTCGCGGCCGGCCTGCAGGGGACCGATCCGGACAAACTGCCACAGATTGAAGCGCTGATTCTTGCGACCCTTAAGAAGGTTGCCGAGGAGGGATTTTCACCCGAGCGGATCGAGGGCGCTATCCATCGTCTCGAATTCTCCAATCGTGAGGTGACCGGTGATAGTTATCCCTACGGCCTGCTGCTGCTGATGCGCATGCTCGGCCCCTGGTTGCATGGCGGGGAGCCCTTGGCGGCGCTCGATTTTGATGCGCAGCTCTTGGAACTGCGCAAGAAACTCGCCGCGGGACCCTATCTGCAAACCCTGCTGCGGCGCTGGCTGATCGACAACCCCCATCGTGTGACCCTGCTGCTCGCACCCGATCAGGAGTTGCGCGCCCAGGAAGACCGTGCCCTTGATGAGAAACTGGCCAAGCTGGCCGCAGGCCTTGATTCCGCGCAAAAGCAGAAGATTATCGATCAGGCCAAGGCGTTGCAAAAATCCCAGGAAGAGGAGGAAGATCTCTCCTGTCTGCCGACGCTTGAGCTGACCGATATAGAAAAGTCTGAGCCAGCGGTCGCGCTGCGCGAAGAAGCCCTTGCCGGGGGGACCCTGATCTTTTGTGATCAGCCGACCAACGGGATCGGGTTTGTTGCTCTGAACCTGCCGCTCGACAGCATTCCGTCCGAGTTTTTGCTCCTCTTGCCGATCTTCAGTGGTCTGCTGACCCAGGTAGGTACCGAAAATTACACCTATACCGAGCTGGCCCAACAGATCGAGGCCGTATCCGGCGGGATCGGTGCACGCACCTCGTTGCTCGAAGACCCGCAGGACAACCTGAAATTCACCGCGAGTTTCGAGGTTAAGGCGAAGGCGCTAAAACGGAATGCCGCGCCGTTGTGTGAACTGCTCGCTGAAATTATGACCGGAGTTGACTTCTCCGATATCGGACGGATCCGTCAGGTGCTGGATCAGATGCGTATCTCGCTGACCAATTCGGTCCCCGCATCTGGACATTCCTATGCCGCGCGTGCTGCTGCCGCCCATTTGTCACCGGCGGCGCGCTTAAGAGAGCTTTGGTCCGGTCTCGAACAGGTTAGCCTGATCCAGAAGCTGGCGGCGCAGACCGATGAAGAGTTGCGCGAAACCGCCGCTAAGCTGCAGCAGATTGCCGGCCTGCTCTTCCGACGCTCCGGTCTGCAAGCCGCTTTGACCGCCAGCGCAGATCAGTATGCCAGCTTCCAAGCGCCGCTGGCGAAACTATTGCAACGCCTCCCGGAACAGGCTGCTGCGGCCAGTGAACCCGCCCCTCTGGCTCAAGTCCCGCAACGTCAGGGTTGGATCTTTTCGGTCCCGGTCAGTTATGTGACGCGGGTGTTTGCGGCCCCGGCCTATAGTCATCCCGACAGTGCGGCCCTGACCGTGTTGGCCAAGCTGTTGCGCGCCGAGTACCTGCATCGCGAGATTCGCGAAAAAGGCGGCGCTTATGGCGGCCTGGCAGGCTACAATCCCGAGGCCGGGCTCTTCTTGCTGTTGTCCTATCGTGACCCGCACCTGGAACGCACCCTGGACGTCTACGCCGACGCCATCGCTTGGGCAGCCGGCGGGCAGTTCAACGACCAGGCGGTTAAGGAGTCGATCCTGTCGGTCTTCAGTGCCCTTGACCAGCCGCTATCGCCGGCCGGTAATGGTTCGCGCGAATTTGCCAACCGCCGTCAGGGGATGACCCTTAAGATGCGCAACCAGATGCGGATGAACCTGCTCGCGGTCGATCGTGAGCAGCTGATCGCAGTGGTGCAACGTTGGTTGGCGGGAGAGAGCCGCAGTGCTATTGCGGTGCTCTCAGGCGAAGAGGCCCTCAATGCTTACAACGCCGCTCATCCGGAGCAAGCGCTGGAACTCAAACGTCTTTGAATATTTTTCGTCCTATGATTGAACTGATTTCTGGTGCATCAGTCGAAGAGATATCAAAAAAAATGTCAGAAAATGCTTATTTTGCCACCGCCGCGCGCGGACTCGAGCCCCTGCTGGCCGCCGAGCTTACCTCTTTCGGCGCCCAGGAGGTTGTTGAAGAAATCGGCGGCGTCAGTTTCACCGGCCCGTTCAGTGTTGCGTTGCGCGCCTGCCTCTGGTCGCGGCTGGCCAGCCGGATTCTGGCGCCGATCGCCCAATTCGAAGCCAATGACACCGATCAACTCTACGCGGGGGTGCGCCAGATCGATTGGCGGCAACATCTGGATGTCGGCAGCAGCCTCGCCGTTGATGCCCATGTCGGCCACTCCAAGATTGATCACTCGCGCTATGCGCTGCTGCGCGTCAAGGATGCGGTGGTTGATCAGTTTCGGGATAGCTGCGGCGAGCGCCCCAATATCGACGCACTCCAGCCTGACCTGCGTTTGAATCTCTATCTCCACCGAAATCGCGCCGCCCTCAGTGTTGATCTCAGCGGCGCCAGCCTGCACAAACGCGGCTACCGCAGCGATGGCCTTTCCGCCCCGCTGAAAGAGAATCTGGCCGCCGCCATTCTGCTCAGCTGCAACTGGCCAAAGATCCATGCCGCCGGTGGTGCTTTTGTCGATCCGATGTGCGGCTCGGGAACCCTGGCCCTAGAGGCGGCGCTGATTGCTACCGATACGGCCCCCGGGCTGATGCGGGATTACTACGGATTCCTCGGCTGGAAGCAGTTTGATGGTCAGCACTGGGACGACCTGGTGAAAGAGGCCGAAGAGCGCAAGGCCCTAGGCTTGGAGCGGAGCCAGCCGCCGATCATCGGTTACGATGAAAACAGCCGCGCGATCCGGCAAGCCTGGGAACATGCCCGGGCCGCCGGGGTCGAGCGCCGGCTCCATTTTGAGCGCCGTGAACTGGCACAGGTTGAGCCCCCCCCCACCTCCACCACTCGCGCCACCGGCCTGCTGGTGACGAATCCGCCCTATGGCGAACGCCTGGGCGAACTCTCGCAACTGCCGCCGCTCTACAACCGGCTCGGCGAGAAGATGATTCAGTTCGCCGGCTGGCAGGCGGGCATTATCACCTCTGAGGTTGAACTTGGCCGAGCTATCGGCTTGCGGGCTCACCGCCGCACCGCGCTTTACAACGGCGCGCTCAAGTGCCAACTGCTCCATTTTGAATTGGATGACACCAATCGCTGGAAATCTCTGGCCGATGGTGCCGGACGGCCAGTGGCACGCAGACTCGCGGCTGAGGCCGAAATGCTCGCCAATCGCCTGCGCAAAAATCATAAAAAACTGGCGCGTTGGGCCAAGACTGAAGGGGTCGATTGCTATCGCCTGTATGATGCCGACCTGCCCGAATTTAATCTGGCGATCGATCTCTATGGCGATGAGGTCCATCTGCAGGAATATCAGGCCCCCAAGGATATTCCCGAGCAGAAGGCCGAGCGCCGGGTGCGTGATGCGATGGCCGCGGTCATGCAGGTGCTCGAACTGCCGAGCGGTGCCTTGCATATCAAGCAGCGGGTACGCCAGAAGGGGATCAGTCAGTATCAGCGTCAGGATCGCCGCGGACTGCTCAAACAAGTCAATGAAGGCGATCTGAAATTTCTGGTCAACCTGAGTGATTATATCGATACCGGGCTGTTTCTGGATCACCGTCCGACCCGTAGGCTGCTGCGCTCATTGGCCGCCAGTACGCGCTTTCTCAACCTGTTTGCCTATACCGGGACCGCCACAGTTTATGCCGCCGCCGGCGGGGCCCATGAAACCACCACGATCGATATGTCGCGCACCTATCTCGATTGGGCGAAGAAGAATCTGCATCTGAACGGGTTTATGGGTGATGAACATCGACTGGTGCAGGTTGATTGCATGGCCTGGCTCGATCAGTCTCAAGCCGAGTACGATCTGATCTTTCTCGATCCGCCGTCCTTTTCCAATTCGAAGGGGATGGACGGAACCTTCGATATTCAACGCGATCATGTGCATATTTTGCAGCGCGTCAGCCAGATGCTCGCTCCGCAGGGAATTTTGATCTTTTCAAATAATCTGCGAAATTTTAAGCTGGCGGACGATCAGTTGCCCGGGTTGAAGATTAAAGAGATCAGCGCGCGGACCCTGCCGCTCGATTTCGCGCGCAACCCGCGGATCCACAACTGCTGGCGGATCGAACGCGCCTGAATCTCTATTTTGTGAGGAACTTTATGAATACCCTGTGGCTGTCGATAGTTTTGTTGCTTGCGGGTTGTGGTCTGAGCCGGATGCCGCAGCACATGGCGCAGGCGACGCTTAACCAGAGCGACCCTGAAACCGTGGCCGCAGCCGCTCCGGCCTATCTGTTGCTGTTCGACAGTCTGATTGATGCGCATCCGGACGATGCCGATTATCTGCGCGATGCGGCCGGACTCTATGCCCTGTTCGGTGATCTCTTGGTGAAAGACAAGGCCCGCTCAAAATTGCTCACTGAGCGCTCCTTCGCCTACGCCAACCGTGCAATCTGCAGTGAAGAGGCTGAACTCTGTGGTTTGGCGCAGCTCGCCTTTATGCCCTTTGTCGCTCACATGGAGACCTTCGCCGAACTGCCGCAGGCCTTGCGCATCGTCTATCTCCAGAGCTGGCTGGTCTATCTGAAGAACCATGCCGACGACTGGCATGAGCTGGCCCGCTTGCCGCAGCTCGAAGCGCTGGTCGGGCATCTGTTGCAGACTGAGGATGGGCAAAAAAGCCCGCAACTCCATCTCTATCTGGCAATTTTGCAGACCCTGCGGCCGGCGATGTACGGCGGTAAGCCCGAAGAAGGGCGGCGTAATTTTGAACAGGCGATGCAATTGGCGCCCGACGATCTGACGATCAAGGTCGCCTTTGCCCGCCACTACGCCCGCGGAGTCTATGATCAGGAGTTGCATGATCGTTTATTGAATGAAGTGTTGGCGGCCGATCCGCTTAAGCCGAACCTGGCGCTGCTCAACACGCTGGCCCAACGCGAAGCGCGCGAACTGCTCGCGTCCGGGGCAGATTTTTTCTAAAAAAAACGGAGGTTGAGTTTAATGCTACGGATAATTTTTGTTGTATTTCTACTGGTTTTCCTCCCTTTGTCGGCAGGAGCCCTGACCCTGAAAATAGCGACCGTTGCCCCCGAAGGCTCCAGCTGGATGGTGCAGATGCGCAAGGGCGCCGACGAGGTCGCGCAAAAGACCGCCGGCCGGGTCAAGATCAAGCTGTACGGTGGTGGCGTCATGGGGAACGAAAAGGCAGTCCTGCGCAAGATGCGCATCGGTCAGTTGCAGGGCGGTGCCTTTACCAGCGGCGCGCTGGCGACGGTCTATTCCGATTTAGGCCTCTATAGTCTGCCGCTGTTGTTTAATTCCCTGGACGAGGTCGACGTCGTGCGCGCGAGTATGGATCCGGTTCTCAAAAAAGGCCTGGAAGAGCGCGGTTTTGCCTGCTTCGGTTTTGCCGAGGGGGGGATGGCCCTGATGTTCTCCCAACAGCCGATTGCCAATCTGGATGATCTGAAGGGCAAAAAAGTCTGGGTGCCCGAAGGAGACCAGCCGAGCTATGCGGCGATGGCCGCCAACGGCTTGACCCCGGTTACGCTCCCCTTGACCGATGTGTTGACCGGTTTGCAGACCGGCCTGATCGATGTCATCGGCTCTTCGCCATTGGCCACGATCGCTTTTCAGTGGCATACCCAGGTTAAATATTTCAGTCCGACACCGCTCTCCTATATCTACGCGCTTTTGGTCGTAGACGCCAATGTGATGAAGAAAATTTCGCCGGCCGATCAGCAGGTGCTGCGCGAGGTTCTGGAGGGGATCTATCAGGGGCTCGACAAAGAGAACCGTCTGGAGAATGAGCAGGCGGCCGATGCCTTGCGCAAGCAGGGGCTCATTGAGGAGCCACCGCTGCAGCAGCTGGCGCAGATGCGTGCCACGACCGAAGAAGCCCTGGGTAAACGCGCCGCGGATGGCCTGTTCAGTGCTGATCGTTATGCTGAAATTAAGGTCTTGTTACAACAGTTCCGCAGCCACAACAAGGACGCACCGTGAGTCTTGGCTCCTTACTGAAACGGCTCGACGCCCTCGGGCGGCGGATCGAAGATATTTTTTTAGCGGTGATGCTGACAACCATGATCCTGCTCGCCGGTTGGCAGATCCTGCAGCGTAATATTATCGGCGGCGGTATGATCTGGGCGGATGAACTGCTGCGCCTGCTGGTTTTGTGGCTGGGGCTGCTCGGCGCCATGGCTGCCAGTCGCGATAACCGCCATGTCGCTATCGATCTGCTGCTGCGGTTTCTGCCGAAAAAATTCAAACCGCCGGTGCAGATTCTGTTGCACCTGTTTACCTCTGCTGTCTGCGGCACGCTCGCCTTCTATTCTTATAAATTTGTGTTGATGGAACAGGAATATCAGACCGAAGTGTTGACCGGTTTGCCCGCCTGGTGGTTTGAGCTGATCCTGCCGATCGGCTTCGGCATGATGTGTCTGCGCTATCTCGGGCACCTGCGGCGCACGGTTTATCCTCTGCGCGAAGAGGTCGTATGAGCGCCCTGCTTGTTGTTCTCGCCCTGTTCGGTGCGCCCCTGTTTGCGATTATCGCCGCCAGCGCCATGTGGGGTTTTTATTCCAGCGGGATCGATCTGACCGTCATGCCGATCGAGCTCTATCGACTGGCCGAAATGCCGGTGTTGCTGGCGATTCCACTATTTACCTTCTCGGGCTATCTGCTCGGTGAAAGTGGCGCCCCCGGACGCCTGATGCGCCTTTCGCGAGCCTTCCTCGGCTGGTTTCCCGGCGGCCTCGGTGTGGTGGCACTGATCGCCTGTGCGTTCTTTACCGCCTTTACCGGCGCCTCGGGGATCACCATCATTGCGCTGGGCGCCATCCTTTATCCGGCCCTCGAACAAGCCGGTTATGAGAAGAACTTCAACCTCGGCCTGATCACCACTTCGGGCAGCCTCGGGCTGCTCTTTGCCCCCTCGTTGCCGCTGATCCTTTATGGCATTGTTGCGCAGCAAGCCGGCGGCAATATCGACGTCAGACTGGACGAGCTGTTTCTGGCTGGCGCCCTGCCGGGGATCTTGATGCTGGTCCTCCTGGGCGGTTATGTGGTCTACAAGCGGCGCGGCAAAAAACTTGGCGGCAAGATCACTCTCGCCGAAGTCAAGAGCTCGCTGCGCGAGTCAATCTGGGAACTGCCCCTGCCGTTCGTGGTTCTGGGCGGCATCTACAGCGGTTATTTTGCCGTCAGCGAAGCGGCCGCGGTGACCGCCTGTTATGTGCTGCTGGTCGAGGTCTTTATTCTGCGCGAAATTTCATTGCGCCAGGTGCCGGTCATCATGCGGCAGTCGATGGTGCTGGTCGGTGGTATCCTGCTGATCCTCGGGGTTTCCCTCGCCTCAACCAGTTATCTGATCGACGCCGAGATCCCGGCCAAGCTGTTTGATTATGTCCAATCCCATGTCGAAGGGCGACTGACATTCCTGCTGCTGCTCAATATATTTCTGCTCCTGCTCGGTGCGATCCTCGATATCTTCTCGGCGCTGGTGCTGGTGGTACCGCTGATTCTGCCGGTGGCCCTCAGTTACGGCATCGACCCCTTGCATCTGGGGGTCATCTTTCTGGCCAACATGCAGATCGGCTACATCACCCCGCCGGTCGGACTCAACCTGTTTATCGCCAGCTACCGTTTCAATGAGCCGGTGCTGACCCTTTATCGCTCGACCTGGCCGTTTTTTCTCTTGCTGCTGGCCGCCGTGCTGATCATCACTTATGTGCCATTTTTGTCCCTCTGGTTTCGCTGATATTGAGTCCCTGGTTTATGGGGCTTTGCTGATCATGTTTGATGCTTTCGCAAAAAAGCAAAATATCCGCTGGCTAAGCAAAAAGTACCAAATGCAAGGCGCGAAATTTTCGAGCAATGAGGCGTACTTACGTACGTCGAAGCAGCGAGAGAAATTGCAGCAACGCAGCAGTTGGGGAGTTTTTGCGACGCCATCATTTTTAACCGATTCTACTGCCGGGTCAGATTCCGATAGCGGATGCGGTGCGGTTGGTCGGCATTGCGGCCGAGGCGTTTCTTTCGATCCTCCTCGTATTCTGAATAGTTCCCTTCGTACCAGACCACCTGAGAGTCCCCCTCAAAGGCGAGGATGTGGGTGGCAATCCGATCCAAAAACCAGCGGTCGTGACTGATGACCACCGCGCAGCCGCCGAAGTTTTCGAGTCCTTCTTCTAAGGCACGCAGGGTGTTGACGTCGAGGTCGTTGGTCGGCTCATCGAGGAGCAACACGTTGGCTTCTTCGCGCATCATCTTGGCTAGGTGGACGCGATTGCGCTCACCGCCGGAGAGGACGCCGACTTTCTTCTGCTGGTCGCTGCCCGAGAAATTGAAGCGCGCTACATAGGCGCGGCCGTTGACCGATTTGTTGCCGAGCTGGATCATCTCCTGACCGCCGGCAACCTCTTCGAAAATGGTTTTGTCGGCGTCAAGGGTGCGGTTCTGGTCAACGTAGCCGAGCTTGACCGTTTCGCCGACCTTGAAGCTGCCGCTGTCGGGCTGGTCCTGGCCGGTGATCATGCGGAAGAGGGTGGTCTTGCCCGCGCCGTTGGGGCCGATCACGCCGACGATGCCGCCGGGCGGCAGGCTGAAGCTGAGCTCGTCGATCAGCATGCGCTCGCCGAAGGCCTTACGGATTTCCTTAGCCTCAACGACGATCCCACCCAGGCGTGGTCCTGGCGGAATGTAGAGCTCCAGGGACTGTTCTTTGTCGGCTGCCTCGTTGCCGAGCAGCTTCTCGTAGGAGCTGATCCGCGCCTGGCTCTTGGCGTGGCGCCCCTTGGGGGACATGCGGATCCATTCGAGCTCGCGCTGCAGGGTCTGTTGGCGTTTGCTTTCAGATTTCTCTTCCTTGCGCAACCGCTCCTGTTTCTGTTCCAGCCAGCTCGAATAGTTGCCCTTCCAGGGGATCCCCTGGCCGCGATCGAGTTCGAGAATCCAGCCAGCGACATTGTCGAGAAAGTAGCGGTCGTGGGTCACGGCGATGACCGTGCCCGGGTAGCGTCGCAGATGCTGCTCCAGCCAGGCGACGGTTTCGGCGTCAAGGTGGTTGGTCGGTTCGTCGAGCAGCAGGATATCGGGTTTCTGCAGCAGAAGACGGCAGAGCGCGACACGCCGTTTTTCACCCCCGGAGAGATTCAAAATCGGGGTCTCCGGTGGCGGACAGCGTAGCGATTCTTCGGCCAGCTCCAGCCGTGAATCGAGATCCCAGGCATCGGCGGCATCCAGTTGGTCCTGCACCCTGGCCTGCCGTGCCAAGAGGGCGTCCATGTCGCAGTCAGGGTCGGCAAAGGCATTGTTGATCTCTTCGAATTCGGCGAGCAGATCGACCGTCTCCTGCACCCCCTCCTGCACGATCTGCCGTACCGTCTTGCTCTCGTCGAGCTGCGGTTCCTGCTCCAAATAGCCGACGCTGTAACCTTCGGAGAGCACCGCCTCGCCGTTGAAATCCTTGTCCACCCCGGCCATGATCTTTAAGAGGGTCGACTTACCCGACCCGTTCAGACCGAGCACCCCGATCTTTGCGCCGTAGTAATAGGAGAGAGAGATGTCTTTGATGATCGGCTGCTTGTTGTAGCTCTTGCTGACGCGCATCATCGAATAAATAATTTTTTTAGTGTCTTCGCTCATTTTTTTAACCGAGATCCTAAGGGGTTATGGGGCAAGGGGTCGCTGCTGCTTTGTATATCATTGGGATGGTCGGGGGGCAAGGGGACTTTTCCGCGCGCGGACGGATTACGTGAAAGTTTACAAGATTCTTGTCTAGCGCTTAATGGATGGAGATGGGGCTAGATCCTTGACCGAAAAGCGGGGTAGAGGTTGCAATGCGATTTTATTTGGGACGGCTGTCTAAAATTTCGCGTACGCGACGGGTGAGCATTTCGGTTGTAAACGGTTTTTCAAGTAAACTGATCCCCTCATCAATAAGTCCGCGAGTCGCGATGATGTCGGCCGTATAGGCCGACATAAAGAGCACTTTGGTCTCGGGTTGCCGCGCACGCAGGCGTTCAGAAAGTTCTTTGCCGTTGAGTTTCGGCATGACCACATCGGTCAGAAGAAGATCAATCGGTTTGTCGTGATTTTGCGCAAGTTTCAACGCCTCAACCGGATCAGAGGATGCGATAACCTGGTAGCCTGATTCTGTGAGGATTTGTTCGCACAATTGAAGCAGAATTACCTCATCCTCTACCACAAGCAGGGTTTCGTGGCCGCGAGCGGGGGCTTTGACCTCGATGGTGGTTTTTTCAGTGAGGTCATGGACTGTCTGGGGAAAGAAAATATGGAAGGTCGTGCCTTGTCCCGGTTCGCTGGCAACCTTGATGAAGCCATTGTTCTGATTAACAATTCCATAAACCATCGATAATCCGAGACCTGTCCCCTTGTCGATAGCCTTGGTGGTGAAAAATGGTTCAAAGATCTGTTGCTGGGTTTCCTTGCTCATGCCGCAGCCATCATCACTGACAGATAGCTGAATATAGCGACCGCTCTTACATGTGGGGTATGCCTGACATGCCGCCTCGTCGAGGTCGATTGATTCGACTCCGAGTGCGATCGTTCCTTTTTGTCCGATGGCGTCACGTGCATTAATTACGAGATTGGTTAAAATCTGGCTTAATTGGGAAGGATCAATCAGCAGTTTCAAATCGTCATGTGACGGTTTCCAGTTCAGGATTATCTCTTCACCGATTATCCTGCCAAGCAGTTTCAGTATGTCTGCGATGCCGTTATTGATGCTGATAATCTTTGGCGTCGTCGTCTGTTTGCGGGCAAATCCCAGCAGATGTCGGGTTAGCTCAGCCGAGCGTTCGGTCGTGTCTTTGATCTGGCGTAAATATTTATCGGCTGATTTCCCCATCGCCTGTTTACGCAGAGCCAGTTCAATATTTCCGCTGATGATGGCGAGCATGTTGTTGAAATCATGGGCGATACCGCTGGCTAAACGGCCGATACTCTCCAGCTTTTGCGCTTGAAACAGCTGTAACGCCAGAGCTTCTTTTTCATCATTGAGTTTTTTGAGTGAGACATTGGTTCTTGCTAAGGGCTCGCGGATGATCCCCTGTGCCTCAAAGGTCAGGTCCCCTTTCGCCAGACAATTAAATGCCGCGATGATCTCGTCACGCATATTATCGGCAAAATCATCCAAAGCCCTGGCCATTTGCCCGATTTCATCGCGCTGATCAAGGTGTAAACGTTGATTGAGGTCGCCGGTTTGCAAAGATTTAATCATTCGAACTGTGGCCGAAAGAGGCCTGGTGATGCTTAGGGAGAGGGAAAAAACAAAGAGCAGAGAAATAATGCTGGCAAAGCCGATGATGATAATATCCATCACCAGAGCCTCCGTCAGTTCGGCTTGTATATCATCTTGATAAACACCTGCGCCAACGATCCAACCCCATGCCGGAATCTGCTGCACAAAGGAAATTTTTGAAACCGGGGTTTTTCCTCCCGGTTTGGTCCATTTGTAAGAAATAAAACCCTCGCCCTGCGTTGTAGCGATTCTCGTTATTTCTTGAATCGGCGGTCGGCCGTCCGAGTCGAGCAGTAAGGTGAGATTTTGGCCTTCAAGCTCCGGTTGCAGAGGGTTTAAAATCATGCGGTTCTGAGTGTCAGTAATGAAAAAGTAGTTGCCACTATCAAAGCGGGCCGCGCGAACCGCATCGATCGCCGCGGTCTGGGCTTGATCCTGTGTCAGTAAACCCTTATTTTGCTGTGTCAGGTAGTAGTTGACTGTCCCGGAGGTTATTGAGACCAATTGTTGAATGGCGTTTTTTTTATCTTTATACAGGCTGTCTTTCAGATGTGTGTAAACCAGTCCGGTGGCGAACGAAAACAGAAGGATAATAAAAAAACTGAGCAGGGTGATTCTATGTGCAATTCTCAGGTTTTTCATGGTTCCCCTAGAATATGATAATATTTATCAATGATCGTTCCTGTGATATTTACTTGTCAATGAAAAATTAAATTTTTCCATAACTATTCAGCACAGGAGGTGCCCCTCACCCCAGCCCTCTCCCACAGAGGGGAGAGGGAGCAAAGCTTGTCCCCCTCCCTTTATGGGAGGGGTTAGGGGAGGGTGATTTCTCGAATGCCAGTGTAAAGCTGACATCTGCAGAATAGTTACATCTTTCCAATAATAATATAAGATAAGGGGTTGCCGCATCTGGTGACAGGATATTGCTATCGGTTCGGTTTTGGTGCTAGATTGCGCCAGTGAATAGACTCTCTCCTATAGGTTTACCTTTGTGATGAGTGGCCCTCTGAAGTTTAGCGTAACTGACGCCGCTCTGGTCGGGCAACTCTACGGCCGCCAGAACCGGCATCTTAAACTGGTTGAGCATGCGCTGGGGATCAAAATCGGCAGCAATGGCCTCGATCTCAACTTTTCGGGTGAGGCGTCTCAGGCCGAGGTCGGTCGCCGCGTCTTTGAAGAGCTGGAGCATTTACTTAAAGCCGGCATGCCGCTCTATCCGCCTGATGTCGATTATGCGGTGCGGATTCTCTGCCAAGATTCTTCTGCTAATCTGCGTGACATTTTTCTCGATACCGTTTTTATCTCCGCGCGAAAAAAAATGATCGGGCCCAAGAGCCTGGCGCAAAAGACCTATATCGATGCAATGCGCGAATATCACGTGGTCTTCGGCGTCGGTCCGGCCGGTACAGGCAAGACCTACCTGGCGATGGCGATGGCCGTTGCAGCCCTGATGCGCAAAGAAGTCAGTCGCATTCTGCTGGTCCGCCCGGCGGTCGAAGCAGGGGAGAAACTCGGATTTCTGCCGGGTGATCTGGCAGAAAAAATCAATCCTTATCTGCGGCCGCTCTACGATGCGCTATTTGATATGCTTGAACCGGAGCAAGGCAAAGAGCTGGTGGCCAATGGGATTATTGAGGTTGCACCTCTGGCCTTCATGCGTGGTCGTACTCTTAACGATGCCTTTGTTATCCTTGACGAAGCCCAGAACACCACTTACGAGCAGATGAAGATGTTCTTGACGCGGCTGGGCTTTGGGAGTCGGGCGGTCATCACCGGGGACGTGACCCAGGTGGATCTGCCTGACAGTCGCCAGTCGGGTTTGCTGCACGCTGTCGAGGTGTTGTCCGAGGTTGATGGGATTTGCTTCAATTACTTCGGTGATGTCGATGTCGTGCGGCATCCGATTGTTCAGTCGATTGTCCAGGCCTATCAGGCGGCAGATAAACGTGCGTTGCGTTCCGGGCGCAGGCCGAATGCTCGTTAACTTGGCGATGGAATGGAAATAAATAAATAATGGCCAGAAAAGATCTTTACGAGTCGCGCGAGAAGCGGCCCGATAAGAAAAACGAGAAAAAAGGCGAAAAAAAAGGCGAAAAAAAAGGCGAAAAAAAATCCTTTGCGGGCGTTGAAGCTGCACGCCGCTGGTATCGGGATCAGCGTCAGGTGGCGACAGTCCTGCTGATTATCTCGGCCTTACTCTTGACGCTGGTGATTATCCCCAAAGGGGGGGGTATCCCTGAATATCATGTGCCGGGTGAAATCTCCGCGCGTGATATCAAGTCTCCAGGTGATCTGCTTATTGAAGATATGCCCCTGACCCAGACCAAGCGGGAAGAGGCGCGGCAGGCCATTTTGCCGCTCTACGATTTTGATTTGGCTGCCAACCGCAATGCCATTGCCCGCTTCGGTCGTGGTCTGCTTTTGCTGACCCAGGCGGCCAGCCAGCCCATTGTTGACAAGAGCGAAGCTGTGCCTACGCCAGTCACGCCAGTCACGCCATCTGTCGATCCGTTACGAGCTTCAGTCGAAGCGGCGTTCGGGTTTCCATTGGCTAAAGCGGACTACAAGGTTCTTGAGAGTCTGACCCCTGATCTTAATACCGCAGCCCTCGTGACGACTCTGCAACAGGAGATGATTGATCGCCCCCTAGTGGCTAACTTGAATTTGTTCAGTACCGATCAGGTCCGGGGGATCGTCGTACGTAATCTGGGCAGCCAAACTGAAAAGACCTTTACTGAGTTGCCGCGTGTCATTGGGGTGCCCGAGGCGCTTGCCGGCAGCGACCTGATATTGAAAAAAGCTCCCGGGATTAAGCGCACCCAGCGTAAGGTCTTAATGGGGGTGCTGCAGCAGTTGCTGCGCCCGAGTTTGACCTACAACCAGCAGGAAACCGAACTCCGCCGACAGAAGGCGTTTGACGAGATCGCTCCGGTGCTTTTTCAGGTCAAAAAAGGGGAGATGATCGTGCGCGAGGGGGAGCGCGTCACCGCGTCACAGATCACAAAGCTTAAAGCCTTGCGCGAAATCGGGCGCGACAATCGCACGCTGGAAATCGCGATTGGACTGATCATCTGTATCATGATCTTCTATGCTTCGGCCCATCGTTTCGCTCAGGCGAGTATCCGCAAGTACAAACCTGACATTCGTGATCTCCTCTTTCTCGCCAGCACGACTCTGGTTTTCTTTGTGCTGCTCAAGGTGTCGCTGGTGATCGCCACCGGTCTGTCGAGTACGGTCGAGTTTATCGATTCCAGCAGTTACTATTATGCGATCCCGTTCGCCATGGGTGCGATGCTGGTGCGGATCGTTTTGAACTCCGAGACCGCCCTGATCTTTTCGGTCTGTATCTCTTGGCTGGTTGGTGTGCTCTTTGGCAACAGCCTCTTTATCGCCCTGTATGTGTTAGCCTCCTGTTTGGTCGGAGCCCATGGTGTGCGCCACTGTAAAGAACGTACCGATCTTTATCGCGCCGGCGTTTGGGTGGCTCTGGTGAATGCTGGAATGTTGTTCGGTATCCACATGCTGGCCGGAAAACCCTTCGATCTGCAGCTGGTCTACAAGGTCGGCTTGGGGCTGTTCGGCGGGCTGCTGAGTGCCGTCGTGGTTAACGGGATTATTCCGCTGATCGAGAGTCTCTTCAAATACACGACCGACATTAAACTGCTTGAACTGGCTAACATGAACTCGCCCATCCTGCGTGAACTGATGGTGCAGGCTCCGGGAACCTATCATCACTCCATGATCGTGGGCAGCCTGGTAGAATCTGCGGCTGAAGAGATTGGAGCCAACCCCTTACTCTCAAGGGTTGCCGCTTATTATCACGACATCGGTAAAATCAAGAAGCCGCTCTACTTTATCGAAAACTCGGGCGGACAACGCAACAAGCATGACAAGTTGGCCCCTTCCATGAGCGCTCTGATTCTGACCGCCCATGTCAAAAAGGGGGTCGAGTTGGCGCGCGCGAGTAAGCTGGGCGCACCGATCATCGACATTATTCAGCAGCATCACGGTACAACGCTGATCAAGTTTTTCTATGAAAGAGCGAAAAACCTGGCTGATCCCGGTATGCAACAGATCGACGAACGTGATTATCGCTATCATGGTCCAAAACCACAGACACGCGAAGCGGCGCTGATCATGCTGGCCGACGCGGTCGAGGCCGCCAGTCGTACCCTGACGGATCCAACCTCGGCGCGGATTCAAGGGATGGTCAAAAAGCTGATCAATAATATTTTTATCGACGGCCAGCTCGACGAGTGTGATTTGACCTTGAAAGACATGCACCTGATCGCCAGAAGTTTTAATCGTATTCTCGGCGGTATCTTCCACAACCGGATCGATTACCCCGAACCGGTACACATTGTCCGTGAAAAAAAGCCGGAGGTTGAGCCTGCCCGTGAAAATTCAGATCGAGAACCGTCAGCGGCATCAAAAGATCCTGAAGCGTCCACTGCGAAAGATAGCCACAAAGATCTTAAGCGTCTTGGGATTTCCTGAGGGTGAACTGTCACTGTTGATCGTCGACAACGACGAAATTCAACAAATCAACCGGGATTATCTGGAACGGGATCGCCCCACCAATGTCATCTCCTTTGCGATGCAGGAAGGTGAAGGCGGCGGCGTACAGCCGCAACTGCTCGGCGATGTGGTGATCAGCGCCGAACGAGCTGCCGAAGATGCGCAAGAAGCTGGGATTCCGCTCGAGCATGAACTGGTGTTTCTGCTGCTGCACGGTATTCTTCACCTCCTCGGATACGACCATGAACATGGCACCGAGGATCAGGCGCTCGAGATGGAAGAGAAGGAACGAGAAATTTTTTCCCTGCTGCGGCAGGAGACACTGAGTGACCAGGGTTACAATGCTGCGTTTTAAACAACAAGGGGGTTTGGTTGCCGCCTGATCCATCTGAGCCTGGTTTTATCGCCGGCCTAAAAAAACTCTTCTCCGCGCGGCCGGTCTTAAGCACCGAAGCCGACCTCCATGATATGATCGATGCCTCAGAGCTGGGCGGGTTTATCGACGAAGAGGAAGGGGACATGCTTCAGTCAATTCTCGACCTTGATGACACCATCGTGCGTGAAATCATGGTGCCGCGTACCTCTATGATCTGCTGTGAAAGTACGGCTCCGCTCGACGAAGTTCTGAAGGCGATTATCGAATCTGGCCATTCCCGAATCCCGATCTATGATAACAGCCGTGATAATATCATTGGTTTGATCTACGCGAAGGATCTGCTGCGTTTCTGGGGGACTTCGCTTGAGAAACTCAAGTTAGCGCAGGTTCTGCGTCCGCCATATCTGGTCCCGGAATCAAAGAATATCAGTGATCTGTTGCAGGAATTCCGTCAGCGCCGCGTCCATATCGCAATCGTGATTGATGAATATGGTGGAACCTCGGGGCTGGTGACGATTGAGGATCTGATCGAGGAGATTGTCGGCGATATTCAAGATGAATACGATCTCGAAGAGGAGTGGCTGATTGAAGAAGAGGGGGGAGCGGTCCTGGTCGACGGCCGACTTAACGTCGAGGAATTTGAAGAACATTTCTCGATCAAGATAGAACGTGAAAAATTCGATACCGTCGGTGGGTATGTTGTCGAAATGCTCGGGCGCGTGCCGGCTCAAGGGGAGCGCCTTGAGTTTGACGATCTCAATTTGTTGATTGTTGACGCTGATCCGCGGGCAGTACGTCAGATTCGAGTCTTTCCACCGGAACCCAAAGCTGAGGCATGAGAAATCTGCTGATCCGATATCCTTTGGGCTGGTTCGATCTATATTTGCTTCCGGCCGCTGTTTCCGGCCTGTTGTTAGCTGCGGTCTTCCCACCCCTGGGGCAGGGCTGGCTCGGTTTTGTTGCCCTTGTTCCCCTGCTGCTCACCGCTGAGCGGCGCCCGCTCGCCAGCGGTTTTACCTGCGGCCTTTGTTTTTTTGCTCCGCTGCTCTACTGGCTCAATATTGTCATGACCAGCTATGGTGGTCTGGCTCCCTTCTTCTCGGTTGTCGCCTGGCTGCTGTTGTGTGCCTATCTGGCACTTTTTTTCGCCGCTTCTCTCTGGCTGACTTTTTTGCTGAAACGGCATCTTGGCCTGCTGCCGCTCCTGTCACTTCCTTTTATCTGGGTTGCGCTGGAATACCTGCGAGGAATCCTGTTGACCGGCTTTCCCTGGGGATTGCTCGGCTATGCGGCCATCGATATGATGCAACTACGCCAGGTCGCCGATCTGTTTGGTGTTTATGGACTCTCCTGGCTGTTCGTGTTCAGCAACGCTGCCATAGCATTGCTCTTTCAAAAACGCTTGGCGCGCGTTGCCATCCTTGGGATCCTGGCATGTATCTTGTTACTGTCGGGTGCCTTTTATTACGGTTATCACACCTTGCACCAGCGCGTAGCTGATCTGCCACGCTTGATGGTCGGTTTGGTTCAGGGCAATGTCGAGCAGCAGCACAAATGGGATCGGAATTTCCGGCAAGAAACCCTTGATCGTTATCGGAGCCTGAGCCGGACCGCCGCCGCTGCGGGGGCCGAGCTTCTGATCTGGCCGGAGGCCGCAACCCCCTTCTATATGCAGGAGGATACTGTTGATAGTCGGCAGGTTTTGCAGATCCCTCTCGAAACTGGCCGCGCCCTGTTATTTGGTGGCCCCGCATATCAGGCCCATCCTGACCAGAGCTACAGTTATTACAACAGTGCTTTTTTCCTCGGGGCCGATGGCCGACTTCGGGGGCGCAGCGATAAAATCCATCTGGTCCCCTTTGGGGAATATGTCCCTTTTGCGCAGGTGCTGTTTTTTATCGACAAGCTGGTAACCGGGGTCGGCGATTTTACCCCCGGTACGGTTAAACCGTTGGCGATAAATGGACATGATCTCGGTGTCTTGATCTGCTATGAGGCGATTTTTCCGGCGCTCGCACGGGATTACGTCCGTAATGGCAGCGACCTGCTGGTCAACATAACCAACGATGCCTGGTTCGGCCGTTCTTCCGCTCCAAGACAATTGCTTGATATGACTCGTATGCGAGCCATTGAAAACCGTATCTGGGTTGCGCGTGCCGCGAATACGGGTATCTCCGCGTTGATCGACCCTAACGGTCAAGTTCATAAGGAAACCCCGCTCTTTGAGGCGACCTATGTTGTCGGATCGGTTGAGCTGGGTTCCCGCTACAGTCTTTACCATCAGACCGGCGACATCCTCCCCATGACTTGTCTTCTGCTTGCAGCAGGCAGCCTTCTGCTGCTGTGGCGCATGCGCCGCAAAAGCGCCTGATAGTCGAAAAAAACTCCCCTGCTCACCTTTCTTGACCAAAAAACTCCGTTGAGCGATTGACGGCAAATGTAAACTTCCGTATATTTATTTTATAACAGTGTTTTTCTATTTCTGGGTCAATATAGTTAAAGGCCCTCAGGTCCAAACAACCCCATGGGGTTGTGGTATAATCTAGTGACATTATTACCGGTTTCTCTCTGCCTAAGGGCAAGGACCCTGCGGCACCACTAACAATGAGGAGGAAAGAAAATGCGAATTGCTAGATTGGTAGCGCTGATTGCAGCAGTTTCTCTGCTTTGCGGCGGCCCGGCTTTTGCGGGTAAGGATCTCGATGCGGTCGTGAAGAAAGGCTTCATTCAGGCAGGTGTCAACGGTGGAGTTTTCGGTTTCGGCATGCCTGATTCCAAGGGGATCTGGAAGGGGCTGGATGTTGATACCGCGCATGCCGTTGCTGCGGCAATCTTTGGAGATGCATCCAAGGTCAAATTTACCCCGCTAACGGCCCAACAGCGCTTCACCGCCCTGCAGTCTGGCGAGATCGATGTGCTGACCCGCAATGCGACCCGAACCCTGACGCGCGAAACCCAATTGGGGCTCAATTTCGTGGCGGTCAACTATTACGATGGCCAGGGCTTTTTGGTGGCTAAGAAGCTTGGCGTCAAAAGCGCCAAAGAACTCGATGGCGCCACGGTCTGTGTTTTGCCCGGCACCACCACCGAACAGAATGCGGCTGATTATTTCCGCAACAACAAGATGAAGTGGAAGCCGGTGGTCATCGAGTCGACCACCGAACTGGCCAAAACCTTCTTCGCCGGGCGTTGCGACGCCCTGACCTCTGACGCCTCTCAGTTGGCGGGGACGCGGGCTGTCGCTCCCAATCCTAAGGATTACATTATCCTGCCTGAGATTATTTCCAAGGAGCCCTTGGCTCCGGTTGTGCGTCATGGAGATGACCAATTTCGGGACATCGTCGATTTCTCGGTTTTGGCGATGATCAACGCTGAGGAGTTGGGAATTACCTCTGAAAATGTCGATACAATGCTGAAAAGCACTGATCCGGTTATTCAACGCTTTCTTGGCGTAACTGCCGGAAATGGGGCGGCACTCGGTCTGGATGAGAAGTGGGCCTATAATATTGTTAAGCAGGTCGGGAACTATGGTGAGGTCTTCGAGCGCAACGTCGGCGTAAACACCACTCTCGGTCTTGAGAGAGGCTTGAATGCCCTGTGGACCAATGGCGGCCTGATGTATTCGCCGCCCTTCAAATAACCTTTTGTGTGCAATGCGGGGTGGCGTTATTTACGAACGCCGCCCCGTTTTTCTCTGACGATCCCACTTGGTAAATTTGGGAAGAGCTCCCTTGAATAAACTGACTGCCGGCACAGACATCAATCTTCCGCCAAGCGTCCCTTTCTGGCGCGATCCCGACAAAAGAGGGATGCTGTTCCAGATCGTCGTGTTGCTGCTTGCCATCGGTATCGGTTACGTCCTTTTTTCTAACACCCAGGCCAACCTTGAACGTCAGTCGATTGCGACCGGTTTCGGTTTTTTTCAGAATGAATCAGGCTTCGAGATCGCTGAGCCCCCAATCGCCTATTCCGCAGCTGACAGCTATGGGCGTGCGCTTTTGGTCGGCGTGCTCAATACCCTCAAGGTCTCTTTTATCGGCATCATCTTGACTCTGATCCTCGGCACCATTGTCGGAATCTCGCGTCTTTCACACAACTGGTTGGTTTCGAAAATAGCCGGGGCATTTATCGAGGTGATGCAAAATATCCCGATTCTGCTCCAGCTTTTCTTCTGGTATGCGCTTTTTTATGAAGCTTTTCCCGGCCCGCGGCAGGCCCTCAATCCGCTACAGGGGGTTTTCCTGTGTAACCGGGGGCTGATTTTCGGTGTGCCGGCCGCTCACCCCGCACACCTCTGGATGCTGATTGCGTTTCTGATCGGCGCCGCATGCTGGTGGTTGCTGATGCGCTGGGGGCACAAACTGCAGGAGGATACGGGGCGAATCCTGCCGGTACATCGGATGGGAATGGGGCTGTGTCTCCTGTTGCCGCTGCTGGTCTGGTTGCTTTTTGGGGCACCGACAGCGATGGATATTCCGGTCATGCAGGGCTTCAATTTCAGTGGCGGGGTGACGGTCAGCCCTGAATTCAGTGCTCTGTTGATCGGTCTGATCCTCTACACCTCGGCGTTTGTCGCCGAAATTGTGCGCGCCGGTATCCAGTCGGTTTCTCACGGTCAGGTTGAGGCGGCGATGGCGATCGGTCTTCGCCCGGGGCAGGTGCTGCATCTGGTAATTCTGCCCCAGGCGACGCGGGTGATTATCCCGCCGCTGACCAGTCAGATGCTCAACCTGACAAAAAACAGTTCGCTGGCGATCGCCATCGGCTATAGCGATTTTGTTTCGGTCGCCAATACCACGATCAATCAGACCGGGCAGGCGATCGAAGGGGTCGCGCTGATCATGGTGGTCTATCTCTTTTTCAGCCTTTCGACCTCGGTGTTTATGAATTGGTACAACAAAAAAATGGCTCTGGTGGAGAGGTGACCCGATGAGTCCTCTTATCCCCAATGCCGCCAGTGAACAGATGAAACCTCCGCTCCGCAACATCGGGGTGATCGGCTGGTTGCGTGAAAACCTGTTTAACAACTGGTTCAATTCAGTGCTGACTCTGTTAACCCTCTATGGTTTCGGACGGATTCTGCCGCCGCTGATCCGTTGGGTCTTTATCGACAGTCTCTGGTACAGCAGCGCCGAGGCCTGTCGTGACATCGAGGGGGCTTGTTGGTCGATCATACCGAATAACGTCAGCTTTATCTTTTTCGGTTTCTTTCCCGACGGCGAGCAATGGCGGCCATTAATCGCGATGCTGCTTCTTTTCGCTCTGGTCTTCTATTCCAAAAATCGCAAACACTGGAAGCGTTCGCTCGCTGTGTACTGGCTGATCGGGCTGATCAGCATGGCCACTCTGATGTACGGTGGCATATTCGGCATGCCCGTGGTTGAAACCTCGCAGTGGAGCGGGTTTCCGCTGACGTTGATGCTCTCACTGTTCGGGATGGTCTTTGCCTATCCGCTCGGCGTGTTGCTGGCGTTGGGGCGCCGCTCGAAGTTGATCGGTATCAGGTCGCTCTGCGTGGTTTATATCGAATTGATCCGTGGTGTCCCTTTGATCAGCCTGCTCTTCATGTCGTCCGTGATGTTTCCACTCTTTCTGCCGGAAGGGATCACCATCGACAAGATGTTGCGTGCCCAGGTCGCGATTATCCTGTTTACTGCAGCCTATATCGCCGAAGTGGTGCGTGGTGGTTTGCAGTCGATGCCCCGGGGACAATTCGAGGCCGCAGAATCGCTGGGACTAAGCTACGCCAAAACGATGCGTCTGATTGTTCTGCCACAGGCGCTTAAAGTCGTGATCCCACCCACCGTCGGGATTCTGATCTCGGCTTTCAAAGATACCTCGCTGGTCGTCATCATCGCACTTTACGATGTGCTGAAAACCACCAAGGTCACGCTGTCGAACCCTAAGTGGATGGGTTACTCCAGTGAGGCCTACCTGTTTCTGGCGGTGCTCTATTTTATCTGTTGCTACGCCATGTCGAGTTACAGTCGCAAGCTCGAAAAAGAACTTCATACCGGTCGCTAGGGCCGATATCCGACGGATTTTCTTATGAATGAAAAGCTTACAAAGACACGGGAAGCAACCGACAGGCCTGTCGTAGAAGTGATCGGCATGCACAAGTGGTTTGGCGATTTCCATGTGCTGCAGGATATCAACCTGACGGTGCAGCATGGTGAACGGATCGTGATCTGCGGTCCTTCCGGCTCGGGGAAATCGACCCTGATTCGCTGCGTCAACCGTCTGGAGGAACATCAGAAGGGACGGATTATCGTGGACGGTACCGAGCTGACAAACGACATCAAAAATATCGAGAAGGTGCGCGCCGAAGTCGGGATGGTTTTTCAGCACTTCAACCTCTTCCCCCACCTGACCATAGTTGAAAACCTGACCCTCGGTCCGATCTGGGTGCGGAAGACGCCGAAAAAGGAAGCGGAAGAAGCGGCGATGAAGTATCTGGAGAAAGTCAAGATCGCCGAGCAGGCAAAGAAATTTCCCGGGCAGCTTTCAGGCGGCCAGCAGCAACGGGTCGCGATCGCCCGCAGCCTGTGCATGAACCCCAACGTCATGTTGTTCGACGAACCGACTTCGGCTCTTGATCCCGAGATGATCAAGGAGGTGCTCGATGTCATGATCGATCTCGCTGAAGAGGGGATGACCATGCTGGTCGTGACCCACGAGATGGGTTTTGCCAAGAGTGTTGCCGACCGGGTGATGTTTATGGATGAGGGGCAGATCGTCGAACAGAACTCGCCGCACGAGTTTTTCGATAATCCACAGAACGAACGAACCCAGCTGTTTTTGAGCCAGATATTGTAGGGCGTGATTCGTGATGCGCGAAATAACTAAAAGCAAAGGCCGTCCTAAATAGGCGGTCTTTGTTTTTTCTCACTTCTCGCTTTGTGTTTCAAACCGATTCTCTTCCACATTCTTGCGGGTGGTCAGGGGATCGAAAATTTGACCGTTCATGGCGATGTAAACGCCGGGCGGTAGAAGTTGAACGGCGGTGAGGGCTGAGGCGACGTTGAACAGGGCGTCAGTGGCGCGAAAGCGGGCTGGTTGCATCGCACCGGTCAGGACGATGGTTTTGTCTGGGATGCCCTGCAGGGCGCAACCGCTCTGAACCATGGTATCGGTGCCGTGGGTAATAATCAGCTGCTGCGCCGTACTCGCCTCGACGGCCCGTCGAATCAGAACGCGGTCCTCGTCCGTCATCTCTAAACTGTCTTTACGAAGCACCTCGGTCACCATGACCTCGAGGGTCAGATTTGCTTCTTTGAGCAGATCGACGATGGGGGACTTTCCGATCTGAAAGTTGCTTTTGGCGTCGAAATAGACCTTGTCGATGGTTCCGCCGGTGGTGATGATTTCAATCATTTTAGTGCCTCGCAATTGTGCTGATGGTTGTTTTTTCGTAACTATTCAGCAGATTCAGCTTTACACTGGCATTCGAGAAATCACCCTCCCCTAGCCCCTCCCATGAAGGGAGGGGGACAAGCTTTGCCCCCTCTCCCCTCTGTGGGAGAGGGCTGGGGTGAGGGGCATCTCCTGTGCTGAATAGTTACAATTTTTCGAACCCTTTGGGCAGACGCATGGTTATTCCTTGCCTGCTCCTGTTGAAGTCAGTTGCGCCCTTGCGCGGAATTTGTTCTATTATCCCTTAGCTTATCAGAGCATACTGATAATAATCTGTGGATGAAAGGATGATCCGTGTCAGCGACCAAAAAAAATGAGTTCAATCTGAACGGTGAAAAAAACTGGGAGCCTTTTGATGCCCCCTCACTGGTTGGCAACTCGTTACGCTTTGTTTCGGGCGATCCTGAGGGAGAGCGCTTCCGGGTGCGTTATTTTCGCGATCCCGAATTGAAGCTGGTGGCGCGGGTCTGGTTCGGCCCGGAAACCGAAGGCCCTCCGGGGCATGCCCATGGCGGCTCGATGGCGGCGGTGCTTGACGAAGTCTTAGGTCTGGCGGCCTGGGCGGCGGGTCATCCGGTTGTGGTCGGCAAGCTGAACATCCATTTCAGTCAACTTTTGCCGCTAAAAACCGTGATGCAGGTTGAAAGCGAAGTTGTTTCTGTCGAAGGGCGCAAGGTTAAAGTAAGAGGCAAGATCTTCAGTGCCGGTGGTACGACCTACGCCTCGGCTGATTGTTTGTGTATTAATATCCTGAAGAGTTGATATGGCGGTATGCGTCAACTAGGAGACCATCTCATCAACAGCCTCCTAGCTTTTCATGAAAAGTGCTTGGTGCAGGTTAACCGTGTGGTTCTTGATCCGGCGCATCGCGACCGCCATGTCACTGAAGGTCAGGGCGGGGAGGGCGCCGCAGGTCCCCTGCTTCATCCGGTCGAGGTGTGACTTGCGGATCTCATCGGCTAGATCATTCAGACGGTTCGCTTCGTCGTAAATCTTACGTGTGCTGTTCTCATCTTCATTGTTAAAGGCCTTGCAGACCTGAGTGAAGAAGGCGAAGACCTCATGATGGAAATTGAGCAGGTCCTTCCAGCCCTCGGCAGTAAAATCGAGCTCGTATTTGTCGAGTCGCTTCATGTAGGAGCAGAGCGAGGCGGCATAATCGGCAATCGATTCCAACTCGTCGGCGGCCCGAATGTAGGCGTAGGCCCGATCTGACTGTTCGGTGCTGGCGCCGCCGGATTGCATCAGGGTGACGGTGAAGGTCGTGATCTCATGCTGCATGATGTCGGTTTCATCTTCGAGCGCGGTCACCTTGCGGAAGAAACGCTCACGCCCTTTAAGGTCGCGCTGTAAGAAACTCCCAGCATGACGCAAGGCCTTATGTACGCGTCCTTGCATCCGTTTGAGTTCCGCGAAGACTATTGAGATCCCCATGGCGATCGGCATGGTTCCCGGCGCACCGATGTATTTGAATGAGCCTTTGGCTGCGCCCTCTTTTTCAGGGATCATCCGGGTTACCAGCGCCGCAAGTTGCTTGAGAAACGGCAGCATAACCAGGGTGGCGGTGACATTGAAGAAGGTGTGTGCCATCGCGATGTGCGCGGCGATGTAGGGACGGTTGCCGTCGGGACTGATAAAGTTGGAAAGTCCCGGGACGAACCTTTCAATCATGCCGACGTAGGGGGTAAAGATCGAGATGAGGATAAACACCCCGAGCAGGTTGAAGACACTGTGCGCCATCGCGGCGCGTCTGGCCGTGATGGTGCCGCCGATCGCGGCGAACTGGGCGGTGATGGTGGTGCCGATGTTCTCCCCCATGACCAGCGCAACAGCCGTGGCGAGCGGGATGGCGCCGGTCGTCGCCAGGGCCATGGTGATGCCGAGCATCGCTGAACTGCTCTGAATGATCATCGTCATGGCGCAGCCGATGGCGACGCAACCGAGGATACTCAGCAGTGATTGGGCGTCGAGCGACAGCATCAGATTCATGAAGCTTTCGTCGCTGCGCAGCGGTTTGAAGGCGCCGCTCATGATCTCGAGGCCGAAGAAGATCAGGCCGAGCGAAACCAGAACCTTTGAGCTCGCCGAGATCCGCTCGTTCTTGGCGAAGAGCATCGGAAAGACGCCGAGCGCGATCAGCAGCAGACCATACTTGCCGATCTTGACCGCCAGAATCCAGCCGGTGAGAGTGGTGCCGATATTGGCGCCCAGGATCACGCCGATCGCCTGGGTCAGTTGCATCAGCCCGGCGTTGGTCAGGCCGACGACCATGACCGTGGTGATCGATGAAGATTGCACGAAGGTTGTTACAAACAGACCGACCAGCACCGCCAGGAAACGGTTGGTTGTCACCGAAGAGATCGCCTTGCGGATCAGACCGCCCGAAAGCATCTGCAGGCTGTCGGAGAGATATTTCATGCCGAGGATGAAAATACCCAGACCGCCGATGGCGGTATAGCCCATTTTAAAGGGTTCAATCATTAGAAATGCTCCGGTAGCTTATTGAGGAATATGGGTTTGTTGCTCATGCTTACTGATTCGACCCATGCCGATCCGCGCACAATTTAACCGGCTTTGGCGATGGGGTCAAGAAACTTGAGCTGCGGACTGCCTCTCTGCGCGACTGACTTACCAGCCGATTCTTAATGAAATAAAAGAGCCCCGCTGCCACCATGAATAACCTGTGGCAACGGGGCTCTTTGCTTAAAAATCAGCGGCGGTTTCCCATGATCCGCAGCAGCATCAGAAACAGGTTGATGAAGTCGAGATAGAGGCGCAGGGCGCCGATGATGGCGGCTTTTTTCTGGCTCTCGGCATCACCGAAGCCCGCGGCGCCGATCTGTTTGATCTTCTGGGTATCGTAGGCGGTCAGGCCGATAAAGACGAAGACGCCGACGTAGCTGATGACCCAGTTGATCATCTCGCTCTGGAGGAAGATGTTCACTACCGAGGCGATAATGATGCCGATCAGGCCCATGAAGAAGAAGCTGCCCCAGCCGGTCAGGTCGCGCTTGGTGACATAGCCGTAGAGGCTGACTGCGCCGAAGGTTCCCGACGCCACCAGAAAAGTACTGGCGATGGAGCTACTGGTGTAGATCAGAAAGATCGAGGCGAAGGTTACCCCGTTCAAGGCCGAGTAGAGCAGGAACATCAGGGTCGCGGTCGTCGAGCTGATTTTGTTGATCGCCGCCGACAGCGCTATCACCAGCCCGAGTTCGCCGAAGATCAAGGCATAAAAGATCAATTTGTTGCCGAAGATTAGGTTCAATAACCCCTGACTCGAAAGGGTGAGCATCGCGGCCAGGGCCGTCAGGGCGAGACCGGCGGTCATCCAGCCGTAGACCTTGGGTAGAAAAGTGCTGATTTCAACGATTCCTGGGGCCGCTGTCATGGGTTGTCTTTGATTAAACATCTGTTTCACTCCCTGTTCAGGTTAATTGTTCCGACATTATAGCCGATGACGAACTATCTGGGCAATCTATGGGCTTGAAGTTGTGAAAAATTAGGTTATTATCATGGAATCGATCCATTAATCCGGACACCAGAGTTGACCTGATTAGTTACAATCTTCAGCCTGTCCCTTCTCCATGAGGGAGAAGGTGGCCATAGGCCGGATGAGGGGGAATTCTTCGAGCGTTTCCCCCTCACCCTCAGGGAGAGGGAATTGTTTTAGTTGTGCGCCCGGCAGGGCGCGTGGTGCGCAGGCACCATCCATTCAGTTGTGGTTGCTGAATGGTGACTTGGAGGTGAAAGCCCTCTGCGGGCCCTGATGACGGGAACCGCTAGCCGAACGGCAAGGGTGTCCACCGCAAGGTGGAATCTGAATGAAGCCGCAGGCAAAATTCTAGCCCGACGAACAGAAATCACATGCGAGGAAGTTTCACCCGGGCGATAAGGCCATGATCTTCAAAGCCCAATAGTCATCCGGGAGGGTGAAGCTGTATATGTGGCGGGTGTATAGGAGGAAGGTGTGTCGGCTTTCGGATCATTCCAGATCCCGTGTGAGCCCGAGCCGGTCCCATAAAAACTCAAAATCAAACGGCTGTCCACCCTGGTCTCTGACACGGTGCGCCTCGTGATGCTCGTAAGACTGAAGCAACTCGATCACGGCCTGACGGCCCTTGGCGGTGCGCACCGCCTGCTGCGGAGTTTTGCTGCCCAACGCCGGTATCTTTTCCTCGACCCAGTTGGCATAATGCTTGTGCAAATAATCATGCACCATGGCGGTCATGGCCTCTGGCGGGATGTCGGGTGACATGGTCGTTGTTGCACTTGCCATGGCTTTGGCTGAACGGGGATCGACCAGCTCGCGGCTCTGGTGGTGCAGGGCTTGACCGGCGATCTGTTCAAGCCAGGCCCGACTTTCGTCGGCCAGCTTCAGGGTGCGGCAGAAGACCGCCAGAATATCCTTCTTGGTCAGGGTCAGCGAGGCCTGTGACCGGCAGCGTCCATCGTCAAGTTCGGTGAAGCGGGTCCAGCCTTCATGGAGATCGCCATCAAGATCGGGCTGCTTCGCGAGACGGGCCAACAGCGTTGCCCGGTCGCTGACCCGATAGCGGTCGGTCGTGCCGAGAATTGGCTCACCGCTCGAAGCGTCAACCAGCTCGGGCAGCGGTCGCTCGGTCGTAAAGGCGTCGAGCCAATGCAGCGCAATCAGTCCGCCAACCACTTCGCGGGCGATCTCGGCATCCCAATCGGTGCCTGCCATCTCGCGTAGAATTTCGTCCCGGCAGAACAGTCCGTCCTCGCGGCTGAAGGGGTAGGCCGCTCCCGAAAGTACCCAACCTTCATCCTGCTGTACCAGCCGCGCTCCTAAGATGTCGCCGCGCACCAGGGATTGCGAGGCGCCGCGCTCGGCGACCCAGACTGCAACTTCCTTGGGTCTCAGCAGGTCGTGCAGTCGCAATCCTTCTCCGGGTCGGCTTTCGCGTACCTCGTAAAGACTCAGAATCCGCTCGCCCAGCCGCCGTAACCATTCCTTGCCAGCTGCGGGAAGCAGTGGACCACCGGGGCCAAGGAGCAGCTCGCGCACCGGTTTGAGCTCGCCATCGATTTCTAATCGAGCATCGGCCAGCGTCCATTCGCCGATATTGATCTGCAGCATCTGTTGCAGATGCGGCGGCAGTTCATCGATGGCGCGTCTGTCGTCTTCGGCGGGATCACCGAAATAACCGAAATGCACCGCTTCAGCCACCTCCTCGGGATACTTTCGCGACAGCCAGTCCAGCGCACGAGGCGCTGCGCTGCTTTTTTCGCGCTGACGGGAGGCATATTCATCTTTCTTGATCAGGCAGCATTTTTTGTATTTCTTGCCGCTGCCACAGGGGCAGGGATCGTTACGTCTACTCATTTCAACTTATCTCCTTTTCCGGAACAAAGGGAATCAAACCTAGCGCAAAAGCCTCTTCTTGCATAGCCAGCGGCGCTTTGCGGATATCGACGGCGAAACCATTCACTTCGAGCAGCCAGACCAGCGGGTTGTCTTGCAGTTTACTCGGCAGGGTCCAGCGCGGATCGAGTTGGGGACTTTCAGGGGATCGGACATGTCTTGTTCTCCTTAAAAAAAATCGAAATGCCGAATGAATGAGCGTTTGTATCTCTGGTTGATCAGCGCTTATGTGTCTTACTCGCCGGTGTAACCGCAGACACCTGCTCGTGGCGAGTTGGGCACGGGAAGATAGTCACTCTCCTCGGCACAATCGTGCTGCTTCGCGCATGTCGTGCAGAGCCAACCTGCCCCTTCATCGTTGCAATCGGGACAAATGGCAACAGCCGGGTGTTTCTCGCACTCATCACAGGGGATTTTCGGTGGCTGATTGCGAGCGAGTATTTCGGTCGGTTTTCTCTTCGTTGTCAGGCCCGGATATCCACCCAGAACCCTGATCCGTAGCGGGGTGGTGTCCCCCATATCATAGTCTTAATTGATCTCCATCCCTGATTCAAGGATAGATTCGAGCCGTCGGCTCATGCCGATCGTCTGTTCCCCGACAAAATAACAGCTCATATGACCGCAGCACTCGAGCCAGACCTTGCGCAAAAAACCGTCCAGGGTTTTGAGCGTCGCACGGGCATCGGCCTGAAGGTGCAACCAATAGCCGGAGGGAAACCTTGTCGTTACCAGCAAGTGAAAACAACTGGTATCCTCAGCGCTGGTCGCGTCAATTTTGTTCATCAAGCAGCTTGCCAGATGTTTTCCCATGCTGGCCCGAGTGTACTCTTTACCGCAGAGGCTGCATGCGCCTTTGGTTGCTTTGAGTTTCATTTTAAAGTCCTGATTATAGATTGGATTCGCGAACAGTGATCCAGCACGAGGCTATTCTCACTCATCAACCACCCAATGGCCGCCTTTTTTAGGGCCGACATATTTTTTTGCCCTTACATTCGCCCGGGTTCAATTTGTCTAGTTCCCATTTTCCCAGATTATTATGGATATATTCCCGGATGCGGTTCAATTCGGTTTCGTTTCGAACGATATGTTCCCAATAATTGCGTTGCCATAATTTGCCGGAGAACGACGGCCATCCGTTCTGTTTCACGCCCTGGATGTATTCATGCGTGGTAATGGATTTGAATGCCTGAACGATACGTCCAACCATCCCCGGCAATGTCCCGTAGGGGCGATCCTTGTGATCGCCCGCATGATAACCGCCCGCGTGATAACCGCCCGCGTGGCAATTGCCCGATTTGCCATGGACCGCGCGGCAATCGCCCGCAGAATGATCGTCCGATGATTCAGGACCAGGGCGAATACAAGATTCGCCCCTACCGTGAAAAACCAAAATGCCGTGGATATGATTCGGCATGACAATAAATATATCCAGATCAATATTCGCATCCCGCCTTGGTAATTCATCCCAGACGGTTTGAATCATCCGCCCCGCATCGTTCAACCGCATTTTTCCATCCACGATATCCCCGAACCGGCATTTCCGGTTCTGGGTACAAATGGTCATGAAATACGCCCCGGCCTGAGAATAATCGTACCCCTGTAACCGAATGGAGCGACGGTTTTGCAGGGTAGATGTCTTCATCGTTTCAGCGCCTCCCGGATGGTGCGGACCACGTCGACGCTGTCGAGGGTTTCGACAATATTGCGCTCCGACAGCCTGATCCCCCGGATGCGC
>JBDNGT010000121.1:0-14072 GCA_041689145.1 Geopsychrobacter sp. | reverse complement strand
TGGCGATTAAAGGGTAAATGTTCGCAGTCGGTATAGTGTTCAGGGAGTGTGAAGCTCATTTGAGTACCGCCAGTTTCTGACGATAGGCCTGTAAGGCGATCAGGGTTTTTGCATCAAGGATCTCTCCGGCATCGACCATGGCGAAGGCCTGTTCGGGGGTCAGTGGTACCAGTTTGATAAATTCATGCTCTTCATGTGCGGTGGGGGTCGTTGACAACCCCGTTGCCAGAAAGATGTAGATGAGCTCGCGACAGAACCCGACGGAACTATAAATTTTACTCAACAATTCGACCTGCGCCGGCATCCGCCCGATCTCTTCCTGAAGTTCGCGCGTGATGCACGCAGCCGCATCCTCCCCATCTTCAAGACGACCGGCCGGAATCTCCAGCACATCGCTGCGTGCTGCCGGACGAAATTGCCGGATCAGCAGCAGGCGGCCGTCGCTATCGACCGGCAGGGCCGCCGTGCCGCCCGGGTGGTGAACCACTTCAAAGCGGGCTTCGCGCCCGTCAGGCAATGCGTGGGTTTCGAGCGCCAGATCGAGGACCTTGCCATGGAATACAATTTCTTTTTTGAGCAGAGACATGCGAACTCCTTGAGGACTGTGCCAGAGGGCAGTGTACAGGCTCCGTGCGCTCCAGGGCAAGAACTGCAACACAGGTTTGTCTGCCCTTGATATATCTCTGCAAGGCGATACCTGGCCGCAGACGTTGCTCCACTCCTGGCACAGCCGTGAGGGCGTCCTATATTCAGAAACCGGTCTGCTTCGAAGATGATATCATTTGTGTCAGTCAGCTTGGGTTGACCTGAATGTTGCTGAATAAAAAAGCTGTGATTATATAATGAATTTTCGTTAGGATCTGTTAGTATTCATCAGGGGATTTAATCTTGATGTTGCTCTGCAACGGCTTGATCTGCCCGGGCATGGACTGTCGGTGGTCCAGGGGATTATCCAGCGGCTGGTCGGTGCGATTGAGGTGGATAGTCAGGTTGATGTCGGGAGCTGCTTTACGGTCTGGTTCCCCTGCTACGCAGAAGAGATTCCAGAGGAGAAGGTTATGGACGCACTGCCTCGTGGTGGCAGCGAACACATTATGTACGTCGACGACGAAGAGGGGCTTGCGATTTTGGGTCAGGAGTTTCTCGAGGATATGGGTTATACCGTCACGCCCATGTTCAGCAGTGTTACGGCCCTTGCGGCCTTTGCGGCCGTGCCAAAGAAGTATGATCTGGTCGTGACCGATCACACCATGCCGGGGATGACCGGGGTGGAGATGGCGGTCGCAATGGCGAAGATCTCGCCGACGACGCCTATCGTGCTCTGTTCCGGGTTCGAAATGTCTCTTGATTCCCCCGGGGTATCCAAGAGCTCCATTCGTGAGGTGCTGCTCAAACCCGAAATCTTTGACAAGCTCCCGCAGGCGTTGCGGCGTCTGCTCGACAAGAGTTGAGCCGAGCGGCGAACTGACATGATCATGGACGTTGTTAATAAAAGAGCTGATTTAGCTTCAGCGCAGAGCGGCCCAGACGAAAACGGCCGCGACAATTACGGCCGTAACCATGATCAGTTTTGCTCCGACAAGCGTTTTTTTCGGTTTGAGCGTCAAGGCGTCCGACGCTGGGGAAGCGTTCGATAAGCGCTGCAACATGCGGCGCGGTTTTGAGCTCAAGACTTAAATCGTGACCTGCTTGATGAACCCCTTCGTGGTTGCCCTCCGTCCATAGCGGGCTGTCACTGACATTGTAGATGATCCCCCCTACGGCGACATACGCCAGCTGGCCGTTCTGGCCGTCAAATTTTGAAAGTTCCTCGCGCGTCATTGGTTATTATCCTGTTAAGAAAAAGGTTGGAAGATCTGGATTCTTTTGCGGTCTTATGTTGATGGCGTCGCTAAAACTCATCAACTACTGCATTGCTGCAATTTCTCTCGCTGCTTCGACGTACGTAAGTACGCCTCATTGCTCGAAAATTTCGCGCCTTGCATTTGTCGCATTTTGCTTAGTTACCTGATATTTTGTTTTCATGCGAACGCATCTATGTTCACCGTCAAGTTTTGCTCCAGTGTATTTATTTGGCTCATTATGATAAAGAAGATTGTCTTGTGTGATACAAATTAATTTTTCTCTCAAGAGGATCAGCAAATGACCAACATTGAAAAAATTGGGTTTATCGGCGGTGGCAACATGGCCGA
Source organism: Geopsychrobacter sp. (assembly GCA_041689145.1). Taxonomy (GTDB): domain Bacteria; phylum Desulfobacterota; class Desulfuromonadia; order Desulfuromonadales; family Geopsychrobacteraceae; genus Geopsychrobacter. The sequence continues at coordinate 11,880 of JBDNGT010000121.1, read as the reverse complement.
AGCGATTATCAAGGGGCTGCTCGCGGCCGCCTGCCCCGCGGAAAAGATTATGGTGGCTGAGCCGAGCGACCTGCGTCGCGAGCATCTGGCCGCCGCGTTCCGCGTCATGGTTACCAGTGATAACCTCGAAGTGATTCGCCAATGTGATGTCGTAGTCCTGGCGATTAAGCCGCAGATTGCCGATGAGGTGATCAGTGGCATTGCCAGCGCCTACCGCAAAGTGACCCTGCTGGTTTCGATTCTGGCGGGCGCCTCTTGTGCTGCGATTGAAAAACATTTTGATTTGCCGGCTCGGGTGGTACGCGTCATGCCGAACACCCCGGCGTTGGTCGGCGAAGGGGCTACGGCGATCTGTCCGGGGCATAACACCAGCCATGAAGACCTGATGCTCGTGTTGCACCTGTTTGAGACGGTCGGCCAGGTGCAGGTCATTGATGAGCGGCAGATGGATGCGGTCACCGGCCTGTCAGGTTCGGGCCCGGCATATGTCTACACGATTATCGAGGCGCTGGCCGATGGCGGGGTGCGCGAAGGTTTGCGCCGCGACATCGCCCACGCACTTGCGGTGCAGACCGTGGTCGGCGCAGCGTTGATGGTGCGCGAAACCGGCGAGCACCCGGCCATCCTGCGCGACCGGGTCTGTTCTCCAGGCGGCACTGCGATCACCGGCGTCAGCACCCTCGAAAAGAACGGTTTGCGCACGACCCTGATGGAGGCGGTCAGTGCCGCGGCCAAGCGTTCGCGGGAGCTGGGGGGAGAATAGGTTCTGATTGGATCTGGTTATCCACTTGAGTCAAGTAGATAACCAGATCTTGCGAAAGCATCACTATTAAACCCCAAAAAATAAATGCTCTTAGGTCCATAATTCCCTAAATTTCAAACCGAAAAGGTTTAAAGAGTGCTTATCTCTTGATTCTTGTATCGCCATAACCTCTGGTTGAAGCCCAAAAGTTAAATTTAAAGCTTCCATATTTCACAAAAATTAAATAAATTATGGGTGGAAGGACTTTTTATGGCGACTTTTTTAGATAATCTGTCAGAAGTTTTTGTCTCCAATACCGGAATCTCGGCATTGGTCAATCAGGCTGTTAAGGCCGGAAAGCTCAGAAAACTTGGTTCGCGCCTTTATACAAAAAACCTGACAGACCCTCCACAGGACATCGTGCGAAGAAACTGGTATTTCCTTTTAAAGGACTACTATCCCGATGCTTTGATTGCTGATCGAACGGCCCTTGAAAATAAACCCGCTACAGATGGTTCGGTATTTATTATTTCCTCTAAAAAAAGGGAAATAGCTCTTCCTGGAATTACCTTTAAGCCCCGCCCGGGCGCAGGGGCACTAGAGGAGGATAAACCCTTTTTGGGTGGGTGCCATCTGTCATCCACTGCCAGAGCCTATTTGGAAAACATGCGGCCTTCTCGGGCGAGAAAAGGAAGTGTTGCCAGGACCCTTTCTCTGAAGGAGATTGAGCAGCGTCTGGAGAGGATTTTGAGACTGCGGGGAGAAATTGTCCTTAATTCAATCAGAGATGAAGTCCACGCATTAGCTGAAAAATTGGACGCTAAGAAGGAGTGTAAACGACTCGATGAGTTGATAGGTTCTTTGCTGGGGACGCGAGATGCTGAACTGCAAAGTGATGTCGGCAAGGCTCGCAAAGCCGGAATACCCTATGCTCCAGAGAGGGTAGAGAAATTTTTAAAGCTTTTTGAGAGCTTAAAGGCAACAGCCCCGGTGCAGAGGAGTGCGAGAGAAAAATCCGCCAGAGCCAAATCAAATTTATCATTTTTTGAGGCGTATTTTTCAAATTTCATTGAGGGGACAGAGTTCGAAGTTGATGAGGCTGTCGATATTGTATTTAACGGTCTTATCCCCGTCGACAGGCCTGAAGATGCTCATGATGTCTTAGGAACTTTTCGTATTGTCTCCGATTATGGTGAAATGGCAAAACTGCCAAAAAGCTCAAAGGAATTGAAACAATTAATAAAATCAAGACATGCCGTATTGATGGAGATGCGTCCAGATAAGCGCCCTGGTGTTTTCAAAACCAAAAACAATCAAGCTGGATCTAGCATCTTTGTAGACCACGATTTAGTTGAAGGTACTTTAGCAAAAGGCTTTGAGATTTATCAATCCTTAGAAGTCCCTCTTTGTCGAGCCATATTTATGATGTTTTTAATCAGTGAGGTTCACCCTTTTACCGACGGGAATGGGAGGACGGCTCGTATAATGATGAATGCAGAACTTGTGGCAGCAGATGAGCAAAAAATTATTATTCCAACGATCTATAGAAACAACTACTTGTCTTCTCTGAAAGCACTGACGCATAGCGGTCGGACCGAGCCACTTATCAGAACCTTGGATTTTGCTCAAAAATATACACGTCGCTTGGACTGGGATGACTTTGAAGACGCAAGCCGTCAACTGACCGCAACAAATGCATTCTTAGATCCGAATGAGGCGGAAGAAGCAGGAAAGCGTCTCACGCTTTACGGGGCGATTTAGCACAGTTTTAGTGAAATTCAGATGGGTGTGAACGGAATCACTACGGAAGCGTGAATTTGGTGTTCTTGATGTCCAAATATGATGGCGTCGCAAAAACTCACCAACTGCTGTGTTGCTGCAATTTCTCTCGCTGCTTCGACGTACGTAAGTACGTCTCATTGCGCGAAATTTTTGCGCTTTGCATTTTTGATGAGATTAGCAGGCACGCTGTGGTTGTGCTAATCGGAGTTTTATGTAATTTTGCATAGCAATGCATTGTTGCATAACGAAGGACTTCTTATGTATAAAATTAAAACCGAAGCTGTCGCCATCGAGGAGCTGAACCGTGAATTAAACGCGATCATCAACTCTTCGTCGGACGGGCTCTTTGTCTGCCGCGCCGATGGCACGGTTATTCGGGTCAATCCGGCTTCGGAGCGTATGCACCATATCCAGGCGGATGAGGTGCTCGGAAAAAATATTTTCACCCTGGTTGAGGAAGGTTTTGTTGATCGCAGCGCCGCTTTAGAAGCGATCCGCAGCCGCAAGCAGGTCAGTGTGCTGCAGAACCATCGTGGCCGCAAGCTGATGTCGACCGGCACGCCAGTCTTTGATGAAGAGGGTGAACTGGTGCTGGCAGTGGTGACGGTGCGCGATGTGACCGAAATCGATCAGCTGCAGCGCAGCATCGAAGAGGAGGAGACGCGCAGCAGTCAGTTCCGCGAACAGATGCTGGCGATGCAGCAGCTTGAACTCGAATCGCGCCAGATTATTGCGCGCAGCCCCGGAATGGTGCAGGTTTTACTACAGGCGGTGCGGGTCGGCGGGGTCGATTCGACGGTGCTGATTCTGGGCGAATCGGGGGTCGGCAAGGGGCTGGTCGCTGATCTGATCCACAGCCATTCCAGGCGCGCTCAAGGACCGTTGATCCGGATCAACTGTGGCGCAATCCCGGAAACCCTGATCGAATCAGAGCTGTTTGGTTACGAGAAAGGCGCTTTTACCGGTGCGCAGACGGCCAAACCGGGCTATTTCGAGCTGGCCGATGGCGGCACCCTGTTTCTGGATGAGGTAGCCGAATTGCCGTCCGCTTCGCAGGTCAAGCTGCTCCGCTTTCTCGAGGACGGACGAATCAGCCGGCTGGGAGCAACTTCAAGCATCGCCGTGAATGTCCGCGTCATGGCCGCAACCCACCGTAATCTGGAGAAGATGGTGGCGACCGAACAATTTCGGCTCGATCTCTTTTATCGCCTCAATGTTATCCCGCTCACGGTTCCGCCCTTGCGCGAACGGCGCGACTGCCTGCTTCCGCTCTTGCGTCACTATATTTCACATTTCTCAACCCATATCGGTGTGACTCGGCGCCTCGGACGCGCGGCCCTTGAAGCCTTGCTGGTCTATGAGTATCCGGGAAATGTGCGCGAGTTGATGAACCTGTGCGAACGGCTGGTCGTCATGTCGGAGACCGAGGTGATCGGTGAGGGCGACCTGCCGACCACGCTGCAGCCGCAGTTCGTTCCGCAGTTCGTGCCGGGGAAGCTCTGGCAGCCTGGACAGACCCTGGCCGAGGTTGTCGCCGATGCCGAGCGGCGGGTGCTGGGTGAGCTGTGTGAGCGCTACGTAAATCAGGGTGAAATAGCCAGCCAGTTAGGCGTCAACCAGTCTACCATTGCGCGTAAACTCAAAAAGCATAGCCTGCCTTGAAATCCGGCCATTATGCACAATTGCATAATGGCCGGATTATCCCTACGATTATCCCTACCTATAACCCGCCCCCCATCGACAAACTCCCGTTGCTGAGAAATTTTTCCCTAGCAGAGAAGTTCCCGAATTAGCTGCTATGATTGGTCTGTTGTGGTTCTCATGGGCCTCGTTCTGTTCTGCAAGACGAGGTTTGGCACTCTCTTTGCTTTTTATCTAGAGTTAATAACCGGCTGAGTTAACAATCGGCGTTACGGCTGACCTGATTGATGGCCGTCTGTCATGGCCGCCCAACTTCACCAAGCCCAAGAGGAGAAATCATGAACCTTCTAAACAATGCAGTCTTCAAGGTCCCCGTTCCAACCAACGAGCCGATCTATTCTTTTGCTCCGGGGTCACCTGAGCGTGCCAAGCTGAAACTGGCGCTCGACGAGCTTGCAGCGAAGAAAATTGAGATACCACTGATAATCGGTGGCATGGAAGTGCGTACCGGCCGTCTGGGCCAGGTAGTAATGCCGCATAATCACAAGCATGTACTGGCCGAGTACCATATGGCCGGCGAGTCCGAAATTAAACGGGCGATTGAGGTCGCGATGGAGGCCAAACCGGCCTGGGAAGCCTTGCGCTGGGAAGAACGCACTGCGATTTTCTTGAAGGCCGCCGAGCTGTTGTCGGGTAAATACCGCTATCAAATGCTTGCTGCCAGCATGCTCTCGACCAGCAAAAGCGCCTATCAGGCCGAGATCGATGCCGCCTGCGAGTTGATCGACTTTTTGCGTTTCAACGTCGGTTATGCCGAGCAGATTTACGCTGAGCAGCCGCCAATTTCACCCAAAGGGATCTGGAACTCGTTACAGCAGCGCCCACTCGAAGGTTTCGTCCTCGCGGTCACTCCTTTCAATTTCACCGCTATCGCTGGAAATTTACCGACTGCGCCGGCGATCATGGGGAACACCGTGCTGCTGAAGCCGGCCTCCAGCTGTGTCTACACCCCTTATCTGTTTATGCAGATTTTGAAAGAGGCGGGACTGCCGGACGGGGTTATCAATTTCATTCCCGGCTCGGGGGCGCAGATCGGTGGGCTCTGCCTGCCGCATCGTGATCTCGGTGGAGTTCACTTCACCGGTTCGACCAAGGTGTTCCACGGCATGTGGAAAACCATCGGTGAAAATATAGCCGGCTACAAGTCCTACCCGCGTATCGTCGGCGAGACCGGTGGCAAGGATTTCATCTTTGCCCACAAGAGTGCAGACCTGCGCAAGCTGGCGACCGGGATTATTCGTGGTGCCTTCGAATTCCAGGGACAGAAGTGCTCAGCCGCCTCGCGCTCCTATGTTCCGGAGTCGCTCTGGCCGGCTTTGCGCAAGGAACTTGAGCAGGAGATCGAAAAGATCAAGATGGGGTCACCCACCGATTTCAGAAACTTTTTCAACGCCGTCATCGATCAGGCCTCTTTCGATAGCATTTCAGAGTTCATTAACTATGCGGCCGATTCGGCTGACGCTGAGGTCATCATCGGCGGTGGCTGTGATGACAGTGTCGGTTATTTTGTCGAGCCGACCGTAATTCTGGCCAAAGACCCGCATTTCCGCACCATGGAAGAAGAGATCTTCGGCCCAGTCATGACGATCTATGTCTACCCCGACGAGCAGTATGAAGAGACCCTCGAGCTCTGCGATCAAACATCCCCCTATGCCTTGACCGGAGCTATCTTCGCCAGCGAGCGAAGCGCCGTCAGTCTGGCGTTGACCAAGCTTGAGAATGCCGCAGGTAACTTTTATATCAACGACAAGCCGACCGGCGCGGTGGTCGGTCAGCAGCCTTTCGGAGGGGCGCGTGCCTCGGGGACTAACGACAAGGCTGGTGCGCGTCTCAACCTGCTGCGCTGGGTCTCGCCGCGGACCATCAAAGAGACCTTTGATGCGCCGGAGAGCTTCGAATACCCCTTTATGGACGAGGAATAAGCATGTCACTCTTCAACTTTCTGGTTTCCAAAACCATTATGCATGTGCCCGGACCGATTGTCGGGTTCTTCGCCAAGGGCTATATCGCCGGAGAAAAGTTGGAAGATGCAGTGAAGGTGACCCGAGATCTGAACGGGCGCAAGATGATGGCGACCATCGATATTCTCGGGGAATTCATCAAGACCAAGGATGAAGCGGTCTTTTTCAAAGAGCAGTGTCTGGATATCCTTGAAACCATCGCGCGGGAAAAGATCGATGCCAACCTTTCGCTCAAGCCGACCCAGATGGGGCTGCTGCTCGATCAGGAATTCGCCTTCGCCAATATTCGCGAGATCGTTGCCAAGGCGGCCGAGTTGGGGAATTTCGTGCGCATCGATATGGAAGATATTGCCTGCACTGACGCCACGATTCAGCTCTATCGCCAGATCCGCGCCGAGTTCCCAGGTCATGTCGGGCTGGTGCTGCAGGCCTACCTGCGGCGTATCGGGGCCGATGTCGAGAGTTTGAGCGATGCGCCGATGCACTATCGGTTGTGCAAGGGGATCTACAACGAACCGCGCACCGCGGCCTGGAAGAACCCGGTCACGATCAATCGCAGTTATATTAGAAATCTGGAGCGGATGTTCAAGCACAAGGCTTATGTCGGGATCGCAACCCATGACGAAAGGCTGGTTTTTGAGGCGCTCGAGTTGATCGAACAGTATGGTCTGAAACCCAAAGAGTATGAGTTCCAGATGTTGCTCGGGGTCGATGAGGAACTACGCCAGATCATCGTCGATGCCGGGCATCGTCTGCGTGTCTATGTCCCCTATGGCGAATCCTGGATGCCCTACTCGCGGCGGCGCCTGCGCGAGAACCCGGCGATCGCCAAACATGCCTTGCGTCAGATGCTCGGTCTGAGGCGTTTTTAGCAGTTAATTCTAAGTACTCTGACGATGGTCAAGCAGGACATTTTGATTGACCAGCGTCCTTTTGCGGGCTAACCTTCGCGACAAAACAGTGTTTGTTACCACTAAACAAAGGAGAGAAACATGAACAGATACACCCGTACCATCCTGGCCGCGACTGCTGTGGCACTTTTGGCCGTTCCGGCCTTTGCCGCCGACACGCTGAAGGTTGGCGTTCAGGCTCCGATTACCGGCAGTTACGCCAACGAAGGGCAGGGGATTGAAAACGGCGTCCGTCTGCTCGCCGAGCAGATCAACGCCAAGGGCGGCGTGATGGGCAGGCAGATCGAAGTCATCGTCTGCGACGATCAGGGCGCCGCGATGGCCGCCGCGATCTGCGCCAAGGACCTGGTTAATAAGGGCGTTTCGATGGTCATCGGCTCCTATACCTCGACCTGCGCCGAAGCTGCTCAGAAAACCTACTTCAACGCCGGTGTGTTGCAGACATCCGATGGTACCTCCGACAGTCTGACTGAACACGGTTACTGGACCTTCCTGCGCAACTCCTTTCCGAACAGTGCCGAGGCAGAATTTGCTGCCAATTACATGGTCAACGTTAAGAAGTACAAGCGCATTGTTGTTTTGTCCGACTTCTCGACCTACGCCGATGGCCTGGCTAATGCCGCCGAAGCCGCAATCAAAAAACTGGGCGGTAACGTAGTTTCACGCGACAAGATCAAGGCCGACTCGCAGAACTTCACCCCGGTGCTGACTAACATCAAGTCGAAGAATCCTGACGTGATCTTCTTCGCCGGTTATTACTCCGACGGAGGCCAGTTGCGCGCCCAACAGTTGGCCCTCGCTATCAAGGCCGACTTTATCGGCGGCGATGCCAACGATAACCCGGACTTTGTCAAGCTGGCTGGTTCCGCGGCCGAAGGCGCTTTCATCCTCAACGTTCCGTCACCGGACGTGCTCCCCTACGAAATCGCCAAGACCTTCATTGCCGACTACCAGAAGAAATACGGCATGATGCCTGCCTCGATCTGGGGCCTGATGAACATCGACGGGATGCGTGCGATCATCCACGCCATGGAGCAGACAGGGAGCTTCGATACCAAGAAGGCCGCCGATTACCTGCATAATATGACCGAGCCGATGCCGGGGATCACCGGTCCTATTGCATTCGCTGAAGACGGCAACCGTAAGGGTGGCGCCTATGTGGTCAAGAAAATCCAGGCTGATGGGACCTACTCCAACGAATATGTTCAGTAATTAACGCCTGAATTATTCACGGGGCGGGGGAGATAGCCTTTCTCCCGCCCCTTCTTTTGACTAAAAAATCCAAATCTGCAGACGCAAAACCTGCTCCTCAGGCGCGAGCAGAGGACTTAAGTCGTCCTCCCCTGGCTTCTGATAGGCAGTTTGTTCACCAACCTACGGAGTAAGCTTTATGGACATATTCCTGCAGCAACTGGCCAACGGCCTGACCATCGGCAGCATGTTCGCTCTGGTCGCCCTCGGTTACACCATGGTCTACGGCGTCATGCGCCTGATCAACTTCGCGCACGGCGATATGGTCGCGGCCTCGGCCTTCGTCGGTCTGACCATCTATACCCAGGTCTTAGGGCAGGCGGTCTCTTTATGGGCGGTGATCGCCATCTTCTTGCTCTCTGCGCTGGTGATGGCCGGGGTTGGGGTGGTTCTTGAACGTCTGGCCTACCGCCCTTTGCGTGAGGCTCCGCGCTTGTCGGCGGTGGTCTCGGCGCTCGGCGCCTCACTGGTGATCCAGAACGGCATCATGCTGATCTGGGGACCACAGATGCGGATCTTCCCTGAATTGGTCCCCCAGGTCTATTGGGACCTCGGCGGGGTGGTGATCAGCCTGATCCAGGTGATCATTCTGGTGCTGTCGTTGGTGCTGATGGTGGCCCTCTACCTGTTCGTCGAAAAAACCCGCATGGGCGCGGCAATCCGCGCCAGCTCCATCGATCAGGATGCGGCGCGCCTGATGGGGATCAACGTCAACAGCATTATCGCCCTGATCTTTATCATCGGCTCATCCTTAGGTGCGGTCGGCGGTCTGTTTATCGGTCTTTACTATCGAGGAATCACCTTCAACATGGGCTGGCAGTACGGCCTCTACGCCTTTGTCGCGGCGATCATCGGTGGTATCGGCAACATCCCCGGCGCAATGCTCGGAGGAATGCTTCTCGGTCTGTTTAACGCCTTTATCGCCGGCTACGTCTCCTCCACCTGGTCCGACGCCTTCACCTTTATCCTGCTGATCATCATCCTGATTGTCCGTCCTACCGGGATTCTCGGTGAGCGGGTTGCGGAGAAAGTCTGATGAAGAAACTACAAGGATACGGCTATCCGATCTTCTTTGCCGTCATGGCGATTCTGCCGCACCTGCTCGATTCGCGCTGGCAGGCGGTGGCGATCACCTTTCTGATCTTTGCCGTGGTCGCCCTGTCGCAGGATATCATCCTCGGTAAATGCGGGATGTTCAACATGGGGCAAGCGATCTTCTTCGGCCTGGGCGCTTACACCACGGCGATTCTCAACTCCGAATTTGGTTGGCCGCTGCTGGCGACCATCCCGCTGGCGATCCTGATACCGGCGCTGTTCGGCGTCATCCTCGCCGGTCCGATCGTCCACCTGCGCGGCGACTACCTGCTGGTCACGACCATCGGCTTCAACATCGTCTTTGTTCAGGTGGTGCAGAACAACCTGGGCGGCATCACCGGCGGGCCCAACGGCATCTTCGGCCTCGACTCGATGAGCTTCTTCGGCATCCAGCTGATGGATCAGGTTTCGGTCTATTACTTTGCCTTCGCTGTGCTGCTGGTCACCCTGTGGATCATGCGCAACCTTGCGAAAAGCAAGGTCGGTCGGGCGATGCATTATCTGCGTGAGGACCAACTGGCGGCGGAGAGTATCGGCATCAACACGCGCATCTACAAAATATTCGCTTTTGCACTGGGTGCCGGGATTGCCGGATTGGCCGGCACCGTCTTTGCCGTGCAATATTCGGCGGTCAGCCCGGAGGCCTTCGACTTCATGCAATCGGTACTCTTCTTCAGTATCGTCATCGTCGGTGGCTCCTCGGTTCCCGGGGTGTTGATCGGTGTGTTCATCATGTTCGTCCTGCCGGAGGTCTTCCGTGAGTTTGCCACCTGGCGTTTCTTTATCTTCGGCTTCGCGATGATCACGGCGATGATCCTGCGTCCGCGCGGTATCTGGCCAGCGACATTCGGCAAGATACCCAAGTTTTTGATCAAGGGAGGCAGCCATGGCGGCGAATGAACTGATATTGACCGAGGTCACCAAACGCTTCGGCGGTCTGACTGCGGTCGATGCCTTAAGCCTCAAGGTCGAAGCCGGTCAGATCTACGGCGTGATCGGTCCCAACGGCGCGGGCAAGACCACGGTGTTTAACTGCATTACCGGGATCTACAAGTCGGAAGAGGGCTCAGTCAACTGGCGTGGCGAAGAGATTCGCGGCCTGACCCCCTATCAGATCGTCGACCGCGGCATCGTGCGGACCTTTCAGACCATCCGCCTGTTCGGTCAGATGTCGGTCGCGGAAAACATTATGAGCGGGCGGCATATCAAGAGCAGCCAGAAACTCTGGCACGGCATCATCCATACCCCGGGCTCAAGGCGCGACGAGCTCGAAAACTGGCAGCGGGTTGAGGAACAACTCGATTTCTTCAACCTCAGCGAGTTCGCCGCCACTCCAGTCGGTAGCCTGCCTTACGGGATTCAGCGCCGGGTTGAGATGGCGCGGGCGATGGCGGTCGATCCGACCCTGTTGATCCTCGACGAACCGGCCGCGGGCTTGAACGACAAGGAAACCCTTGTCCTGCTCGACACCATCTTCAAAATTCGCGACAAGGGGGTCACGGTGCTCTTGATCGAGCACGATATGGACATGGTCATGGAGGTCACCGACTACCTGACGGTGATCAACTTTGGCAAGAAAATTGCCGAAGGCACCCCCGCCGAAATCCAGCAGAACCCGGCGGTCATCGAGGCCTATCTGGGGAGTGAGGATGACGATGATGAGTAATGACGTGCTGTTCGAGATCAAGGATCTCGAGGTCTCCTACGGCAGTATCGCCGCGATCAAGGGGATCTCGCTTGAAGTCCGCAAAGGGGAGATTGTTACTATCCTCGGCGCCAACGGGGCAGGCAAGACCACGACCATGCGCACCATCAGCCAGCTGCTCAAGGCTAAGGCTGGTTCGATCCGTTTCAAGGAACATGAACTGACCCAACTGCCGGCGCACAAGATCGTCAAGCTGGGGATCAGTCATTCGCCGGAGGGACGCCGGGTGTTCGGTATTCTGACCGTCGAGGAGAACCTGCTGCTCGGAGCCTATTCTCAGAGCAAACTAGATCGCGAGGTGCTTGACTGGGTCTATCAGCTTTTTCCTCGTTTGAAAGAGCGACGAAAGCAGTTGGCCGGCACGCTCTCCGGCGGCGAGCAGCAGATGCTCGCCATCGGGCGCGCGCTGATGAGTAAGCCGGAGATGCTGCTGCTCGACGAGCCCTCGCTCGGCATCGCGCCGATTCTGGTCAAGGCGATCTTCAAGCAGATCAAGGAGATTGCCAAGAGCGGCGTCACCGTGCTCTTGGTTGAACAGAACGCCAAGGCGGCTCTGAAACTGGCTGATCGCGGCTATGTGCTTGATGTCGGTAAAATCGCGCTCTCCGGGACCTCGGCCGAACTGCTGGCATCGGAGAAGATTCAGGAAGCCTATCTGGGCAAGAAACATTAATTTTCTTGTAGGGGCGCACCCATGTGTTCGCCCTTTTCATGCGGCATGTAGTTCGCCCT
>JBDNGT010000120.1:0-14783 GCA_041689145.1 Geopsychrobacter sp. | reverse complement strand
TCATCAACCATTTCCAACCCTGCATATTCAAGCAACAACACACGAAGCAGGTTGATTGAGGTTGCAGATTCACCGGTAATGGCGATCCTGGCCCCGCTTAATTCCTTTGGTGGGCAAGGACTGAAAAGCAGAACACTTTCAACCGGACCGCATGAGGAGATGGAATGGCCGGGAAGTAGCAGGTAGTCACTGCTGTTGAGGAGGTACTCGAAGGAGGAGGAAGGGCTGATATCAATTTCAGCGTTTTGCAGCATGCGGTTTAGCGCTGAGGGGACACCGGAGACGATGGTACCGCGAAAGCCGTTCTCACTTAGGTAATGGAAAAAAGGCACACAATTCTGATAGGGAATATATCCGACGCGTAAATTTTGGGTTGATGGCATCTTTAGTGTCGCTCCCTTAGATGCCAATCGGTAAAACCATATTTAGCTTGTGCAAGCTGACTCGCTTTTTCAATTTCATCATCACTCGGAGACCCGACACAAAACTTTACCGGCCAAAGCAGGGCAAAGGAGTTCATCAATTGGGTTTCGACTTCATCAATCGAACAGGGCTGTTGCCGAAACCGATTAATCCAACCGACTTTCTGATTCAGTCGTTCTACCCCCTGAGTCACGGAAGCCGTGTCATCAGTATTTAATGCCCTAAAGAGTTTTTGAAGATCCATATCCACTGGAATCGAACCATGCTGCAGAAAACTGTCCTGCACCCTCTTTTGTGAACTTCCGCAGGTTTTTTTGCCGGCACAGACGATTTCAAATTGGGCAGGAGCGGTAAAGCAGGCGCTTTGCTCGACCGGACTGGAGTTTCTCATTCCGGCGTGGCGACCAATGATCTCGGCATCTAAACCAAAGTGCTTGAGACAGTGCAAAAGGACTTCGGCAATTGCATGATAATTATTGAGGATTGCATCAGAGAAAAGTCCCTGTTGCCGGGAAATCACCGCATAGGTAACCTCACGATCATGCAACACCGCCCTGCCGCCGGTCAGACGTCTGACAATCTCAATCCCCTCGGCATGACAGTAAGCCAGGTTAACCTGCCCTGCTCCACGTTGAGCGTACCCGAGGGTCACCGTTTGAGGGCTCCAGCGATATAAACGCAGCACAGGCGGGGAAGTCCCCGCCTGTACTGAATGCAGCAGAACCTCATCCAGCGCCATATTCATGGCCCCTGAGAGAGGGTCTGTTTTGATCATGCGCCAGAGCGAAGGCTCCATTTAAGAACGCCTTTAGATCTTGGTCCGCTCAAGAAAGTTGGTATCAAAGTCGAGTTCACAAAACTGTTTATTGTTCATCAGTTTCTGATGAAACGGAATCGTCGTCTTGATCCCTTCGATGATGTACTCATCGAGGGCAACCTTCATCCTGTTGATTGCATCTTCCCTGGTTTCGGCATGCACAATCAACTTGCCGATCATCGAATCGTAGTGCGGCAGAACCGTGTATTGATCGTAGATGGCACTTTCAACCCGCACACCCATTCCGCCGGGCTGGTGATAACCGGTAATTTTCCCCGGGTAAGGGGTGAACTTTTCCGGATCTTCGGCGTTGATGCGACATTCGATGGCGTGGCCGGTGATCTTGATATCAGACTGTTTATAACGCAGCGGGATCCCCGCTGCAGAGCGGATTTGCTCCTTGATAATGTCGACCCCGGTTACCATTTCGGTGACCGGATGCTCGACCTGCACGCGGGTGTTCATCTCCATGAAGTAGAAACTGCCGTCGGTGTCGAGTAGATATTCGATCGTCCCGGCGCTTGAATAGTTCACCGCCTTGGCCGCAGCAACGGCACAGGCACCCATCCGTTCACGCAACTCAGGGGTCAGGACCGGACAGGGGGCTTCTTCAACCAGTTTCTGGTGGCGACGCTGAATCGAACAATCACGTTCGCCGAGATGAATGACATTGCCATGCTTGTCACCCAAAATCTGAATCTCAACATGACGTGGGTGTTCACAGAATTTTTCAATGTAAACATCGGCCTTCCCGAAACCGGCTTGCGCCTCGGTACGGGCCATGGCCAGGGCATTCGGCAAAGAGGCGGGAGAATGAACAATCTTCATACCGCGCCCACCACCACCCGCCGAGGCTTTGATGATAACCGGATAACCGATCTCAGCGGCTATTTTAACCGCTTCTTCGGTGGTTTCAACGCTTTTATTGGTCCCCGGTAGGATCGGCACACCGGCCGCAGTCACAGTCTGTCGTGCCGAAATTTTGTCCCCCATCTTGCGCATATTATCGGCCGTCGGACCGATAAAAACCACGCCGCACTGCTCACATATCTCTGCGAATTCTGCGTTTTCTGAAAGGAATCCGTAACCGGGATGGATCGCATCGGCATCAGCCATCTCAGCTGCGCTAATAATGGCTTTCATATTGAGATAGCTATGAGCACTGGCAGCCGGTCCGATACAGACACTTTCATCGGCGAGGCTGACATGCAGGGCATCAGCATCAACATCGGAATGAACCGCAACAGTCTTAATTCCGAGTTCCTTGCAGGCACGGATTATCCGCACTGCGATCTCGCCACGATTTGCAATTAAAATCTTATGAAACATTTTATAACTCCCGATATCTGTTACCATCCGCATCATAGTAGAGCGGCAAAACGGTCGGTTGAATACCGGAAAGGCCTAGAGTCGTTCGACCAGAAACAAAGTCTCACCGTACTCAACGGGGGTCGCATCATCCTTGAGAATTTCAATGATACGACACTTAAATTCGGCTTCGATTTCATTAAAGAGTTTCATCGCTTCAATCAGGCAAAAGGTCTGACCCTGCTCAATGACATCCCCAACCTTAACATACACTTCGGCATCGGGAGAGGGTCTCTGGTACATGGTACCGACAATCGGTGAAGGGATTTTTTCATATTTTTCATTGATTGGAGGAACAACAGAAGCAGCTGCCGGAGCAAGCGGAGCAGCTACAGCAGGGAGTGAAAAAGGTGCCGCAGCGACAGATGCGGTCATCTGTACATATTCCTTATCGGGACCACGTTTGATTAAAATTTTCTCTTCTTTATTCTCCATCCGAAACTCGGTGATATCAGTATCAGTTACCATCTTTATAAGAGATTTCAGGTCTTTGACTTCCATTTTGTTCTCCTTAGGCATTGCATACCGGCTAGATGCCAGTCTGTCCCCGTTTAAGCCAGGGTACGATATTTTTTAGGAATTTTAGTCAGGACGCGACAGCCGGTTTGAGTAATAACAATCGTATCTTCAATTCTGACACCACCCCGACCGGGTAAGTAAATCCCAGGCTCAATGGTAATCACCATTCCTGCCTGTAGTGGATCGAGACAGCGATTTGAGACTGTAGGGTATTCATGGACATCCAAACCAACTCCGTGCCCGAGGCCATGGCCAAAAAAATCACCATAGCCGGCTGCCGTGATATGCTTGCGTGCAATAGCATCTAAATCAGCCAAAAGAACCCCGGGAGTCGCATTTGCTATCGCCAGATCATGGGCAGCCAGTACAATATCAAACACTTGACGCAAAATACTGTCAACCTCACCCAGCGCAAGGGTTAGGGTTTCATCAGAATGGTAGCCCGCGATACGCGTTCCGAAATCGATAGTTACCAGATCACCAGATCGAAGTACGCGTTCTGATGCAACACCATGGGGCATCGCGCCACGCGGGCCGGAAGCAACTATAAAATCGAAGGCGCGATCTTCACCGCCCAAGCGGCGCAGTGCATACTCTAGCTCAAAGGCAAGCGCCTTTTCGCTGATGCCAGGCTTTATCAAACCCTCGATCTCAGCAAAAGCTGCAGCATTAAGTTCGGCAGCCTGTTGCAGCAGCTCAAGCTCTTCATCAGACTTAAGACCGCGCAGTGGTCGAATATGCTCAGTGACCGGAATCCACTCCATTCGGTCGGGAGACCGTCGAGTGAGCTCCTGTAACTGAGAAACACTGAGGATGTCGGCTTCAAACCCAACACGATTGATGCCAAGATCCTGTATTTTCGAAACAATTGCATCGAACTTATTCTGATAACAGATCTGCTGAGAAGCGCTAACTTGATGCCGTGCTTGCTCTTGATAGCGTGAGTCGCAGAGAAAACAATCCCCCTGCGGGGTAAAGATATATGCCCCATCTGTCCCGGTAAATCCACAACAATAACGGATATTTTTCAGATCCCAAAAAACAAAGGCTTCTAAAGAGAGCGTCTCAAGCACATTTGTACAGAATATGGATACGGACTTAGTCATTAGTCGCTCAAATGATCACGCAAAGCTTCCAGTGCCAATGCGTAACCCTTGGCACCAAACCCACTAATCTGGCCAAGGGCCACTCCTGAGACATAAGACATGTGGCGAAAAGGTTCTCGAGCGTAGATATTCGACAAATGCACTTCAACTGTGGGGAGCGAAATACTGTTAATTGCATCACGCAAAGAGACACTGCTGTGGGTTAAGCCACCAGGATTGATAATGATCCCCTGGATACCATCGGCTTTTGCTTGGTGAATACGATCGATCAGCACCCCTTCATGATTGGATTGAAGATGGATAAGTTCAATTTGACAGCTGGTCGCAAACTGACGAAGCTCAGCGACGATATCATCTAAACATTTAGAGCCGTAAATGTCAGGCTCTCGGGTTCCAAGCAGATTAAGATTAGGTCCGTTTAGCAATAGAATCTTCATCATTAAACAAGCGCCTGAGATAAGGCAGGAGCCTCGCGTAAAATCAGATAACGGCCCTTTCCCAGATTTCCATCCCGCAATAGGGTCAATGCAACGAAATACTCATCGGTCAATGAATGAATGATGACATAAAAACGGCCGGTCTTGATCGTCACTTCCTGTAAAGATCCAGTACCCAAAACCTCTGCAGTACGCCGAATTTCTTTAACTATATTTGAATACTCAAGCGCAACTAATTGCAAATCGATGTCATCCGAATCGATAAAAACCTGGTCGAGCGCAATTCCATCATAGCCCATCAAAACAGCACCAACTCCACCTGGCACATCATGAACAATCCTCTCAAGTGTGGCCTTAAACATCCTCCCTCCTTTTCTGAATTGAAATCAGCAAACCATCCAACCGGTCAAGCACAGACATTCCCACAACCGAAGAGATGGAATGAGTACTTGTTGATGCTACCGATTTGAGGGGGTCAACAGAATTGACGTTCTGATAATCGTCAGTGTCAGTTGCGATGGTCTCCGCAACGCTACCAGAGCAAGGTGGTTCCGCAGGACTTACAGATATGCCATTTAACAGCAAATCAATGTCGCGCATGCGCCTGCGAAAATCCAGATTATCGGGATCACGCGCATGCAACTTTCGAAAGATATTAAGTGCCTTATCCGTCATTCCCTGCTTAAGGTAAAGCTCTGCTAAAGTCGCTGTTTCAAGAGGTTCGATTTGGGCGCAAGTATTTACGTCAGGGGCTCCATCATCCTGAGAATCAACCTTCTCAATCTCAGGTTCAACCTCTGGCCCAGGTAAACTCAGCAAAAGTTTGTTTATCACGGAATCGGCAGGAGAAAGCTCGCGAGCCGTTAACAAGAGGTTTCGAGCTTTAACTTTATTATCTTGAAGTAAATAAAGACGGGAGAATCCGACAAGCGCCGCAAGATTATCTGGGTCGATATCAAGGGCTTTTTGGAATGACGCTTCAGAAGCCTTCAAATCTCCCTGCTGGCATTTAATTCGGGCCAAGACCACATGGCCCGGGCCGTAATCCGGTAAGGAAGCTAGCCCCTTTTGTACGATAGAGAGAGCCTCATCATGCATCCCCAATTTTCGGTAAGATTCACTTAAAGAAACAAAAATGGTCGAGAGGGGGTCTGCTTTAAGGATTTCAGTGTAGGCAGCAATTTTCCCAAACAACGAATTTTGTTGATTTTCTACCATGCATTATACCTCCAGGTCAGGTAGTGCTGCGTGAAAAGTCTCCTCAATATTCGCAACCGGGAAAAGACCTGCTTTACCAATACCATGGTTAAGAACAAGAGATAAACTACCCTCGCGGACCTTCTTATCACGACGCATGGCAGTTACGAATTGGTGAATTGTATAACTTGGGGCCTCAACAGGTAAATGAAACCTGCATAACAGAGAGTTAATCCTCTGGGTTGACTCGGCATCCGCAAAACCAAGATTCTCAGAAATTCGGCTAGCGACAACCATCCCGCATGCGACAGCTTCACCGTGCCGCCATTCGCCGTAACCACACAGACTTTCAATTGCATGCCCGAAAGTATGCCCATAATTCAAAAGGGCCCTAACAGAACCCTCACGCTCGTCAATTTCTACAATATCTGCCTTAATTTGGCAAGATCTCTTTACCGCATAGAGAAGCGCTTCTGGATCAAGATTGAGGAGGTTATCGACATTATTTTCAAGCCATGAGAAGAAATCCTTATCACTGATAATGCCATATTTGACTATCTCGGCAATTCCAGCGCGAATTTCACGGAGATCGAGCGTCTTAAGGGTGTCGATATCAATCAGGACGAGTTTCGGTTGATAAAAAGCGCCAATAAGATTCTTGCCTAGCCGGTGATTAACAGCGGTCTTTCCACCGACGGAGCTATCAACCTGAGAAAGAATAGTCGTAGGCACCTGAACAAACGGGATACCGCGTAAAAAACTCGCAGCGGCATAACCGGCAATATCTCCAATGACCCCTCCACCGAGTGCAAGTAAACCGGAGCCACGATCAAAGTTTTTTTCGATTAATTGATCATAAATAGATTCAAGAGTTGCAAGATTTTTAAATTCCTCACCATCAGGAATTTCAATAACGGTACAATTAAAACCCTTACCTTCTAGTGCATTCAAGACCGTCTGGCCATAAAAGCCAAAAACGGTTGGATTTGTGACTATGGCTATTTTTTTGGGAAAGTTAATTATTTCAAGTTGTTCACCAAGGATGGAAAGTAAATTCTGTCCAAAAAGAATGGAATAACTGCGGTCTTGCAGACCAACCTTTATAAATTCAAACTGTGGTGTCATGCGAACGTACTCTCATCCTAAAAGGAAAGAGGGCAGGATGACCTGCCCTCCTTAATACTAATATTTTGGTTAGTTAATCATTACTCAAAATTCGCGGAGTTATAAATATCATCAATTCCGCTTTTGTATCGGTAACCTTTGTCGATTTAAAGAGATGTCCCAGCCAAGGGATATGCATTAAAATAGGCATCCCAGTATCACTCTCAGATTTATTATTAATGAAGATACCACCAATGACGGTTGTTTCGCCATTTCTAACCAAAACTTTAGTTTGAGCCTTTTTGGTATCGATACTCGGGGCCGAGGCCCCAGCCGTGACGGAAGGGGAATCATTGGTAGCAAGAATTTCCAAAATAACACTGTCATCCGGGTTGATTACCGGCTTGACCGTCAACTTCAATTCAGCGGCAATAAACTCTGTTTTTGGTCCATCTAAACCCGAAGTTTGATAAGGAATGGTCGTCCCTTGAGAAATAGTGGCTTCTTCACCATTTAAGGTTGTAACTCTTGGAGTGGATATGACCTTAGCGTTGCCATTCGATTCTAATGCAGAAATTCTCAAATCAAGAACAGTTTGATCGATACCAATCCGGCCAAAAGTAATGCCGGTTCCAAATCCAGTCTCAGTTGAGGCACTCCCCGCACCAGAAGGCAGCCCGACAGTAAAATCGCCACCAACTCCTAATTTACCAGAACCCAGCCTTTGTCCAGGATTGTTAAAATCCAGCCCCCAGTTTACACCGAGGTCACGGCTGTAGTTGGAGTTGACCTCAACGATGCGCGCTTCGATCATGACCTGGCGTTCCGGGGTATCAAGAATGTTGATCAATTCGCGGACTTTTTCAATGCGCGTTGAAACGTCATTAACGATCAAAAGTTTATTGCGTGCATCTTCAGTGATACTGCCGCGGTCACTCAAGAGATCCCTAGCCGGGCCAGATACCGCACCAAGATCGGCATAACTGACGGTTATGACTTCAGTTACGGTCGGCTCGAGTTTCTCCTGTGAACGCACAGCCGTTAATTCGGCTTCTCTCATGCTCCTGATTTCATCCTTAGGAAGAACACGAACGACATTACCTTCTTGAATCATACCGAGATTTGTAATATCCAAAACCAAATTAAGCGCCTGGTCCCAAGGCACATCGATTAAACGTAAGGTGACCTCCCCCTTTATTTGGTCAGATGCGATAATGTTCAAATCACTCACTTCAGCAATTAACTGGAGGACATTTCGTACATTGATATTGTCAAAGATAAGCGATATTTTTTCACCTTTAAAACCCACCGAATCATTTTCATGAATTAAAGCAGGGGTAATAACATTAGCGGGCTCAGAAACCCCCGAGCCTTTTTGTTGCAAGGCAACATTGGGCGCGGGAACAGTTGCAGGAATTGTCGCCACAACCGGAACTGGCATAATTTCACCATCTATCGGTTCCGCTTCGGCAAAGGGACCATCCGTAACCTTAAGAATGACTCCATCATTTTCAGTCAATAATTGATAAGGGACATCCCCCTTCAACTGCACAACAAAACGGACATCAGACGTCGAACCATTATCAATGAGATAAGGCGTTACGGACTGTATCGCTGTTGGAAATGCCAGTGCGGTGTAAACGCGTCTGAGAGATCTAGAAATTGTCGCGTTTCTAATCCCAAACTTTAGGATATTCCCTTCTTTAACCGGAGAAACAAGTTCAACCGGCCCTTTAAGTCCTATACGATAGGCAGAGATACCATCCCCAGTAGTAAAGTCAATGGTAGAGACAACCGCCAAAGAGTTTACTGAGGGGGGGCTTTGTTGAGATTCTATCGCAGGGCTTTCAGTCCAGGAAACCTGAACCGTATCTCCCGCTCGGTTAACGGTAAACTTAGGTAATTCATTATTTTTTGAATCAAAAACAAATCTAAGCTTGTTAGCATAAGGGCCAACCCTAAGTTTGGAAAAACCCCCAGTAAGGATCAACTCTTTCTGATTTTCTGCAGCAGAAACGCCAAAGAGGTCAACAACGAGTCGCTTAGGTTTGTCCAGCGTGAAATAACGCAAGCGCTCAATTCCCGCAGAGGCAGAAATATCGACTTGCTTACCATTGCTACCAATAGTTGCAATACTTCCTGCTATTTTGTCAGCAGCAATTTTGTCAGCAGCAATTTTGTCAGCAGCAATTTTGTCAGCAGCAATTTTGTCAGCAGCAATTTTGTCAGCAGCAATTTTGTCAGCAGCAATTTTGTCAGCGGCTACCGTTGCGACTCTAGAAGCAGGTTTTTCCGAAAATGACAGTTGCATATCATTATCAGAGAAATTTACTTTGTATTCTGCTGAAGCATCCAACAGAATCTCTGCGCGTACCAGTGTCCCAAGAGTTAGTTTAAAAGAGGACAACCGAATCTCCTTGATACCGCCCATTCCAACTTTAACCGGTGACTTAACCTCGCCAAGTAACATGCGCGGAAAATCAACAACGACTCTTACAGGGTCAGTTGAATCATAAACCGTATATCTATAACCAACAGGCTGGTCTGACAAAATATGAACAACCGGTCGACCGTCAACCGTTTGAACAGATACATTTTTCAAACTGTTTGATGTGGGTTCAGCAAATACACTTGGTACCGCGATAAAAAACAGCACAAAAATCAAGATCAAACCATTTAACAATCTCATAACCATATTCCCCTAGTGCCAAAATTGCTGTTTTTCAGCTAAAAAGTTTTTTTCTCAGGGATAGTCAACGACTGAAAACCCTTCACCAGATTCCCAGCTAAATCAATCGACGACTCTTCGACAACAATTGAGGTTTCATTTATATCAGTAATAACACCATTATTTTTGCCAATTTTAAGGCCTGGCTGCAAAATATAGTTTTTCCCATCAGGTGCATTGACCATTGCTCGAGGAGCCCCTTTTCCGATCAAAATTGCCTGAACACGGAACTGGCTGAGGTCAAATTTTTCCAATGGCGTCTTAGGAGCTTCCGATTGACGAACTTCAGCTTCATTTTTCAGAAGAGAGGCAAAGGGATCCCTTTGCCCGATGGGGTTATAAACAAAAAAGTCTTTCGGATTATCCGCAACGCTTAAATCCACCGCCGGAAGAGGCTTTTCAGAGCGAACCTTTTGCGGGGTCACTTTCGCCGGCCGAGAAGGCAGGTCGTCGTTACAGCCGAGAAATGTCAAAAGAAGACAAACAACGAATGATTTTAAGGTCACTGTCACTATGCCCCCTTTCATTTGTCAACAAACCGAAAAGTCGTTGTACGACAATCAACATTCAAAACTGTACGACCATCGACGACTGCGGGTCGTCCCATTTTCAGTCGATCAATGTTGACAATTCGGGGCAGACTGCCGACGGCATCAAAAAACAGCGCAACATCATGATAGGAACCACGCAGTTTCAGATTGACCGGAACTTCCGCATAAAAACCTTTTACGACCTCAGCGACAGGAGTGAATTGCAATACTTCGAGGCCCTGGTTTTTAGCAAGATCGCCAATATTTCTGAGCAACTTATAAATCTCCTTCTTATCTGGCAATTCAGAAAGAGCCTCATTAAGTTGAGCCTGTAAACGTTCGTATTCAGCTCTAAAGATTGGCAAATTTGCGGCTATTCTCTGATTTTCAGCTAGCTTGGTATTCACAGTCGCCAGACGCTGTTGCAATGAGGACATCTCCTCCAATTGACTCTGATATAGACCAAAATAAAATCCAACAACAACGAGCGACATCAAAACAAACAGCGCCAAAACTCGCTGGTAAACAGGTCGTCTTATAAAACCTTCGACACGTGGATCCATATCCGTTACCCCACCCCTCGCAAGCTAATTCACAGGTTGAATCGCAGAGCAACTCAAAGTAAATTTTTGTAGTTTAATATTATTCATTACAATTTGAGAGATCCCTTTGAGTTCGACATTTCCATAGTACGGAGACTTTCCGAGCTTCTCCAGAAAGCTGGCGACAACGTTTTCGTCAACGGCTATGCCTGCAATGCTAACGCCCCCCCCGGAGGCGGAATAGTCTGTCAACCATAGCTTTTCAGGTAGCGACCGGTTCAATTCATCTAACAGATGAACCGGGCCAGAACGGCCGTCTTTAAGGACCTGCAATACCTTAAGTTTAGCTTTAAAATCAGCCTGAAGTTTTTTAAAACGTGTAACCTCACCAATTTCCTTGTTCAATTGGGTGATTGCAGTCTCCACAGAAGATATCTCAGCTTTTTTGGAGTCAATTTTGTTCATCACCCTGAAGTATTCGGCCCCACAAGCAATCGAAACAGCCAAAAGGCTAAGAGCCAGAATTGATAACTGAGACCTTAGCCTCTCTTTTTTCTGGGCAGCACGAACAGGTAAAAGGTTAATTTTTATCATTTGTCACCAACCCTTCTCATTGCCAGTCCGGTTGCAACTGACAACATGGGGCCTATCGCCTTCAGATACTCCAAATCAAAGTCTTTCTCATTGATCGAGATATTTCTAAACGGATTAATGATCTCGGTAGGTATCCCGAGATTTTTCTCCAGAGCAGCACAAACCTGGCGCGATTTAGAGACACCGCCCGTCAGATAAATTTTGGCGATCTTATCATCTCCTGAGGTCGCCGCAAAAAAATCTAAAGACCTCTGCACTTCTTGAGCTAAATTCTCGATCGCATCCATAAGGGCTTCGTCGATTGCTTCAGGATCAACATCCTCTACAGTCCGCTCCCCCATCTTAGCAATTTCCGCTTGTTCACTACTCAGTCCAAGCCGTTTTTGCAACTCTTCACGAATGTGATTACCACCAGCTTGAATGTCACGAGTAAAGAGGGATCCCCCCCCCCTCAAGACATTCACACTAACAGCGCTCGCACCCATATCTACAAGAGCAACCACTTCATCTTCGACAAAGCCATAGTTAACATTGAATGTATTCTCAACAGCGAAGCAATCAATATCCATAACAACTGGCTCCAGACCTGCATCAGAGAACACCGCCACAGAATCATCAACATAATCCTTCTTGGCCGCCACCAGCATCACATACATCTGTGAGGGATCCTTTGCATCAGGACCAAGGATTTGGAAATCAATATTGACCTCAGAAAGATCGAATGGAATATATTGTTCAGCTTCCCACTGAATGCTGGCCTCAAGCTCTTCCTCGGTCATAAGGGATAATGATATTTTACGGATGATAACCGAATGACCAGAGACTGAGGTTGCAACCTGCTTCCCCTTGACCCCCATCCCAGTTATAAGGTTACGAATCGCGTCAACAACCGATGATGAATCCATAATCGTATTATCAACTATGGTGTCTGCGGCGAGCGGGAAAACCCCAACGTTCATAAGTTGGTAGTTACCCCGGGATTCTTTTAATTTAACGAGCTTTACGGAACTCGACCCGACATCAATCCCGACCAGATCTTTTTTTGATGAAAACAGCATCTCTTTATTCCATCCAGTTGGCAAAAGGTTTTATGCGAACGACATCACTCACCTTCAGGGAACACCTGCGATTTATCAGAGAGATCTAGACCAAGCGCCAAAATAATTTTTCTCATGGTGTCAACACGACAAGGACACCCCTGCTCAATCCGAGTAATCGTCAGCGGTGATAACTCAGCCTTACGCGCCAACTCCGCCTTACTCATCAGCCTTGCTTCTCTCAACTGCATAACCCGATTTAATGACATTATCTCGCCCCACAACAGAAAATACACATAATATTATGCATAACTATAGGTCAAAGATGGCAAGTGTCAAGAAAATTTGTTCAATTTTGGTACGTATCAACAATACAGCACAGAAGAAATCTATCAATACAAACTCAGATACCAACGGACCGTCTGCGGTCCCCACAACAAATAAGTCATTGCCGCAAAAGACAGAAAAGGACCAAAAGGAAGCGCAAAGCGGGCGTTTTCACGCCGCAGCAGCATAAGCGGAACGCCGATTGCTGTGCCGCCCAAGGAGGCCAGAAAGATAATCGGAAAGATCGATTGCCAGCCGAGAAACGCACCAATCAAAGCCAATAATTTAATATCCCCGCCGCCCATCCCTTCACGTTTGGTCAACAACTGATAGCCCCAGGCAATCGCCAGCAACAGACCACCGCCTAGTAAAATTCCCAGCAGAGAATTGAGCCAACCCACCCAGGGCACAGCAAAAGAGCAAGCAAAACCGACAACAATTCCGGGGAGACTGATGACATCAGGGATGATTTGATGATCCAGGTCGATAAAGGTGATAACGACAAGGGCCGCAGCGAACAAGCAGTAAGCGGGTGTGGCCAGGCTGAGGCCAAAAGAATAAAGCACCAGGACAAACAGGCCGCCGGTAAGCATCTCAATCAACGGGTAACGCAATGAGATCTTCTGCCCGCACCCGGCACACCTCCCCAGCAGAAACAGGTAGCTGAAAATCGGAACATTCTGATACCAACGGATGCGCTGTCCACATTGCGGACATGAAGAAGGCGGTGAAACAATCGATTTCCCGGCCGGGATCCGATAAATACAGACATTCAAAAAGGATCCAACAACGGCGCCAAGGACAAAGGCTGTCACCAAAAAATAATAATACTCAAACGGCATCGGTGCTCTCTCTCCCTGGTTTTGAGCTCAGAAGGTGTTGCGCAGCAGCAAAAACCTCCTCTACAGAAATATCCCACATGCATTTCACCCCAATGGGACAAGGCGGTGTCGTACCAAATTTAGTACAGGAGGAACAGGGCAACTGATGATCAATGACCATATGCTGTTCGCCACGAGGTGCCCATTTAGCAGCAATACCCGGGCCAAAAAGAGAAACAGTCGACACGTCAAGGCCCATCCCAAGATGCAAAACCCCTGAATCGCCGCTGATCAGCAGCAGAGAACGGTTTAAAATTCCTGCGGTTTCACACAGTGATGTTTTCCCTGCAAGGTTCAGTGCGTTGGTCCCTGCCACAATAGAATCCCCCACATTGGAATCTTCCTGCCCCCCGACGACGACAACTAAAAATCCCAGCTCGATAAACTTGATCGCCAATTCGCGAAAGTTATCACCACCCCAACACCGCTCTGGGATACTCGCCCCCGGAAATAAAGCAATAAACGGTTCACCCTGCAAGGACTTGAGTATATTGTCAGATTTTTTCTGATCGACGTCAGGGACAGACAGAAATGGATAGGCCATGGTCGCAGGTGTCGCTACCTTGAGTGGGCTCAGGAGTTCAAAGAAGCTATCCTGTTCATAGCGTCTGTGACTGTACCCCACCGTATGGGTAAACAACTTTTCCCGTTCATTTGTCCCAAAACCGATCTTAATCCTTGAACGGATGACCCGCGCAACAATCGCAGAGAGACGATGCCACTGTTCGCTGTCGATGACCACATCGTAACGCCGCCGAATTACAATGGCGAAATCCCGTGCCTTGTCGTAACAGAAAATTTTATCGATATCAGGGCACAAAACAAAGGCCGAAAAATTTCGCTTTTCAGCCAACACCTCAATCCGGGCAGCGGGATAGATTTTCCGCAGACACAGGATCATCGGGATCAGCAATACCGCATCGCCGATACCCCCTGGGCGGATCAACAGAAATCGACGAGCAGGGACCGCAGAAGGTTCCAGCGGATTCGGGCGTGGCAAAAGGCGGACCAACAACGCGCCGCCGAAAGCATCAATTTTTTTCAGGTATATCACATTCCATGACCGCTAATAACAGGGCTCCGCGTTCCGATACTCATCAGAAATCCTTATATGCTTACAACCCTGCCCCACAGGGACTGATCACTCCAACATAAATCAAATCAATTGGAAGC
>JBDNGT010000119.1:0-13331 GCA_041689145.1 Geopsychrobacter sp. | reverse complement strand
TGTCGGCCTTGTTGAGGAATACGACCATAGCTGGAACACCGACCTGACGGGCGAGCAGGATGTGCTCACGAGTCTGAGGCATCGGACCGTCAGCGGCCGAGACAACCAGGATACCGCCGTCCATCTGTGCAGCGCCGGTGATCATATTCTTGACGTAGTCGGCGTGACCTGGGCAGTCAACGTGGGCATAGTGGCGGTTCAGAGTTTCGTATTCGACGTGGGCGGTCGCAATCGTGATCCCGCGCTCACGCTCTTCTGGAGCGTTGTCGATCTGATCGAACCCTTTTACAACACCCTTACCGGTAAGCTCAGCCAGGACCTTGGTGATCGCAGCAGTCAGAGTGGTTTTACCGTGGTCAACGTGACCGATGGTCCCGATATTGACGTGCGGCTTTGACCTCTCAAATTTTTCCTTGGCCATAATGTTCCTCCCTTGTCGTCAGTACCTTATTGGCCCTTGACCTTGGCAATAATTTCTTCGCTAATCGCTTTCGGCACTTGATCGTAGTGATCAAAAACCATTGAATAAGTAGCGCGGCCTTGTGTAGAGCTGCGCAAATCAGTTGCATAGCCGAACATGCACGAAAGTGGCACTTCAGCATTTACAATCTGGGCACCACCACGGGCTTCCATACCCATAATTCGACCACGGCGGCTGTTCAGGTCACCGATGACATCGCCCATATACTCATCAGGGACGACAACTTCAACGGCCATAATCGGTTCGAGCAGGGCAGGAGAAGCTTTGGCAGCACCCGCCTTAAAACCCATGGAACCGGCTATTTTAAAAGCCATTTCATTGGAGTCAACATCATGATAGGAACCATCAAAACAGGTAACCTTGACATCAACGATCGGGAAGCCAGCGAGGATACCATTTTCAGAGGCCTCCGCTGCACCTTTACCGACCGCCGGAATATATTCACGTGGGATAGTGCCACCCTTAACTGCGTCGATAAAGGTGAAACCTTCGCCGGGCTCGCCGGGCTCAAGGCGCAACCAACAGTCACCATATTGTCCGCGACCACCTGATTGACGTACAAATTTACCCTGCACCTCAACGCTTTTGGTGATCGATTCACGGTAAGCAACCTGCGGCGCACCAATGTTGCACTCAACTTTAAATTCACGCTTCATACGGTCGACGATTACGTCGAGATGTAGTTCGCCCATCCCTGAAAGGATAGTCTGACCCGTCTCATCGTCGGTACGAACTCGCAATGAAGGATCCTCGGCGAGCAATTTGCCTAGGGCAACACCCATTCGCTCTTGGTCAGTCTTGGTTTTCGGCTCAACCGACAGGTGAATAACCGGCTCAGGGAAATCCATCGATTCAAGCAAGCAAGGCTTACTCTGATCACAGAGCGTGTCGCCAGTGGTCGTATACTTAAGGCCTACAGCAGCAGCGATATCGCCCGCAAAAACTTGTTTTATCTCTTCACGCTTATTGGCGTGCATCTTCAACAAGCGACCGAAACGTTCCTTTTTACCCTTAGTAGAGTTCAGCACCGTTGAACCGGACTCGGCAACACCTGAGTAGACCCGAAAGAAGGTCAACTGACCAACAAAGGGGTCCGTCATAACCTTGAAGGCCAAGGAAGCAAAAGGAGCCGCGTCATCTGCCGGACGCTCAACAACCTCTTCAATATTGTCCGGGTTAACCCCGGGGATTGGCGGGACATCGAAAGGAGAGGGCATATAATCGATGACAGCATCTAGTAGAGTCTGAACACCCTTATTCTTGAAGGCGCTACCGCAGAGAACCGGGTTGATATGCAGGCCAATGGTCGCCTTACGAATACCGGTTTTAACCTCCTCTTGCGAAAGTGTCTCGCCAGCGAGATACTTCTCCATCAACTCATCATCATGCGCACTGATCTCTTCAAGCATCGCCTCACGAGCTGCTTCAGCCTCGTCTAGCATATCCGCCGGGATTTCAGTGACATCATACTCAGCACCCATCGACTCATCATGCCAGACAATCGCTTTCATCTGGACGAGATCGATACAGCCTAGAAAATTCTCCTCTGCACCAATCGGGAGCTGAATCGGCACAGGATTCGCACCAAGACGAGTGCGCATCATATCGACGCCATGTTGAAAATCGGCACCGATACGGTCCATCTTATTGATGAAAGCGATACGCGGCACGTGATACTTGTCGGCCTGACGCCAAACTGTCTCTGATTGAGGCTCAACACCACCAACCGAGCAAAATACGGCAACCGCACCGTCAAGTACCTTCAGGGAGCGTTCAACTTCAATAGTAAAGTCAACATGACCAGGAGTGTCGATGATATTGACGCGATGGTCGTTCCATATACAGGTCGTCGCAGCCGAGGTGATTGTGATCCCCCGCTCTTGCTCCTGCACCATCCAATCCATCGTCGCCGCGCCATTATGAACTTCACCGATCTTATGTGAAACCCCCGTATAATAGAGGATCCGCTCGGTGGTTGTGGTCTTACCGGCGTCAATATGCGCCATAATTCCGATATTTCGGGTCTTTTTTAAACTTACCTGACGAGCCACGTCATATCTCCTGATACACAGTCGGACAGATTACCAACGGTAGTGTGCAAACGCCTTGTTGGCCTCAGCCATACGGTGCGTATCTTCCTTTTTCTTCATCGCAGCGCCACGACCTGCAGCAGCATCCATGAACTCACCAGCCAGACGCTCACGCATTGTCTTCTCGCTACGCTTGCGCGCATAGATTATAAGCCAGCGGATCGCCATGGCAGTACGCCGTGAGGGAATAACCTCAACCGGCACCTGGTAGGTCGAGCCACCAACACGACGCGATTTAACCTCAACCATCGGCCGTACATTATCCATAGCTCCCTTGAAGGTCTCAAGCGGGTCGCTGCCTGAGCGCTCCGTTACCAGATCAAAAGCTCCATAGACAATCTGCTCTGCGGTACTCTTCTTGCCACCACTCATAACGCCGTTGATAAACTTGGCAACCAACTGATCGCCGAATTTAGGATCGGGCAGGATAGTACGCTTCGGTACTTCTCTTCTTCTTGGCATAACGTCCTCTTCTCTAACTTACTTCGGCCGCTTGGCGCCGTATTTGGAGCGCCCTTGCATACGATCCTTAACTCCTGCGAGATCAAGGGTACCGCGGACAATATGATAACGAACGCCAGGAAGGTCTTTTACCCGGCCACCACGAATCAGGACCACGGAGTGCTCCTGGAGGTTATGACCAACCCCGGGGATATAAGAAGTCACGACATGACCATTAGTTAAACGAACACGTGCAACCTTCCGCAACGCGGAGTTCGGTTTTTTCGGGGTTGTCGTATAAACACGCGTACAAACCCCGCGACGTTGCGGACAGGACTTCAGTGCAGGCGCAGTGGATTTAGCGACTTTTTTCTGCCGACCCTTGCGAACCAGCTGATTTATTGTTGGCATCTGACAACTCCCAGATATCTAAATGTTTATGGTCTTAAAGACCAATATTATTAAGGGGAAAAACTCGCGGATCTTATCAATCGATCAAGGCTTTGTCAAGCCAAATTTTGCATGATCCGCACTTCTATTTACAGATATAATCATTGCCCCGACTCAGGAGATTCCAGCTGGCCAGCTGCCGCCATCTCCTTCTCGTACTCAGCATCAAAGTCGATCGGCTCTTCCATCTTTGGCTCAGGCTCAGGGGTGCTGATCTCTGCGGCCCGGTACTTTGCAATACCGGTACCCGCAGGGATGAGGCGTCCCATGATGACGTTCTCCTTGAGGCCACGAAGGTTGTCGACCTTGCCCTGAATTGAGGCCTGGGTCAAGACTTTTGTTGTCTCTTGGAACGATGCAGCCGAAATAAATGATTCGGTAGACAATGAAGCCTTGGTGATACCGAGCATAACCGGTTCACCGATCGCAGGACGACCGTCAGCCGCCGAGACTCTTTCGTTCTCTTCCTCAAAAACCCAACGATCAACCTGATCGTCTACAAGGAAGACTGTATCACCGACATCCTTGATCTCAACCCGCCGCAACATCTGACGAACGATCGTCTCAATATGCTTGTCGTTGATCTTGACCCCCTGGAGGCGGTATACCTCCTGAACCTCATCGACAAGGTACTTAGCGAGCTCTTTAACACCGAGCACGCGCAGAATGTCATGCGGGTTGGATGAACCGTCAACCAACTCTTCTCCGGCACGCAAGTAATCGCCCCCATGAACGGCAATATGCTTGCCTTTGGCAACCAGATACTCTTTGGGTTCACCGATCTCCGGGGTTACAACAATCTTACGCTTGCCCTTGGAGTCTTTGCCATAAGAGACAACACCGTCGATCTCAGTAATAATGGCAACCTCTTTTGGCTTACGCGCCTCAAACAGTTCGGCAACCCGCGGCAAGCCCCCAGTAATATCCTTGGTTTTGGTAGTTTCACGCTGGATTTTAGCGATAATCGTACCGGCGTGGATAGTGATCCCCTCCTCAACCGAGATATTGGCACCAACCGGCAACATATAGCGTGCCTGATTACCATTGGGCAGCTTGAGGGCTTTTCCATCCGCCCCCTTGAGGGTAATACGTGGTCGCTTATCGGCTAACTTAGATTCGATAATAACCTTGCGCGACAGGCCAGTAACTTCGTCGACCTGCTCCTCCATGGTCAAACCTTCGTTAATATCACCAAAATGAACCACACCCGCGGCTTCAGTGATGATCGGAACCGTATAGGGGTCCCACTCGGCGATGATATCACCCGCCTTGATTACAGCGCCCTCCTGACGCGTCAGACGTGCCCCGTAAACTACAGAGTACCTCTCGCGTTCGCGCCCGGTCTCATCAACCACCAGGACTTCGCCCTTGCGGTTCATGACAATCGGAAAGCCGGCAAAATCATCGACTGTCGTCAGATTATTAAACTGCAAAGCCC
The DNA here is from genome assembly GCA_041689145.1 of Geopsychrobacter sp. Taxonomy (GTDB): domain Bacteria; phylum Desulfobacterota; class Desulfuromonadia; order Desulfuromonadales; family Geopsychrobacteraceae; genus Geopsychrobacter. Next base: position 8,431 of record JBDNGT010000119.1, on the reverse strand, counting down.
CATCAAAGCGCGCCTCGAGCGAGGTCTGCTCAGCTCGCCGTGAAGCGGTACCACCGATATGGAAGGTCCGCATAGTGAGCTGGGTTCCAGGCTCACCGATCGACTGTGCGGCAATAACACCGACCGCCTCACCAAGGTTCACCAGATGCCCACGAGCCAGGTCTCGACCATAGCAGAGGGCACAGATACCGTGTTTACTCTTACATGTCAGTACCGAGCGGATGCTGATCTTCTCGATCCCGGCATCTTCAACCAGCTTAACCAGATCCTCATCGATCTGTTGATTAGCCTCAACCAGTAAATCGTCGGTGACCGGGTCAAAAATATCGTCGAGCGCGACCCGCCCGAGGATCCTGTCACCGAGGTGCTCAATGATTTCGCCACCCTCAGTTAGAGTGGAGACCTCGATACCATCGATAGTGTCACAATCGTGCTCAATAATGATCGCGTCCTGTGCAACATCGACCAAACGACGGGTCAGGTAACCAGAGTTTGCAGTTTTAAGGGCGGTATCGGCCAGACCCTTTCGGGCGCCGTGAGTTGAGATGAAATACTGCAGGACCGTCAATCCCTCACGGAAGTTGGCCGTAATCGGGGTTTCGATGATCGAACCGTCCGGCTTAGCCATCAGTCCCCGCATCCCGGCCAACTGACGAATCTGCTGGGCAGAGCCTCGAGCACCCGAGTCAGCCATCATATGGATAGCATTGAACGACGGGATTTCCACCACTTCGCCATCTGCCGAAGTGATCTTGTCGACCGCGATATTGCCGAGCATGATGCCGGCGATGTCTTCAGTGCACTTGGCCCAGATATCGATGACTTTATTGTAACGCTCGCCATCGGTGATCAGACCCTCGGTGTACTGCTGATGGATCTCCTTGACCTCTTCAGAAGCGGTCGCAATTCGGGCCCCTTTGCTTTCGGGAATCTCCATGTCATCAAGACAGATCGATACGCCGGCCAGCGTCGAATAACGGAAACCGGTCTCCTTGAGCTTGTCGGCAAGAATAACCGTATCCTTGTTACCGGCAAGGCGGAAGCTGACATCAATCAGATCCCCAACCTGCTTCTTTCCAACCACCATATTGACATGTTCAAACGGAATTGTTGCTGGAACAACTTCACGCAGCAGAATCCGACCGACCGTGGTCTTGATCAACTCCAGTGGTGCGTCCTGTGCCGGGCTCATCCGAACCCGGATTCCGGCCTGGAGATCGACTTCGCCAGAATCAAAAGCCATCCGCACTTCGTCAGGGGAAGTAAAGGCCTTGCCACTACCGGTCACAAAGGGCCGCTCACGTGTCATATAATAGAGGCCCAGAACCATATCCTGCGAAGGCACGATAATTGGCTTACCATTGGCAGGCGAGAGGATGTTGTTGGTCGACATCATCAATACGCGCGCCTCGATCTGACTCTCAATCGACAGAGGCAAGTGTACCGCCATCTGGTCACCGTCGAAGTCGGCATTAAAGGCAGTGCAGACCAGAGGATGGAGCTGAATGGCCTTACCCTCAATCAAAACCGGTTCAAACGCCTGAATACCGAGACGGTGCAGGGTCGGCGCACGGTTCAGCAGAACCGGGTGTTCTTTAATAACCTCTTCAAGAACATCCCAAACTTCACTCTTCTCTTTTTCAACCATCCGCTTGGCATTTTTGACCGTGGTGCTGTGTCCATACTCTTCAAGTTTCTGGTAGATGAAGGGTTTAAATAGTTCGAGTGCCATTTTTTTCGGCAGCCCGCACTGGTGGAGCTTCAGCTCAGGGCCACAAACGATAACCGAACGGCCCGAGTAGTCGACTCGCTTACCGAGCAGGTTCTGCCGGAAACGACCACCCTTGCCCTTGAGCATATCAGACAGTGACTTGAGCGGACGCTTGCTCGGCCCGGTAATGGCGCGGCCACGACGACCGTTGTCGAACAGGGCGTCGACCGATTCCTGCAGCATCCGTTTTTCGTTACGGATGATAACTTCTGGTGCACGCAGTTCCATTAAGCGCTTAAGACGATTATTCCGGTTGATGACACGACGATAGAGATCGTTGAGGTCACTGGTCGCAAAACGACCCCCGTCAAGCGGCACCAAAGGGCGCAGTTCAGGCGGCAAAACCGGGATAACCTCAAGGATCATCCACTCTGGACGATTGCCGCTATTACGAAAGGAATTAATAACTTTGAGACGCTTCGAAGTCTTCTTGCGCTTTGCCTCGCTGGTTGCTTCTTTCATGTCAATGCGCAGCTGATCGCCCTCGGTTTCAAGGTCGATCTCTGACATCAACTCACGAACAGCCTCGGCACCCATGCCAGCGGTAAATTGACCGGCGAACTCGTCCATCGCCTCAATATATTTATCTTCTGAGAGCAGCTGCCCCTTAATGAGACCAGTATCTCCGGCGTCCAAAACAACATAAGCCTCAAAATATAGAACCTTTTCGAGATCCTTGAGGGTCATATCGAGCAGAGCGCCGATACGCGATGGCAAGGACTTCAAAAACCAAATATGTGCGACCGGACAAGCCAGATCGATATGACCGAGACGCTCCCTACGTACCTTGCTCGGAATAACCTCTACACCACATTTCTCACAAACGATACCGCGGTGTTTCATGCGTTTGTACTTACCGCAGTTACATTCATAGTCCTTGGTCGGACCAAAAATCTTGGCACAGAATAAGCCATCACGCTCCGGCTTAAACGTCCGGTAATTGATCGTTTCCGGCTTCTTAACTTCGCCAAAAGACCGCTCTCTGATCTTATCTGGCGAAGAGAGCGAGAGCTGTATCGCGTTAAAACTCAATGGATCTTTGGGGCGCTCAAACAGACCTAAGATATCTTCCAAAACGCATCCTCCTTATAGGATGAGTGTTCAGTACTTTGCTAATTCGACAACCGACCGAAAAAAGGGTCAGTTCTGTTCCTCTTCGAGCAGATCGACGTCAAGGCATAATGATTGGAGCTCCTTGATGAGGACATTAAACGACTCGGGGAGTCCGGCCTCAAGGGTATGTTTGCCCTTGACGATCGCTTCGTAAATCCGGGTCCGACCTGCGACATCATCCGACTTAACTGTGAGGAACTCCTGGAGTGCATGGGCAGCTCCATAAGCCTCCATCGCCCAGACCTCCATCTCGCCCAAACGCTGTCCGCCGAACTGGGCTTTACCACCGAGTGGTTGCTGCGTGACAAGACTGTAAGGCCCGATAGAGCGAGCATGAATCTTATCATCAACAAGGTGATGCAGTTTGAGAATATACATGATGCCGACGGTAACCTTCTCCTTGAAGGGGATGCCGGTCTTGCCGTCACAAAGGGTCATCTGACCGCTGCTACTAAAGCCAGCCTTGACCATCTGTTCTTTCATGATCGCTTCACTGACGCCCTCAAAGACCGGCGATGCCATCGGCACACCATGAGAGAGGCGCCGTGCCAACACCTTGAGGTCATCTTCTTTGAGGCCGTCGATAAAGCTATTCAGTCCTTTATCATCATAAGCAATCTTGATCTGCTCACGTAGGTCCTTCAAGGCAGCCCCGCTATCGAGGACCTTCTGAATCTGACGGCCGAGACCACGTGCTGCGAGACCAAGGTGGATTTCGAGAATCTGTCCAACGTTCATCCGCGAAGGGACACCCAACGGATTCAGAACAATCTCAACCGGACTGCCATCTTCCATATAGGGCATATCTTCTTGCGGCAAAATACGCGAGAGAACACCTTTGTTCCCGTGACGACCAGCCATCTTGTCGCCAACCTGCAGTTTCCGCTTAATGGCGATGTAGACTTTGACCATTTTGATGACGCCAGGAGGCAGATCATCGCCGCGTTTACACTTATCAATTTTATCAGCGAACACCGATTGAACAAGTTGCTCGCGCTCGGCAAGGCGATTCAGCAGATCACTGACCTTTTGCTCGACATCGGCGGCATCAGCCAGAGACACTTCACGCATGCGCGAGAAGGGGATCATGTCGAAAATCTCATCACTGATCTTACGCTTCTTCGGCAGCAGAATCTTGCCTGCTTCGTCAGAGATACCAACCGCAGAGGTTTGACCGATCAGCAGCGAGCCGATCAATTTGCGTGTTGAGGTGCGCAGGATGCGAATTTCATCGTCCTGGTCTTTCAGTAACTTTTCGATCTCGATATTTTCAATATGCTCGGTTCGTGCATCCTTGTCCGACCCCTTGCGTGAGAAGACCCGGGCGCCGATGACCACACCCTCTTCACCTGGGGGCACGCGCAGCGAGGTATCACGGACATCGCCGGCTTTTTCGCCGAAGATTGCGCGTAATAATTTTTCCTCGGGAGAGAGTTGGGTCTCACCCTTGGGCGTAATTTTACCGACCAGGATATCGCCTGACTTGACATTGGCACCGATACGGATAATCCCAGACTCATCAAGATCCGCAAGGGCATCTTCGCCCAGATTCGGGATGTCGTCAGTAATCTCTTCCTTACCGAGTTTGGTGTCGCGCGCAACGCACTCGAACTCCTCAATATGGATCGAGGTGTAACGATCATCTTGAACCAATTTTTCAGAGATCAGGATCGAGTCTTCAAAGTTGTAGCCATGCCAAGGCATGAAAGCGACCATAACATTCTGACCAAGAGCCAACTCGCCCCATTGGGTCGATGGTCCGTCAGCCACAACGTCGCCGCGCTTAACCCGTGTTCCAACCTTAACGATCGGTTTCTGGTTAATACAGGTGTTCTGGTTCGAACGGGTAAACTTGAGCAGATTATAGATATCAACCCCGGTGCCACTCTCATCGACTTCTTTCTCATCGATCTGAACAACAATCCGACCTGCGTCGACACTTTCTACGACACCATCATGCCGTGCAACGACCGAGTTACCCGAGTCATGAGCAACAACCCGCTCCATCCCGGTCCCGACCAGCGGAGCATCGGCACGCAGCAAAGGAACGGCCTGGCGCTGCATGTTCGAACCCATAAGCGCACGGTTGGCGTCATCGTTCTCCAAGAAGGGGATCAGGGCCGCAGCTACCGAAACAATCTGCTTCGGTGAAACGTCCATCAAACTGACTTCAGAGGGGGCCAGAAGCATGAACTCGCCGTCCTTACGGACATTAACTAGTTCATTAATAAATCTACCCTTGGTATCAAGCGGCGCATTGGCCTGGGCGATCGCGTGCCTCTCCTCTTCAAGGGCGGAGAAATACTTAATTTCGTTGGTAACCGTACCCTCGTTAACCAAGCGATACGGCGTCTCGACGAAACCGTACTCGTTGATCCGTGCGTAGGTCGCCAAGGAAGCAATCAAACCGATGTTCGGACCCTCAGGGGTCTCAATCGGACAGACCCGACCGTAGTGGGTCGGATGGACGTCCCGGACTTCAAAACCAGCGCGCTCACGTGTCAGGCCACCAGGTCCAAGAGCAGACATCCGACGCTTGTGCGTAACCTCGGAGAGTGGGTTCGTCTGGTCCATAAACTGGGACAACTGACTGGAGCCAAAGAACTCCTTGACTACTGCGGAAACCGGTTTGGAGTTAATCAGGTCATGCGGCATCAGCGCGTCGACATCCTGCAGACTCATCCGCTCCTTGATCGCACGCTCCATACGCACCAGACCGACGCGGTACTGATTCTCCAATAGCTCACCAACGGCGCGCACACGACGGTTACCAAGATGATCGATATCATCAATATGGCCGTTACCGTTACGCAAGCCGATCAGGTACCCGACGACCTCAAGAATATCCTCCTTGGTCAGGGTCGGCAGGTCGATAGGTGAATCCAAGCTCAGTTTGTGATTAAGCTTCAGACGACCAACCGGAGAGATATCATAGCGGTCAGCACTAAAGAACAGGCTGCCGAACAGATTGGTCGCAGTCTTAACCGTTGGTGGATCACCCGGACGCAAGCGGCGGAAGATCTCAATAATCCCCTCATCACTGCTGTCAATCTTATCGATCAGCAGGGTATCGCGCAGGTAAGGTCCAGCAACGTTATGATCGATAAAGAGAATCTCGAACTGATTAATCCCACGCAGACGTAGCTCTTCGAGCTTGGACTCACTCAGTTCACTGTTCGCTTCAAGGACAACTTCGCCCGTGGCAGTGTCCACAATATCGGAAACGACGACCTTGCCCTCAAGTTCTTCAGCGGTCAGAGCAATCGTCTCAATCCCGGTGTCTTCCATCTTACGGATGGCGGCCTTGGTGAATTTACGGTTAGCCTTAACCACAATTTCACCAGAAGCAGACAAAACGTCGGCATTAGCTCGTTGCCCAGCCAGCAACGAAAGATTGACCTTTTTGTGGTAGCTCGTACCATCAAAAGTAATCTCTTCGAGCTGGTAATAGTGTTTAAGCAGTTCCTCGGTGCTATAACCCAGAGCCTTGAGCAACACAGTCGCAGGCAACTTCCGGCGACGGTCGATGCGAACATAGAGAATATCTTTATGATCGAAATCGAAATCTAGCCATGATCCACGATAAGGGATAATCCTGGCGCTGAAAAGAATCTTACCACTGGAGTGGGTCTTGCCTCGATCGTGAGAAAAGAAAACCCCAGGAGAACGATGCAACTGGCTGACAATGACCCGCTCAGTGCCGTTAATAATAAAGGTGCCGTTCTCGGTCATCAGCGGAATTTCGCCGAAATAGACCTCTTGCTCCTTGATGTCACGAATCGATTGAGTACCCGACTCTTTGTCAACATCCCAGGTAACCAGACGCACCTTGACCTTAATCGGCGCGGCAAAAGTCATACCCCGCTGATGACATTCCTCTACGTCATACTTCGGCGTGCCCAGACCATAGGAGACATACTCCATAGAACAGGTATCGCTAAAATCACGAATCGGAAAGACGGAACGAAAAACAGATTCCAAACCGACCGGACGACGGGCTGAAGACGGAAGATCCGCCTGCAGAAACCTTTTATAAGAGGTTTTCTGAATATCAATAAGATTCGGAATATCAATAATATTCCCGGATTTCGCGAAGTGCTTCCGGAGGAGCGGGTTATTCGCAAACGAATAGGCCATGATTTCTCCTTTAGAGCAGGATCAATGGGCAACACCTTACCCCGGTCGTTCATTGGGGCGAGCATTCCCACAGCCTTTCAGACATCAGAACAAGCAAAACGCCACAAGATGGCGCGGACAATCATCATGCGCCGACGTCAGGACCAACAGATAGGTCCACCCCGGCGAAAGTGCCAAGGCTGATAACGACAATAGCCAAGGCCGCACAAAGACGACCTTGGCTACCAGCGAAGTTTAGACGGAACCTCTATTTGAGCTCAACACCAGCGCCGGCTTCTTCCATCTGCTTCTTAATGTCTTCTGCTTCAGCCTTAGTAGCGGCTTCTTTAACGGTATTAGGTGCGCCGTCGACCAAATCTTTAGCTTCTTTAAGACCCAGGCCGGTAATGGCACGAACTACCTTGATGACGTTGATTTTCTTCTCGCCGCAGTTAAGTAGAACGACATCAAACTCGTCCTTCTCTTCAACCGCTTCAGCAGCAGGACCTGCAGCAGCCGCAGCAGGAGCAGCAGCTGAGACACCGAATTTTTCTTCGAGTTCTTTGACGAATTCAGACATATCGAGAACAGTCATATTCCCCAGAAATTCAACAACTTGTTCTTTAGTGATTTCAGCCATTTGTTCCTCCACTTTTATAGATAGATTCGTTCGCGTTTGTTTAGTTTAAAACTGGGATCAGGGTCAGGCTGCTTTGCTTTGGGCAATAGCACCAAGAACCTGTACCAGTGAGCGCGGGATTGCAGCCATAGTTCCAACAAAGTTGGACACCGGAGCATTCATCGAGCTCAAAGCCTTCGCCAGCAGTTCCTCACGACTTGGCAGTTTCGACAACGCCAAAATCTGTTCTACACTGATCAACTTGCCATCTAGAATGCCAGCCTTCAGTTCAAAAGCAGCAATCTCTTCAGCATACTTAGCTAAAATCTTGGCCGGCGCTACGACATCTTCGCCAGCCATGGCGATAGCTGTCGGACCGACACAAAATTTTTCTAAGTCTGCAGCAGGTGTCCCTTTTGAGGCCAGACGCAGCAGGTTATTCTTCACAACACGATAATCAACGCCCGCAGCGACAAGTTCACGACGTAAACGAGTAACCTGGTCTACGTTGATCCCCCGATAATCGGCGATGAAGGCCGCTTTAACCTGGCTAAGCTTACCAGCGAGTTCCTGAACAATTTGCTCTTTTTCAGTTCTGTTCATGCATCTCCTCCTTTCTTAAGGAATGTCGGGATAAAAATCCCGCCAAGTCAAGGCAGGGGAGACGATAGATATCGTCACAGAACCCTTGGGGCCTCGGCAGGTGGTTGCCCATTAACCGCCATAATGGCGGGCCTGCTGTCTTTGGACTTGGTCTGTATTTTATGCCGCCAACAAATGACGACCTGTCTTAACGTACTGCGACCTGAACG
>JBDNGT010000118.1:0-13789 GCA_041689145.1 Geopsychrobacter sp. | reverse complement strand
TGCTAGGGGGTCAATTAACGTCCGCGCTGTAGGTCGAGATATCGCGAGACTTTAGCAATCCCGATCAGGCCCTGGTCGAGCATGACTGACAACGGAGAGAGGTTAGCAAAAGCCCTGTTACGCCTGTTAACCCAAGAATAACAAAGATCTTCGTTACGGGGAAATAAAAGCCGCAAAGCTTTATGGATGGCCAGCAGCCAACCAACTCGATCAAGCATGTCCCGCGAGGTCGAGACAGGATCTCCTTTTCGGTATTTGGTTAGCATTGCGCGGCTGGTTGCACTCAAGCCCAAAAGGTTCAGCTGGTCTTGCGTTGACAGGCTCCATACGTCAAAAAGCCTTGTAACCAGTTTAGCCATTTTTCTGCGACTATCTTCGGTGGACAGATCCACCGAAGGGGAATCTTTATGACGTTGCATAAGCGCCTCCTTTGTGTTTAATTATACACATCCCGTGTTTATTATTCAACAAAATAACCATATTGCACAAAGAAATCTGTTCCTAAATGGTTGGGCCGTCATAAACAGCATGCTGAATTGAGTATGAATTTAGTTGTTTCTGATGGCATCTGGTGTTTCCAATCAGTTGCGGACGCCGGGTGCATTCATCAATGTGCAGTTGTTGGTAAGGGGGCAAAAGCACGAGCATGAAATGCTTCACATGGGCCAACACGATCCTTGATAACCTAAAGACCGCGATTAACGGGACATGCCCGTTTGGCTTCGAAAAGAAAAAAGGGGTCTGCTGTTGGCATTTATTGTTCCATCGCGCTAGTTAAAACTATGGAATTAAGTCCAAGTCTTTCAGATGCTACTCATTTTTGTCATTCCCGCGAAGGCGGGAACCTAGCGGTTGTTGAAAGTTTATGGATCCTCGCCTCCGCGGGGATGACGATTTCGGCGGTTAGTGCTTTGATTATAAAGGGACTGTTATCAGGCTCGTCTCAAAACTCCTGCATTGCGAGAAAAACCAGCAAGATCGGCAGCCACTGTTCAAAATCACCTAGCTCACTAACAGAGCCTTTTTTTAAGGGGAAGAAGGGTATTGCTCCAGAACTTTGATAGCCTGAACCAGGGTCCGATTCACCGGAGTCGGGATCTTGTACTTTTCTGAAAGTTCCATAACCTTGCCACCAAAGATTGCCACTTCGGTTTTTCTGCCCGCCTCAACGTCTTGCAACATGGAGGTTTTTCCCTGCAGAGAGAGGGAATGCAGGACGGGATACCAGTTTGCGATGGCTTGTTCACCGAGCTCGATGCCGGCGGCATGGGCTAAGGAGATAACCTCCCGCATGAGTGATTCCATCAATTGCTGAGCTTCAGCAGATGTCTGAAACACGGCGTAGGGGGCGCGCAAGATGGCTGAGGCCTGGTTCATTCCGACGTTGATCATGAATTTCCACCAGAGAGTGCGTATCATGTCGCGCGGGGTTTCATAGGGGATTCCGGCCAGCTGAAATAAGCCCTGTACTTTTCTGACTTTTTGGCTGATCTGGTTATTGTCCGCTTCCCCAAAAACCTGTTTCCCTGGGTTGGTGTATGTGACTGCTCCGCCTTCCCGAACCGCATCGATCCCGACCGAGATGGTATAGAGCAACTTATCCATGCCGTAAATCGCCCCGATCTGGTTTTCGCTGTCAAGGCCGTTCATGACAGAGATGATCGTCGTCTGGGCGTCGACAAGATTTCTCAGGTCCTGCAGCGCATCGGGAAGGTGCTGATGCTTCAAGGCGACAACGATCAGATCGGCCGGATCGGTTACTTCCTTGGGGTGGGTCAGCGGGACGACAAAGTCTGCACCGTTAACCCTGATCCCGTTCTCTTTAAGCTGGGAGTAACGTGAATCGCCCGCAACGATCGTGGTTGAAATTTCCGGAGTCGACAGGAAGCGACTGGCGAAGTAGGTGCCCATTGCTCCGAGCCCCAGGATGGCGATCTTCTCAGGTTTGTGCATTGATTGCTCCGAGATTTTAAGGTGACTGAAAGTATTTATCTTCAGATTGTGTCTTGTTGTCTCGCGGTTACTCGACCTCGAACCCGTCCAGGACTCTTCTGGTTGTATTGACCCATTCAGGAAGATCGAGAGGTTTGAGGTGGGCGGCGGCGTTACCCGGCGCGGAGTTGAATTAGAGCGTTGGGGTCGAGATCGTGTCGGGTGAAATACTCGCGTTCGATCTCTTCAATCGTAAATCGGTCGAGACCACTGTTGTTCAGGAAATCATTACGCAGGCCCTGATCACTCTCCGACACGATCTGCGGCAGCAGGTTGTGCAGGTAGATCGCTTCTTTTTTAATATGCATCACAACATCCTCAAACAGAGCCCTGGGAATGTCTTTTACGAGGACTTTCTTTTCATAGAGTTCACGGCTGATTTCACTCAGAAGCTCATCCTGTTCTTTGCGGGTGTAGTAGCGGGAGTAAGAGTTGCGTATTCTCTCCTTCGCTTGCCCGAGCAGTAACAGGTAGAGGCGTTCTTCTTCATTAAGCTGTACGAGCTCGCCGACCAGTCCTGGGATGCTTTGTTGGTTAGCAACGATCCGGTCCAGTCCGCGTCGCAGGAGTTTTATTTTACGGCGTCCGAAACAACCGAGATAATCATTCTCTTCGATCGCGGTGAAAAAAAGTTTTTCAAATAGCCCGGGCTGTAAGGTTTCGAAGGCTTCGCGACTACCGAGCAGGGAGCGGATGACCTCGTCATTCAGGCCGCAGCCATCCATGAACGCCAGCTGGCTGACCTGCTGTGAACTGCTATCGAAGCGATCAAAGAAGGTGATAATGTAGGAAAAATTTTCCAGGATTAAGAGATCGGCGCCATCGCGGATCTTTTCATCGCAGATTTTGCCGGTTTCCAGCAGCAGGTGTTCAAAGGTGTGATCACGGTTTTTGGCTGCCAGCTGTTTGGATTCCAGCAGTACGACCATGTCGTGCTTGCGAACGCAGGTTTCGAAACGCTCCTCTTGTAAGAGCAGACCTTGCAGTATTTGTCGTGTGTCCATTATATAAGAATTTTCGCGTGGCGCCTCCATCTCTTGGGTCTTGAGCAACTCATCGAGGGCCATAAAGAGTGCGGTTGGAATCCCCTGGCGGACCGACAAGGTCTTAAGCCGGGTCAGCCTCGTGCTCGCTTCCTGGTTGATCTGTCCCTTTTGGCGGCAGGAGATCAGCACCTTTTTATATTCATTGACAATTCGGTAATTGTCGCGGTGTTGATACATGACATCGATCTTGATCCGTTCTTGCTGGTAGCGGTCGATCCCAAGGGTATCCGCCAGTGCGTCCAGTTCGCTGAGAACCTCTGCCGAAAGGTTATGCTTCTTGAAATAGAGTTCGCGGAAGCGTTCCTGGTAGCGCCGGTGTTTTTTGTGGATCAGGCGGAATACGTAGATCGAGGCAGTGACGGGAAGTTGTTTGAGGAGTTCGGCACAGAGTCGCGCATCATCGAGCGCACTGAGTTCGAAGGTTCTTTTGCAGGTTTTCCCTAACGACTGCAGGATCTGCGATTGCTGTTCCTCGATATTGGTGCCGCCGGCGTCATGAACAAAGAAGAAGGTGTTATAGATGGCATGGCCATCGAGAAAAAGACGATTGAAGCTGTGTGTACCTTCAGTCTTGTTACTGAAAACCAGGCGGTTGTTGGCATCGTAATAGGTCCCGTAAAGAATCAGGCGATTGCGAATATCGGTTTTTGCCAGATCGGAAAGCGGCTGCTCGACACCGAACATATACTCGCAGAACGAGCCGCCATTGCCGCGGTGGCTGACCCCTTGCGGAGAAAGTAAGAATTCATTGCCTGGCGCAAAGAAACGCAGCCCGTCCCCGGTCTGTTGGTAGAATTGAGGTCGCGAGCTGTCGGCACCAGCTGCCGTGGCGAAAAACTCAATGCTGTCATCTATGTGTCCGTGTAGGCGAAGTTCTGTGCTCATGATTCACTTCTCAGGCAAGCAGTGGCCATATTTCTGTCAGTGCCGTCAGCGTTGTCGGCCAATAGTTCAATATCAAGCCGTTGCCCGTCGAAAGCCAGCTCAATCCCCACCGGGAGTTCCTTTTCGTGCCTCTGGTGATCGATCTCGTGACTGAGATGGGTCAACCATGTCTGTTTTGCGCCAATTTTTTGGGCCATTGTGACCGCCTGCTGAATGTTGAAGTGGGTCCGGTGCGGTTTGATGCGCAGACCATCGATAATCAGATATTCAACCCCTTTAAGAAGCTCAAGCGATCCCTCCGGGATGTCGTTACAGTCGGTTAAGTAGGCCAGCGGGCCGACCCGGTAACCGAGGACGTCCATTGTTCCATGCAAAAGCGGAACCGGAATCAGTGTCAGTCCGCAGAGGACAAAGGTGTCGGCGATCGGGCAGGTTTTTAATTGTGGAATATAGCCAGGTTCGGACGCGGGGTCAAAGATATAGGCAAAGTTGTGGCGAATTTGTGCCAGGGTCGAGGCTGCGCCGTATAGTGGGATGGCGGGTTCGCCGCGGAGGGAAAAGGCGCGCAGATCGTCGATGCCGTGCAGGTGGTCGGCGTGAACGTGGGTGTAAAGTACCGCATCGATCTGACAGATATTTTCCCGCAGCATTTGTTGACGAAGATCAGTTGCCGTATCGATCAGGATATTATGTCCACGGTAGCTTAGCAGGGCGCTACAGCGAGTTCGTCGGTTCCTCTGGTCGTTAGAGAGGCAGACCGCACAGGTGCAGCCGATTACCGGGACCCCGGTGCTGGTGCCTGAACCGAGGATTATCAGAGTCAATTTGTCTGCAGCCATGAATCAGCGAACCTCACAAGTGAACGGTGAGTGAAAATCTAACACCGGTGCGGCAAAAGAACAAGATTCAGCTCCCGAATCAGCACTTGTTCAGGCGGGGCAGCAGGTGTTGGCTGTAGAGTTTGTCTGCCGCTTTGGCGGATAGGCCGTCGCCGGCCAGTTCGGCGTAGGTTAAAAGAGGATCGGCAAGGTTGAGCCCCTCGGAATGCCGGCAGCTCCACAGGTTTTGTTTGCCGAAGGGGACCAGTAAGCTGACCTCCCCATCAGGATCAGGGGTCAGATGAAGTTGGAGCATCAGCTTGAGTTGCTGCTGTGGATTAATATAGAGAACTGCCGATTCGGGAGATATGTTGCTGGTCAACAGCGAGGCGGCCAGTTGGCCACCCAGCATCACCGCAGCGGTTTCAGGCGTGCGGCGCAGCAGTTCAGGTAACTGCTGCAGTACATAGTCCGGGTTGAGGGCGCAGCGCTGTAAGAGCATGCGCGGCCGCAGGGTTTCAATGTACCCGAGTTGCCAGCGCTGAAGCAGTTCTTCAGCTGCAATCAACTCACGCCCAGCTTCGCTGGTCATCAGGTTGCCACGTTTTTCAAGCTCTTTAAATAGGTCGCCAATCGCCCCCAGGGCAATGCCCGCATCATCAGCCAGGACCCGGTATGTGGCATTGACCGTCTGAGGGTTGCGCAGGAAAAGGTAGATCAGTTTTAGTCCGGCAGGGCGGAAGAGTCGGTCCAGACCACAACTTGTCGTCAGATGCTTTTGGCCGGCAATCTCAACGTAGAGCGGTGATTGCTGCAGGAAAAGGTTGCCGGCACAATCGGCAAACTCGATCCTCTGCTGTTTTAGTTTCGTCGCCAGATTAGGGCTTATGTAGTGGGTCACCAGAAGCGGGGAGCAGTTTGCCGGGGCCGCCGTGGTCTTTAGTTGATGGATGACCAGGTCGGCCACCGAGGGCGAAAGTTTGGGCACAACTTTTAAATAGTAATATTTCTCCCCCCACTCACCTCCCAGTTTGATCGTGCCTGCAAAGGGACCTCCCAGTTTTTTGGTGACGAAATCGATACGGAATCCGGGCAGGTTACAGATTGCCTTCATGCAATCATAGATGATTTGTTCATCGCGTTGATTGGTTTTGCTGGTCATGATTTGCCCTTTTTCGCCTGCAGGCGTTCAGGATAGTTGTTTGTTCAGAAGTTATGTTCATGTGAAATATTGGACCTGACGAGAGGGCACTTGTCAAGGGTTTCCCGTAGCCTTCAATATATGGGCAAGGAGGGCCAGCTGCGCCGTGGAAGAGTTAAAGATATTTTTCGAGCTGGATACCCTTGAGCAAGGGGTCGACTTCGGCCAGAATCTGGCTGTTGTCGGGATGATTGAGTGTGGGAGCATTCTGCTGGTGCTGGCCGGCAGCGTTAATGATCGGTTTGAGTTTCAATGAATTCACACCCTGATGATTCTGATCAACGACCAGGGCGATGACCCCATCTTTAAGTCGCACCAGGGTGCCGACCGGGTACGGGCCGAGGAATTCGGTAAATATTTTGACGTATTCGGGATGGAGGTAATTGCCACTCATGCTGCGCAACTGATCGAGGGCTTTTCTGGGTGATAAGGGTTTCTGATAGCAGCGCAGTGTTGTCATGGCGTCGTAGGTGTCGGCAATCGCGACCACGTCGACGAGCGGAGACAGCGGGCGGGCGCTGCTATTCTCAGGGTAGCCGGTGCGATCATAGCGCAGATGATGAAAATGAACGATATCAATGACTTCCGTTGGGATTATATCCATCTTGCTCATGATCTCGACCCCGTAGCCCGGGTGCGCCATCATTTTATGCCGCTCTGTTTCACTGAGTCGGCCCGGCTTGTTGAGAATTGCGTGGTCGATGGTCATCTTGCCGAGGTCGTGCATCATGCCACCCATGCCGAGCAGGCTGAGTTGATCCTTGGGAAGGTTACAAGCACGCCCTATGGTCAGCGCGATCACCGAAACGTTCACAGAATGAGTAAATGTGTAGTTGTCGTAATCCTTGAGCAGGGTCATCGCCAAGAGTGCATAGGGGCGATTTATAACACTACTGACCATCTTTTGGATGATATTGAGTGCGATGCGGGTCTCAGGGCGGCGACCTAGCCGAGCATCTTCACATACGGATTCGACGACAGTTAAGGCTTCGCGGTAAACCTCACGCGGCGTATCATCTTCGGGAATGACTCGGATGTGTTTAATGCCGAGAGTCGCGAACACATCTGAGATTTCTGGATTGCCTTTGTTCAGTTGAGCCATTAATTCTAATAATTGGGAAGCGTCAACCTCTGGATAAAAGAGGATTGCCTTAAGGCGGCAGGCGCGGATTTTATGGGAGAGCTCTAAAATTGCGGGCTGTTGTTCAAGGCAGGGAAGGTCCTCGACAAGCAGGGTGCCGCCGGCGAAGCCGAGTTGGAACTGACCATTTTTTTGGAGCAGCGGGCGCATCGCTTCAAGTGTGGTTTCAAGTTGACGCCGAACCTGAGGGTGCTCCCCCGGGTAGAGGCGCATCCCCTGCAGGACGGCGGCCAGGCTGGCTGGTATCTGTTTAATTTGTTGAGTTGTTATCATGTTTTTTAATCAAGGACGTCAGGCTCAGTTCCGCAGCTCGCTGGACCATGGCATATGACGATTTTCGCCATTTAGTGAAGTCGGGCTTCAGCTTTTGATCCCCCAGTTTTCCAAGGGTAAGAATGATCTCGGCGCGGAGCGCTTCCTGCCGCTGCAAGCGTAACAGGTTAGGACGTTTGGCCAGCGCCAAAAGGGGCATAATCGCTTCTCTTTTACTGAGGATGCCGAGAGTCGCAACCGCATCGCTGCGAATTTCGGCCTGACTGCCGAAAAGATCAAAACTTTGCGCAATTTTCAACAGCGGCTGGACGGCTTCAGTGCTTTTGGTCGCGCCAAGGGCTTTAACCGCAGGTCGACGTAGTGCCTTTACTGGATCTTTGGTTAATTTAACGAGTGGTGCAACCGCTTTTTTGCCGCCAATCATTGCCAATGACCGGATCAAGGCGCGTCGGACTCGTTGGTCCGGGTGCGCAGTCAGGACGTCGAGGGTATTGAGCCCGGCTTCCAGCCGCAGGTCCCCGAGCAGGGTGATCGCATTTCTTACCACGTACCACTTGTCGCTGCGGGTCATTTCCTGCAGGAGATCAAGCAGCGGCTCGCCCATCCTGCCGAGCAGGGTGCTCAGAAGCTTGCGGACCGTGCTATCTTCTTCTTTGCTCAGCAGGGCCAGTAACTGTGGGGCCAGCCTGGTGCCGAGGGAGAGCGTAAAATTCTGCAGGCGTTGAAATTGTTGAGGAGTGAGAGAGGTCCGCTTGAACTGCTCCAACAGCAGAGAGACCGTCTTCTCCGTCAACAGGCGCTCCAGGGCTTCGGCGGCAATACTGCGCTGCGTCCGGTTATGTTCTTCCTGCTGACTCTGGATCAGGAGTAGAGGGAGAATTCTCAGGAGTCCCGGTGGGCCGATCTGATCAAAATAGGCCGGTGCCAACTGTAGCAGCTGATCGATCAGGCTGCGATAGGCGTCGTCCTGCTGTTCGTGATTGAGTTGTTTAATGATCTTGCGCAACGGTTGCGCAAGATCCGACTTTTCGCGCGGGGGTAAATCGAGCAGGCCGTTTTCAAGATCGGGCTCGGCCTGGGTTATTTCTTCGCCCAATTGTTGGCGCTTTTGCAGGGCGCTATCAAGGCTGCTTTCATTGAGCCAGATGGTTTCAATCTGGTTGTTCTTTAAGAATGCCGGGAGGCCGCCGATGCGATAAATTTCGTCGGCAGGGGTGATCAGCCCTTCAAGGAGGATTAGAATTTCTTCGGTGGGGAGGTCGGGTAGGAAAATTAGCTGGTTGACCCGGCGCTCTGCCAGCTGATGAGCCAAGTCTGGAAGAGCTGGATTCTTCTCGCCGATTTTTTGGTCGCCGAGAGCGAATCCGGTTTGACTGACTTGTATGGCTTGGTTCTCCGGACGCGCTAACATCGGGACGAAGCTGGTCATACATTCATCGATGGTGGTCAGTAGGCTGGGATGCCCCTTGGGATAAAAGCGTAGGGCTTTCATGAGCTTGACCAAGCCGGTCAGGGCCTGCTCAATTTCCAAGGTTTGCTGATTATCAGCCAAGAAACTCTCCAGGTAATATGCGTATCAAGAAAATAATAAAATGAACCATTTCAAGATAACCTGTCAGGCTGGCGTTGTAAATAATTCTGGTTGCTTGGAATTGCAGGTTCTGCCCTTTATTTCAATTCCTGTCGTTCCTGCTCGTCGATGATACAGAAGCTGGTGTCATGGATCCCTTCATCTGAAGGAAGATAGATGTTTTCGATCAGCGCGGCAAAGCGTTGGTTGATGGCTTTCCGCCGTAACTTCAGGGTGGGAGTGACCTCTCCCTGGGCGCTGCTGAAATCACGCGAGAGTAAAGTGAAACGACGAATTTTTTTGTAGTTCGATAACCCTTGCTGCAAATGGTCGATGCGCCGTCGGATCAGATTGAGAATCTGCGGATGGTTGACCAGATCGCAGAGGTCGAGAGAGTCGATCTGCTTGAAGGTGGCATAGGCGGCCAAGGCTTCAAAGTCGGGGACAACCAGTGCGGTCAAGTAAGGTCTGCGGTCACCGTGAACCATGACACTGCTGATGTAGCGGTCGGTCTTAAGAATATTCTCGATCTCCTGCGGAGCAATTTTCTTGCCTCCGGCCGTGACGATAATGTCCTTTTTGCGATCGGTAATGTGCAGATAGCCCTCTGCATCAAGCTCAGCAATATCTCCAGTACGAAACCACCCATCCGTTAAGGCTTCGGCCGTCTGGTCAGGGAGTTGCCAGTACCCCTGAAACACACTCGGCCCCTTGACCAGCAGTTCGCCATCATCAGCGATCTGCAGGCTGAGGTTTGCCAGCGGCGGCCCGACGGTCCCGAGGCGGTGATGACCCGGGTAATTGACCGCGATGACGGGGGCTGTTTCGGTGAGGCCATACCCTTCGTAGATAGGCATGCCTGCGGCGAGAAAAAACTCGGCGATCTCCTGCACCAGGGGCGCGCCGCCCGACACGAAAAAGCGCAATTTCCCGCCGAGATGTTTCCGTAGTTTGGAGAAAATAAGCGCCGAAAAAATTGTCAGCAGCAGTTTTAATCCGAAGTTGGGTTCGCGGCCTCTTTGTTGACAGGCAACCTGGGCTTTTCCGGCTCTGAGCGCGAGAAAGAAGAGCTGTTTCTTCAGCCAAGGACCGGTAGTGACGCGGTCCAATATCCGATCGTACATTTTTTCGTAGAGGCGTGGCACACTGATAACCACCGTCGGCTGGATTTCTGCGAGATTGGCCGGAACCGTATCGATGCTTTCGGCGTAGGCGATGGTCACGCCCTGATGAAGCATCAGGTAGTATCCCGCCATGCGCTCAAAGATATGCGACAGCGGCAGGAACGAGAGGCACTCATCTGCGTCGCTGAGCTGGATCAGGTGACTGCAAACCTCGACGTTGCTGAGGATATTATCGTGGGTCAGGATGGCCCCTTTGGGGGATCCGGTCGTTCCAGAGGTGTAGACCAGGGTTGCAATCTCTTCCCGTTTGCCGGTGAGTAAGCATTTTTCGAGCTTTTCCGGTTTGGTTTTCTCTGCCAGAGTCATGAAATCTGCGAGCGTGATGACCCGCGTATGGTCAAAATCCCCTTCAAGTAGGATGATTTTTTCGAGCCTGGGGAGTTGCTCAAATTCCAACACCAGCTCGGCTACGATGGCCGCTGAATGGATGAAGAGGAAGCGGCTCTGGGAATCCCTTAGGATGTGCAGAATTGTTTTGAGTCCCTCAGTGTGGTAAATGGGTACAGAATGTCCACCTGTCGCCATGATCCCCAGATCGGCCCAGGCCCACTCCGGACGATTCGGGGACATGATAGCCGCATGCTGGCCGCTTTTAAGCCCCAGTGTCAGCAGAGCACGGCCGAAGATTCTGATTTTGTCCGCAAATTGATCCCAGCTGATATCATGATATCGACCCCCCTGCTTGCGCCGCATTACGGTTCGACCGGTGAAGCGGCCACACTGACGTAACACCATCTGGGGCAGAGTGTCTTTCATGGTCAAGATCCTTTCGAGCGAACTGATATTGGTGGTAATGGTGCCTGTCATTTTAATGATTCTATCACAGGAAGCTTTATTTTGATTCTTGGAATTACTGGAAGTATTGCCAGTGGAAAAAGTCTGGTGGCCGAACTCCTCCGCAAGCGAGGAGCGGCGGTCCTTAGCGCTGATCAGTTGGCCCGTGAGTTGGTCGAGCCCGGCTCGCCGTTGCTGGATGAATTGGTCTTACTATTTGGCGTGCGAATTCTAGCTGCGGATGGTGCTCTCGATCGTAAGAGCCTTGGGCATTTGGTCTTCACAGATGAGGCCGCACGTCAAAGGCTAAATGGCTTGCTGCATCCGGCGATTGCTCAATTATCCGCGCAGCGGCTGGCTTCCCTGGCGAAGAGCGGGACTGCCCTTGTGGTTTATGAGGCGCCCTTGTTGTTCGAGGCCGGAGCTGAAAAGCGCGTGGATAAGGTTCTGGTGGTGACGGTTGATCCCGAAGTGCAGTTGCAGAGGCTTGTTCAGCGCGACAACCTTTCGCTGTCTGCTGCTCACCAACGGATCAGCACTCAGATGGCGCAATCGAAAAAAGCGACACGCGCTGATTATCTGATCGATAATTCTGGGAGCTTAGCCGACCTTGAGCAAAAGCTGGATCGGTTGTGGCTCGAACTCGTCGGCTAGGCGGGGCAGAACGCCCCGGCGGACAGATCGTTGGTGGCGAGGAACTCTTCGATCAGGACGCAGGTTTCCTTGAATCTTGGGTTTTCGCTGGTACTTAAGACGTGGGGGACGTCGTGACCAAAGAGATGAAACTTTTTGTGCTTGCTCCCGAGTTGCTTGAATAGGGTCTCTCCGGTTCCGCGTGCAACGGTCTGATCTCCCTCTGCCGCCAACACCAAGGTTGGAACCTTGATCTGGGCCAGGGTCGGGGCCACTTCGTTGCGCAGTCGCCCGATCTGCTCGATGCCGGCCAGTGGGCGTCGTTCATAGTAGTGTCGGCGCTGCGGGTCAGGAAGTTGTCGCGTCTGGAAGGGGATCAGGTGCTTAATCAGCCCCGCAAGGTTACTGAGCGGGTGGTGCAACTTTAAAAACGGCGAAAGCAGCACCAAACGTTCGATCTCTCTCCGGTGTGCAAGCGCCAGGCCCAGCAGGGCGCCGGTGCTCTGTCCGATGATGCTCGTCTCTAACCCGGTCTCTCCTAGCATTGCGTAGTTGCGTTCGACTGTATTGAGCCAATCCTGCCAGCGGCGAGTGCGCAGATCTTCGGGATTGGTGCCGTGGCCCGCCAGTCGAACGCCGAGTAACAAATAGCCTTGGGCACAGAGGATCTTGCCGAGCGAGCACATTTCGTAGGGGCTGGCCCCGAAGCCGTGGATCAACAGGAGCGCCTTGCCGTTTGAGCTCTTTGGCCTGAAGAGGAAAGGCAGGTTTTCCGGGTGGGAAATTCCGTCCCGTTTAGCCAGGTCCAGTTCTTCAGCAAATCCAGGTACGACCATCTTTTTCCTGTTGAAACAAAAATAGCTCCGAATCTGGAGCACTTTTTGTTTACCGATAGATGTTGGCCCTGTATTATGTTGGCCCTGTATTTAGTGCGGGAAGCCGAGGCGGGTCGAGAGGTCTTCCCCCGCACGCAGGATAATCGGGATCAACTCCTCTTCGAGGCGCTTGTCATCAAGGCGCATGTTCGGACCCGAAATGCTGACGGCGCCAACGATGCGGCGGGTATAATCACGTATCGGCGCTGCAATACAGCGTACACCCGGGTCGAGTTCCTCGTTGTCGACCGCATAGCCATTGATACGGACCTGCTCGAGGTCCGCTTTGAGTTTGTCGGCATCGGCAAGGGTCGTCGGGGTATGTTGGACAAGGTTTTGCTCGGAGAGGGTTGATTCAAGTTCTTCGTCAGACATGAAGGCCAGATGAGCCTTGCCGGCGGCGGTACAGTAGGCGGGCAGGCGCGAGCCAACGCGCGAGACAACCCGAACGGTCAGGCTGGTTTCGACGACATCTAGATAGACGATGTGATTCTCTTTGAAGATTGAGACATAGGCTGTTTCGTTGCACTCTTCGACCATGCGCTCAAGAATCGGTCGAGCCTGACGTAATAACCCCATCTGCTTAATGAAAGTTTGTCCAAGCTCAAGAGCCTTGAGGCCGAGACGGTAGTTTTCAGTCGCTCTGTTTTGCTCAATGTAGCCACGAGACTCGAGCGTTGCAAGCAATCGGAAAACATTATTTTTATGCAGCTTGAGGCGCTTGCTCAACTCGGTAACGCCGAGTTCATCGATGTCGCCATGAAACTGCTCAAGCAAGTCCAAAGCATGTGAAACTGCTTGAATGATATATTCCGATTTGTCTTTTTTGACCATGGTGTGTCCCGTCTTCCTGGATGACATGTGGCTCACATAAATCGTGACAATCTATACCTAGTGGAGCAAACTGTCAAGAAGTATGCCGAAGTTTTTCACGACTATTCATCTATCTCGGTTAATCATAGAATGCTGTTCTATCGTTGTCAATGGGATATGTAGCGCTTTTTAGTGTCCTTTGTTGGCAGTCTGTTTCTGCTTGGTTAGGATGACCGCCGTTTTTTCGGACGAGGAGGTCGGGGATGCTGAATCTGAGCAAGGAAATTATTGTAGCAATCGATGGCTCCCCCGCTCTTGGGCAAGGCTGCTGCCGAAGCGGGGATTCCACTCTGTAGGGAGGTGGCCTATGTTGAAGTTGACGAGCAGTTACTGTAATTAGCTGAACGTGAAAACTGCAAGCTTATCGTCATCTGATCCTCAGGGGGGGGGATTACGCCGGGCATTACAGGAGTCGGTCTTGGCGCGCGTGGCACTAAATGCCCGTTGTTCAGTCTACCTCGTGCGCTGATTGTGTTCTGATTGTGTTCTGATGGGTGCTGAGGATTATCTCTGGTGTCAGTTGG
>JBDNGT010000117.1:0-35572 GCA_041689145.1 Geopsychrobacter sp. | reverse complement strand
GAGATATTGATACTGGTATAAACCTCGAGGCCGCCGGTGTAGAGTTTTTCGGTGCCGAAACGGCCTTCCAGGTAACGTCTGACCTGCTCATTGAAATAAGCGGTCTCTTCCAGGTGGGTATTCAGCCTGGGTCTGATCTGCACCTTCTCGCGGCGCGCCTGTTCCGCCTCTGCAGGAGTCACGTAGCCTTCCTCGGTCATGCGCTGCAGAACGTACTGCTGCCGTTCGATGGCGCGTTTGTAGTGACGGTAGGGGGAGTAGCGGCTTGGGGCCTGGGGCAATCCCGCGAGAATGGCACACTCGGCCAGGGTGAGCTGCTCAACACTTTTGTCAAAATAGTTTTGCGCCGCAGCCTCGACGCCGTAGGCCCGGTGGCCGAGGTAGATCTGGTTCAGGTAGAGATAGAGGATCTCTTTTTTGGTCAGGGTGTTCTCCATCCGCCGGGCAAGAATAGCCTCTTTGAACTTGCGCGAGAAGGAACGCTCCGAGGTCAGCAGGAGTTGTTTTGCCACCTGCTGGGTAATGGTGCTCCCCCCTTGCGTAATCCCTCCGGCGGCGACGTTCTTCAAGGCCGCGCGCAGGATCGATATCAGGTCGATCCCCTTGTGTTTGAAAAAGTTGGAATCCTCCGCGGCCACAAAGGCCTGCACCAGCTGCCAGGGGAGTTTGTCGATCGGGACCAGGATGCGTCGTTCATGGGAATATTCAGCAATGATCGTATTATCGTCACTGTAGATACGCGTAATCAGCGGCGGGCGGTAATCGGACAGGGTTTCGACCCGCGGCAGGGAGCGGGAGACATAAACATAGGCGACCCCGAGTCCGAGCAGCGCAGTGAGACCGAGTCCGACGCAGGTCAGAATGAGATATTTGAAAACCTGATTGCGGGTCGACATTTATTGATCCAGACAAGAAAAAGTAATTTTTAATCAGGCACTTATAGCATGTGAAAAGGTAGCCGGGCAACCTCCCTGACGCACGGCTTCGACCTTGACGCTGCATCAGCGGTGCCCTATGCTTTGGCAAACTTCAAACATGGAAAATCATATCATGAAAAAAGCAGTTATTCTCTATAGTGGTGGGCTCGATTCAACCACCTGTATGGCGATCGCCAGGGATGCCGGGTTTGAATCCTATGCGCTCAGTTTTTCCTATGGTCAGCGCCATTCCGTCGAGCTGGACAAGGCGCGTGAATATGCGCCGCTGGTCGGAGCCAAAGACCATATAGTGGTGGACATCGATCTGCGCCAAATGGGGGGGAGCGCATTGACCAGTGATATTTCGGTGCCCAAGGATGGGGCCGACAAGGCACAGGTCCCGATCACCTATGTGCCGGCGCGCAACACCATCTTCCTTTCCTTTGCGCTCGGTTGGGCCGAAGTGCTGGGCGCGCAGGATATCTTCATCGGGGTGAACGCCGTAGATTACTCGGGTTATCCCGATTGTCGTCCCGAGTTCATTACGGCCTTTCAGGCGATGGCCGACCTGGCGACCCGCGCAGGAGTCGAAGGCAATCCCTACCGCATTCACGCCCCGTTGATCGATTTGACCAAGGCGCAGATCATCGAACTGGGACTTAAGCTCGGGGTTGACTACCGTTATACTCACAGCTGTTACGATCCCGCAGCCGATGGGCGTTCTTGCGGCCACTGTGATTCCTGCTTGTTGCGGCTCAAGGGTTTTGCCGATGTCGGCAGCAGTGACCCGGTTCCCTATTTGTAAAGAAGAGGACTATGATCAAGATCCCCGACATGCAGAAGAGCGCGGATTCGCGGCGCATTGCCATCGACAAGGTTGGCGTTAAGGATATCCGTTACCCGATCGTGGTGCTCGATCGGGCGCGCAAGGAGCAGCACACGGTCGCGCGCGTTAACATGTACGTTGACCTGCCCCACCACTTCAAGGGCACCCACATGAGCCGTTTCATTGAGGTGCTCAACCTTTATCATGGCGAGGTCAGCATCGAGAATATCGAGGTGATCCTCGCCGAGATGAAGCAGCGGCTT
Organism: Geopsychrobacter sp.; assembly: GCA_041689145.1. Taxonomy (GTDB): domain Bacteria; phylum Desulfobacterota; class Desulfuromonadia; order Desulfuromonadales; family Geopsychrobacteraceae; genus Geopsychrobacter. The sequence continues at coordinate 33,566 of JBDNGT010000117.1, read as the reverse complement.
GAAGCCAGCTGTGCCTATCTCGAACTGGAATTCCCCTATTTTATCGAAAAGCAGGCCCCGGTTTCCAAGGCGCGCGGTCTGATGGAATATCAATGCCGGATGACCGGTATCCTCGGCAAAGATTTCGATTTCGTGCTGGAGGTCAGTGTCCCGGTCACCTCGCTCTGCCCCTGTTCGCGTGAAATCAGTGAACGGGGTGCCCATAATCAGCGCAGCCTGGTCAATGTTCAGGTCCGCTACACCGAGCATATCTGGCTCGAGGAGTTGGTCGATCTAGTCGAGGCCTGCGCCAGCGCACCGGTCTATTTATTGCTCAAGCGCGAAGATGAGAAGGCCGTGACCGAGCAGGCCTATGATAATCCGATGTTTGTCGAGGACATGGTGCGGGCTGTAACGGAAAAGCTCAAGGCGCAACCCCAGATCACCTGGTTTCGGATTGAATGTGAGAATTTTGAGTCGATCCACAACCATTCGGCCTACGCTCAGCTCGAATATTTAAAGTGACCCGCGAAACTGTTGATAAGTCTGTGGAAAAGATGGATAACTCATTAAATTCCAGCGAGGCGCCAGCTGTTTTGGGTGTCTTTGCCAAGGCCCCGATCGCCGGTCAGGTTAAAACCAGACTCTCCCCTCCTCTGCTCCCTGAGCAGGCCGCGCAACTCTATCGGACTTCCCTCGCGGAGACGCTGCTGCGTTTTTCCGGCCGGCCCTTTGACCTGGTGATCTTCTATGCCGGGTCTGAAGACTACTTTGTGCGCAACTATCCGCAGCTACCTCGCCAACCCCAAATCGGAAACGATTTAGGCGCGCGCATGGCCAACGCCCTGCAGGACCTTCTTCTGGCAGGCTATCAACAGGCCGCTCTCATCGGCAGCGATAGCCCCGATCTGCCGCTGTCTCATGTGGCGCAGGCGTTTAGCGCACTGCAACGGACTGATGTCGTGATTGCGCCGGCCGCTGATGGCGGGTATGTCCTGATTGGTGAAAGTTGCCACCATCCCCCATTGTTTTCCGAGATGCCCTGGAGTCGTGCGAATCTGATGCAGCAGACGGAACAGCTGCTTGCCGAACGGCAAATCCCCTGGCAGCAGCTTCCGGGCTGGGAGGATATTGATGATGCCGCCTCCCTGCTGCACTTGCTGCAGCGTTCTCCCGACAGTTTAACCGCCAACTATGTGAGAGCACAGCTTGCATCTCTCTTGACTGAGGGTTGACTTGCCCTGACGGCTGGCAGATAATTCCACACTGACCCCGTATTTTTCTTCCCCATTTTATCCGTCTAGTAAATCGAAGGAGTCTGCTTTGGATCTGGTACTTCAGGCCGGACCAGTTGTTAAATTGGTTCTGCTGATATTGCTCTACTTCTCTCTGGTCTCCTGGGGAATCATCTTTTACAAGTTTAAAACGATTCAGCAGGCAATCCGTGAATCGGAGCGTTTTCTCGATTTTTTTTGGGAGAAAAAACGTTTCGATATCATCGGACAAGGGATCAAGGATTTTACCCAGACGCCACTGGCGATTCTGTTTCGCGAGGGATATCACGAGCTGTTACAACTCAAAAAGAAGAGTCGTCCGGATGAGGCCCGCGAGTTGTCGGCCGACTTGGGTGGCCTCGGTAATGTCTCGCGCGCGTTGCGCCGGGCTTCGACCCAGGAGACCCAACGCCTCGAGAAATACCTGACCTTTCTTGCCACCACCGGTTCGACCGCACCGTTTATCGGGCTGTTCGGTACGGTCTGGGGGATCATGGATGCCTTTCATGGCATCGGTCTGACCGGCAGTGCCTCGCTGGCGGTTGTCGCGCCGGGGATCTCCGAAGCGCTGGTGGCGACTGCGATTGGACTGGCCGCCGCGATTCCGGCGGTCATGGGCTATAACCATTTTCTTAACAAGGTTAATATTTTGGTCGGCGAGATGGACAACTTCAGCCAGGAGTTTCTAAATATCGTCGAGCGGATGGAGCGGGGTTAAGCTATGGAGGTAGGACGCCCCGGCACTGGCCGTCGCAGCAGTATGGCGCAGATCAACGTCACCCCCTTTGTCGACGTGATGCTGGTGTTGCTGATTATTTTCATGGTGACCGCCCCAATGCTCGATCAGGGGGTGTCGGTCGACCTGCCCGAGGTTAAAGAAGCACCAATTCTGCAAAGTAAGGTTGAACCACTGGTCATCACGGTTGAGAAAAACGGCAACCTGCTGATCGGCAAGACTCAGATCACCGAGCTCAGCAAGCTGGCTCCGGTGATTCAGCAGGCGCTTAAGGGCAGGGAGAGCCGCGAGGTTTTTCTTGAAGCCGACAAATCAGTCCCCTATGGGCGTGTGGTTGAGGTGATGGCAGCCGTCAAAAAGGCTGGCATTGAAAGTCTTGGGATGGTCACCCGCATGCCCGAGGAGTAGCCGCACGCATGTCTGAGTATTACCGACATCGCCTGCGTCAGCTGCAGAAACTACTTGAACCTGGCTTGTGGCGGATGTTGCTCCTCTCTTTTGTTCTTCATCTGATCGTACCAATTATTTTATCCGGAGTTCTCAAGATCACCCACAGGTCGCCACCGCCGATGCCGGTTTATCGGGTGAACTTGGTGAATAAGCCGGTAAAAGATCCGCGTGCCGGGCGTTCTGATGCGACCCCGGGAAAAAAGAAGAGTGTCACTCCGCAGCCTGAGGCCAAGAAGATTCCGGCGAAAACGATCAAACCGGAAAAACCCAAACCGGTTGAGAAAAAAGTTGTGCCGAAGAAAATAGCCAAGCCGGAGGTTAAACCGGATAAGAGTGCAGAGAAGGCACGAAATGATATTCTGGCGGAGATGAAGGCGAAGGCTGAGCGTGAGAAAGCCTTTGCAGAGTTGAAAGCAAAGATTGCCGCTCTGGGTAAGCCGGAGGTTGATGCGCCGGTCGGAGATCCAGAAGGAACCGGCAAGGATATTGGTATAAGTTCAATCCGTATGATCGAGTCTATTATCACCAACAACTGGCGACTATCGCAGTATCAGTTACCGAATCTCGACCTGCAGGCGGAGGTCAAGATCCTCTATTCGGCAGAGGGGAAGATGCGCAACTGGGATTTTGTCGAAAAATCTGGTAACGTTCTGTTTGATGATTCTTTACAGCGCGCCATTCTTAAATCACGGGATCTTGGCGATACTCTGCCGGAGTCCGGCGAGTTTGAAATCATCTTCAATTTGAAGGATTTACAGAATCGATGAATAAAATTTTTAATTTTTTACTATTGATAGTCTTGTTGCTCCCCCTTTCCGCCCAGGCGGTGCGAATCGAGATCAGTGCGCCGGGCGAACAGACCATCCCGCTGGGTTTAACCCGTTTTTTGCCGATGGGCGGCGCGGCGACAGCTTCGGCGACTCAGATCGATGCAGTTCTGAGCGCCGACCTCGATCTGTCGGGGCTCTTTGAACTGGCGGATCGCGCGGCCTTTCTCTCCGATGCGCAGAAGCTCGGGCTGCACAGTACCCAGGTCGATTTTGGCCAATGGAGACTGCTCGGTGTGGATGCCGTGGTTAAGGGGGGGTACAGTCTTGAAGGTGAAAAGTTGATCGTCGAGGCTCGCCTTTACGATGTGGTGACAGGGCGTCTGTTAACCGGCCAGCGCTATGTCGGACGGCTGGGGGATGAACGGCGGATCGCGCACAGCTTTGCCGACCAGATCATGCTGGCCCTGACCGGGAAAGCCGGCCCTTTCAATACCCGTCTGGCCTATATCTCGACCCGCAGCGGGCACAAGGAGCTCTATATGATGGAGATCGATGGCCAGAACCCGGTCCGACTGACCGACCATCGCTCGATCGTGCTCGACCCCGATTTTTCGCCGCTGCGCAAAGAGATTATCTACACCTCCTATAAAAAGTCGAATCCCGATCTCTATCGAAAAGAGATCTATACCGGCAGTGAGGCGCGTCTTTCTCATCGTCCAGGGTTGAACACCGGTGGTCGTTATCGTGCCGATGGCGGCGAACTGGCGGTGACCCTGTCTATGGGGAGTAATTCCGACATCTATCTGCTCGGAACAGATGGCACCATTCATAAGCGCCTGACCACGCACTGGGGAATTGACGTCTCACCGAGTTGGAGCCCCGCTGGGGACAAGATCGCATTTGTCTCCGACCGGCGAGGTAATCCGCAGATCTTTATTGTGGATATCGATAGCCTGAAGGTTGAACGCTTGACCTTTGAGGGGAAATACAATGCCACGCCCGACTGGAGTCCGACCGGCGACTGGATCGCTTTTACCCGGCGGACCGAGGAGCAGTTCGATATCTTCATGATCCACCCGGATGGCAGCGGCGAACATCGCCTGACCTTTGCGCCTGGCACCAAAGAACATCCGCGTTTCAGTCCTGATGGGCGCTTTTTGGTCTACTCGCTCGATCTCAATGGTGAAAAATCGATCCATGTCATGCGGACCGACGGCACTGGCGACCGCCGCCTGTCTGCACCCGGGGGCAACGATACCCATCCCGCCTGGTCCGGTTATTGGCAGTAAGCAGATCTGGGGAGATAGCTGCTGCATTCATTTGAGGCGTCAGGGAAGGAAAAGGTGTTATACACAGCCGGGATGAGTCTATTGTTGTTTTTCCCTGTGATTTTTGTATAATGGGCAGAATTTATGTAAATAACTTTTGTCGCTAGTACGACAAACCATACATTCGCATCTGCGAAAGGAGTGGCTGATCATGCAACTGAAAGCTGTTTTTAAATTGACCGTATTACTGGCGCTGGCAACATTGCTGACCGTCGGTTGTGCCAAGAAAGTGAAAACTGATGAGACGAGCCAGGTGGCTCCAACGGAAATGCAGCAAGAAAACGTTGCTGAGGTTAGCGAGCAGCCGATAACCGAGCAGAGTAGCAGCACTGTTCAGGACGACGCAGTGCGAGACAGCATGGGGAATATAATCACTTCCCTGATGCGGATCAACTTTGAGTATGATCAGTACGTTCTGACTGCTGATGCACGTGAAATCCTGAAGAATAACGCAATTTACCTGAAAGCCAAAGACGCTCGTGTCCAGATTGAAGGCCATTGTGATGCACGTGGTTCGGACGAGTACAATCTTGCCCTGGGTGAGAATCGCGCTCTAACGGTCAAAAATTATCTGGTTTCACTCGGAGTTCCTGCTGAGCGTATGAGCGTTATCAGCTACGGCGAAGAGATTCCGCTGGTCATGGCGAATACCGAAGAAGCCTGGGCTCAGAATCGGCGCGTCGAGTTCAAAGAGCTCAATTAAGTCTTTGTGACAATTTCAAAAAAAAGGTCGCGCCGTTTTTGGTGCGGCCTTTTTTTATCAGAGAGGAAACCAGATGAAGCGTCTACTCGGTTTTGGCTGTCTGCTTCTGCTGTTGGCCGGTTGCATGCCACCTACCCAGTCTCAGCTCAAGGTTGAAAACGATCTCGAAGTGATGAAGCGGCATCTTGCCCGACTCGAACAGGGGAGCAACGATGGCGGCGGACAGGCGCGGCGACAGCTAGAAACCCTGGGTGTCCAGGTTGCTGAGCTCCAATCTGGACTCAACACCTTACGGGTTGATTTCCAATCGATCAATGGTCGACTCGATGACTTGGGGCGTTCCAATCAGCAGTTGAACACAGATATGGCGTTGGCGAGGGAAGATCTGTCGATGCAGGTTTCTGTTCTGGCTGAACGTCTGACGTCGCTCGAAACACAGGTTTCTCAGAAGCAGTCGACTGCTCAGGGGGCTCCCAATGTTCCCGATGCAATCAAAGCCAATCCCAAGGCGAGCCCCGAACGGGCCTATCAGCAGGCACTGGAAAAGATTTTGAACGGCAGCGATTTTGCGGCCGGGAGGATGGAACTCGAGGCATTTATCAAGGCCAATCCACAGCATGAGCTGGTTGTCAATGCGCAGTATTGGATCGGTGAGGCGTTATACGGCGAAAAGAAGTTTGAGAACGCCATTCTTAAATTTCAGGAGGTTATCCAGAAATACAGTGACCATCCCAAGGCTGCCGCAGCGTTGCTGAAGCAGGGCATGGCTTTTGCTGCGTTGGGTGATGCCGGAAATTCCGAGACCACCTGGAAACAGTTGATCAAGACCTTTCCGTTGTCTCCCGAAGCGGCTAAGGCAAAGCTGCTGTTGAAATAAACATCCCCGCTGAAACCTGTAAAACAAAGGCCCCCGTTACGTAAAAAAAGGCGGCCTTTGTTCTTTATCCCGCAGCCGAACTACAGCAAGGGAAATGCACGGGTCTGCTCACGGTTATTTCCTAAGACCACACTTGACATAGAATGGTTGACATAGAATGGAATAACGTCATATATGTTTATTTGAGTACTTGAATACTTGTTATAGATTCAAGAAAAGAAAATTCAATTTTCCGGGCTTAGGCCCAGTAGAGGAGTAACTCAGATATGACCGTCGACCGTTACCTGCGCTTGATTGCTGGATTCTTCATTATGATGAGTGTTGTGCTGTCTCAGGTTCATTCCCCCAATTGGCTCTACTTCACGGCGTTTATCGGGCTAAATCTTTTTCAGAGTTCCTTTACCAACTGGTGCCCCATGATGACAATCCTGCGCAAGCTGGGGGTTGCTGACGGTTAATACTGTCGCTGGGGGTTGAGGCGACCACCGATAATTTAGTTCTCGATTTTGACGCTGAAGTCCCGTCCCAATTTGTGCAGTTGTGAGGTCAACTGCTCGAGTTCGGCGGTCTCTTCGGCAATCGACGAAGCCCGTGAGAGGTTTTTACTGAGGCGTGATTCGGCTGAATTGAAATGATTTATCAGCCGCAGTGAGGCTTCCTGTTGAAACTTGTTGGCTTCGGTCATCACGACCACCTGTTCCTCACGTTCCGCCAGTCCACGATCAAGCTCATGGGTAGCCCTGACCTGCTCTTCCATGCCGCGGGTCACCTGGTCCGATGCCGACTTCATCTCGGTAACCCCGTCTTGAATGCGGTTAATACCGGTGCGCTGCTCTTTCATCGCCCGAGCCACCGCGCGGACCGAACGAAGGCTGGTTCCGGCATCTTTAAGCAAGTTTTGCGCCTCGCTCTCCTGGCTAATCGTCAGCCGATTGATCTCTTCAGTAGAGGCCGAGGCCAGCGCGACAGAACTCATGATTTTCTGTAATGCTTGATCGGTGTTCAGGGAGAGGACCCGCCCTTGCGCGATCCGTTCAGACGTTGTCTCGACGGCCTGGAGCGCAACATCCGTATCCTGACGGATCGCTTGAATAATCCTTTGAATGTCTTGAGCGCTGGAGGTGGTGCGGTCGGCGAGATCCCTGATCTCTTCAGCGACCACGGCGAAACCCTTTCCTTCATCACCCGCTTTGGCTGCAATGATCGCGGCGTTAAAGGCGAGAAGTTCAGTATCGCCAACCAAATCCTTGATGACCCCGATGATTTTACTGACCTGCTGCGCCTGTTTGGCCAGACGTTCCATGGCGGTTGTTGCCTCGGCGCTGTCGGCAACAATCTGTTCGGTCTCACTCAGCGACTGTTGCATCATCTTCAGTCCCTCTTCTGCGTCGCTCTTGACCTGCAGCACCGAATCATTGCTTTGTGCCGCCCCCTTGCGAATCTTCTCGAAAGACTCGCCGATCGTATCGAGCGATTGAGCGGTGCCTTCGACCGAGCGCGCAATTTCATCGGCTTGATTGGCCACTTCGCGAACACTCGCGGTCATCTCCTCAACCGCAGTAGTGGTTTCAATAAATTTTGCCGTCGAGTGATCGATCGCCATCGCCATCTCTTCGAGCGAAGAGGAGAGCTGACGCGAGAGCGCGGCCTCATCCTGCGAGCGGTGGGAAAGCTGGCGCATCAGAGTTTGAACGACCGACTGTTTCGCTTCCATCACCTCAACATCCTTGCGGGTTACTTTTGAAGCGGCCAGGCCATCGTTGGCGCGATCAACCAAATAGTAGCTGGCTTGCGCCAGACTGCGATAATGGGGAATCAGCTGGTCGGCTGTTTTCAGCATCTGTTCCACCTGGGCCTGGGCCTGTCCTACCCCCATCTCGAGTGAACTGGACAGCTTTTCGAGGGTTTCACCGTTCGTTTTGATCTCACCGGTCAGAGGAAGCAGCAAAATCAACTGCTGGCGCAACTGCTTTTTAAGGGAACTGCGCACAAAGATGAAGGAGGAGACGGCCAAAGCGTAGCTGAAGCAAAGGGAGAGTAGTATAAATGGGGCTTCAAGGGCCCTGCTGCCGACCAGCAACTTTGCAATAAATGGAAAGGTGAGCCCTGCCAGCAGACCTGCGAGGTGGGTGAAGAAGAAAAGTTTCTTCAGATAACTGATCTCGGTAACCTTGCTGAACCCCATAACCGCTCCTGGCACTGAAGAAGAGATGCACCTTTTATCGTTCTGTTTTTTTGAAAACGCTGATGCCCGCCACCTTTAGTGGCGACAGTTTCAATTAACTATCACAAATAACAGTACTCAGCAAGCTCTTCCCCCTTTCGTCCGGCAGGTTGCTGCGCTATAATGTTGCAGGTTTTGTTCAGTCGATTGCATTTTACCTAGGACATTATTAAAGATGGAGAAGATTGAAAGCATGATTCTACGGACTCTTTTGCTGATATGTGTTGCGCTTCTGGCTCTGTTGCCCTTATCTACCTTTGCGGCGGTTGAGGATGTGACCCAGTCCCTACGACGGGATTACCCGACACTCAATTTTCAGCAGGTCACGCCCGGTCCGATCGAGGGCCTCTATCAGGTTGTCGTAGACCAGAGTGAGATTGTCTACTATGTCCCAGCCGCAGGCTATCTGATTACCGGTGAATTCTGGACCCGCGACGCGCAAAACCTGACGCAGCAGGCCAAGTCGGATCTGATGACCGGCATGGCTGGCCTGTTTCCCCTCGCTAAAGCCGTGGTTATCGGCAAAGGGCCACATCAGGTGATCGAAGTGGTCGATCCCGACTGCCCCTATTGCCGTGAGGGCTCTGCCTTCTTTGCCGGGCGTAGCGATGTCACACGCTATATTTTTCTTTTCCCGCTCAATATCCACCCAAAGGCCGAAGCAAAGGCTGCTTATATCCTCTCGTCATCGGAGCAGGTCGTCGCTTATGAAGACGTGATGGGTGGAGCCTTTGATAACCAGCCTATCCCCGAATTTAAAGACAACGGCCTGTTGAAAGAGCATCAGCTCCTCGGTCAGCAGCTCGGCATCCATGGCACACCGAAATACTGGGTAGATGGACGCTATGTCGCAGGTTCGAGTTTGAAATTGATCGAGCAGCTGCTTGATGGCAAGAAGAACTGATGGCAAAACTTATCACCCCTAAAGAAGCAGAACTACTCGCTCCAGCTGGTAGCCTTGAGGCCTTTTTCGCCGCAATGGAAGCTGGCGCCGATGCGGTCTATGTCGGACTCAAGGAGTTTTCGGCACGGGCCAAAGCGAAAAATTTTTCGCTGCGCGAACTCGAGCTGGTCTGTCGCTATGTCCGGCGGGAAGGGCGGCGGGTCTATGTCACTCTCAATGCCCTGATTAAAGAGCGTGAACTGCCGAAGCTGATCGAAACCTTGGGCACACTGCAGCAGATGGGCGTTGATGGTCTGATCATTCAGGACCTCGCGATCTGGCAGCTGGCTAAAACGCATTTCCCCGCCCTTGAATTACACGCTTCGACCCAGATGACGGTGCATAATGCCGCCGGGGTTAAGATGCTTGAGCGGATGGGGTTCACCCGCGCGGTGCTGTCGCGCGAACTGACCATCGCCGAGATTGCGGAGATCCGGAGTCAGACAACGATTGAGCTCGAGCACTTTATTCATGGGGCGCTCTGCTTCTCTTTTTCCGGGCAGTGTTATTTCTCCTCGTTCCTCGGTGGGATGAGTGGCAACCGGGGCCGCTGCGCGCAGCCCTGTCGGCGCCGGCACCAGCAGCGGCAGCAAGAGGGTTACTACTTTTCGACCAACGATCTCTCGGCCATCGAATTGATCCCCCAACTCCTCGACGCCGGGGTCATGAGCCTCAAGATCGAGGGGCGGATGAAGAGCGCCGAGTATGTGCAGAATGTGGTTGGCGCCTATCGACTGGTGCTCGATACACCGGCGGACGATCAAAAAGAGGCGGTTCACCAAGCCAAGTTGCTCCTTAAATCAAGTTTCGGCCGCAAGCCGACCCAGGGGTTTCTCAGTGGCGGACAGCCGGAAGACATTGCGACCCCTTCGACGAAAGGAGCAACCGGACAGTATCTAGGAGAGGTCGAGCGTGTGGCTGGCCGCGACATCAGTTTTCGCAGTAGCGGCCCCTTGCACATCGGTGATCGCTTGCGCGTTCAGCCGCGGACCGATCGCGCCGGCACAGCCTTTACCCTGCGCAGCCTGCTGCTCGGAACGCGTAAAGTTGCCAACCTCGAAAAGGGGCTCGTCAGCGCGCCGACACCTTTTAATGACCGTTTCGCGGTTGGGGATTCGGTCTTCAAAGTCTCTTCGAGTGAAGCCTTCAGCATGAGCGAGCAGGCCTGCCGTAAAAAATTAGAGCAGCTGCCGCCGCAGCGGACGCCACTTGACCTTGAGGTTGTGATCAGCACGACGGAAATAAAGCTGAAGGCCGAAAGCCGCGGGGAAACTTGGCAGCTCAGCTATCCGATCGAGAGCTTTCCCGCCAGTGAACGTGGGCTCGACACCCAGTTGTTACATAAAGTATTCGTCGCGACCGATCTTGCCCCTTTCAGCCTGCGGCGCCTCGACGCTCAGGTTGTCGCTGATCTTTTTGTGCCTCCCAAGCGTCTTAAGGAGATCCGCCGTCAATTTTACGCTGAGGTCACCCAGCGCTGGCCAGAAGAGGTGCATGGCCGGCCGGCTGGAGTTGTTGCAGCGCATGCGGCCTTGCTCCCGGAAAAGCCTGCCCGTGGTGGAGCGCACCGTCTGCGGATTCAGTCGCGCGATGCGTCAGAGCAGCGGCTCTTGCAGGAACCTAATGTCGATCAGTTGATTCTGTCGCTGACAAGATCAAACCTGCATGCGGTACCGACATTGCGTAAACGCGCCGAGCAGTTTATCTGGGATATTCCCTTTATCCTGTTTGGTGATGATTGGCGAGATACGCAGCTGAAGGTGCAGCAGCTCTACCAGTTGGGGTTCCGCCAGTTTCGGCTTAATAATTTGGGGGATTTTCCCCTCTTCGAGCAACTTGAAGCTGTAGTTTTGTACGGCAGCTTTCGACTCTTCTCCCTGAATCATCAAGCGCTCCTGGCCTGGCGCGATCTGGGAATCAGTGAGGCCGAACTCTATATCGAAGATGATCGCGAGAACCTGGCCGGTCTGCTGCGGCGTGATTCGGGGATCGGAGTGGCGCTGACAATCTACGCCAGTGTCCCGCTGCTGCGCTCGCGGATCGAGATCCGCCAGTTGAAAGGGAATGCACCGGTCGTGAGTGATCGTGGCGATGCGTACCGGGTGCAGCAACGGCAAGGGGTGACCAGCCTCGACAGCTTGACCGATTTCTCCTTTAGCGCCGAACAGGCCGAGCTTGAGTCCTTCGGGTGCCACAATTTTGTGGTCGACATCTCACATCTGGGTGGCTCTTCGTCGCGCGGCAAAGAGGTGCTGGAGGCGGTGCGGCGTGGTATCGATCCGACCGATTGCAGTAAATTTAATTATCGGCAGGGGATGGAGTGATGAAGATTGCCGTGCTTGACGGACAGAGCGCAAACCCAGGTGACCTGAACTGGGAGGGGTTGGCCGAGTGTGGTGAACTTCGGATCTATCCGCAAACCACGGCCGAGGCGTTGATCGAACGGGCACAGGGGGCCGAGGTGCTGATCACCAACAAGGTTCTTTTGCTCCAGCCGCAATTATCTCAACTCCCCCAGCTGCGTTACATCGGCGTGCTGGCTACCGGTTTTAATGTTGTAGATATCGAAGCCTGCCGACAGCGTCAGATCGCCGTGACGAATATCCCCGGATATAGTTCCCATTCGGTCTGCCAGATGACTTTTGCCCTGCTGCTGGGGTTGGGCCATCAACTGCTGCACCATAACGCCCTGGTGCGCAATCGCAGCTGGAGTCAAAGTGCCGAACCTTGCCTGATCGATCGGCCGCTGATCGAACTAGCTGGTCTGCGCCTGGGTCTGATTGGATTCGGCCAAATTGCCCGCGAAGTTTCCCGGGTTGCGCTGGCCTTTGGCCTGCGGGTGCAGATTTTCACCGCCCATCCGGAAAAATATCGTGAAGATTGGCCGCAGGTCGAGTTTGTCGATCTCGCGCAACTCGGCGCCAGTTCCGATCTGATTTCGCTCCATTGTCCACTCAACGAGCAAACCCATAAACTCGTGGATAGCGAATTTATAGCCCGGATGAAACCGCGTGCCCTGCTGATTAACACCGCGCGCGGGCTGCTGGTAGACGAAATCGCCGTCGCGGCCGCTTTGCATAATGGATCCCTTGCCGGTTACGCGGCCGACGTTTTAGGTGTCGAGCCCCCGCCCGAGGATCATCCGCTGCTCGATGCGCCGAACTGCCTCTTGACGCCACATATCGCCTGGGGGACGGGCGCAGCACGACAAAGATTACTCAACATAGCGGTAGAGAACCTTAAGTCTTTTATCACGGGTGGAGATCTTAACCGAATCGCTTGAGCTGTTTCCGCTGCTCCCTATACAGAGATAGTGTCTCGCTCTCTGCCTGTATAGATTATTCTAATGGTGTGGTAATATGACATCTATGTTTGTCTCTCTGCCGTTCATTGTCGCTCTGGTTGTGGGGTGTGCGCTCCAGAGGAAAATCTCCTCTACCGATAAAACCAGCAAAACGGGGATCAGTGGCCAGGTTACCGACCGTGCTGAGCGCGGCGTGGCGGGTGCTTCGGTTTACGCCAAATACCAATAGCAGCTTGCGTGGCCTGGCTGCGCGGACGCATACTTGCGGCCAATTTGTAGCGGGGGAGCCATACGGGCTGCTTGCCACCGGGGCCGCTGGCGGTGAAGCAACCATTGAGAATCGCATAATCGATGTCGGCAACATCCATTGGAACCCATATCAACGTTAAACATTTTGCGGCAGCGCCTATGCCGTATTAGCAGAAGGATTATATTGATCATGCAGAGTTTAAAAGTTTTTTGGAAATTCCGGATTTATCTTGCGGCTGCCCTGCTGTTGTTGGCTGGTGCTACTCAGGTTTCCGCCGCGCTTAGTTTTGATAGCAACCGGGCGCGCCTGCTTGGCCACATACTTCAGCAACAATTGAGTCGCCACCATTACAGCGACAAGGGGCTCGACGATCAGCTCTCAAAATCTGCCTACGAACTCTACCTCAAGCAGCTCGACGGACAAAAACGTTTTCTGCTGCAGGCTGATATCAAGGCGCTGTCTGCTTCCGAGTTGCTGATCGACGACGCGATCCGTGGTGGTCGCCTTGATCTGCCCCTGCAAGGTCAGCTGCTGCTCGATCAACGCATTGAGCAGGTTAAGCAGATCTGTTCCGAACTGCTGGCCAAAAATTTTGATTTCGAGATTGCTGAAGATTTTGAATCCGATCCTGAAAAGATTGACTATGCGGCGGGTATAGGTGCATTGCGCGAACGCTGGCGGCAGATTCTTAAATATCAGACGGTCAACCGTTACCTCGGTCTGCTCGAAGATGAGCTGAAAGCGACCGAGCCGCAGGCGTTGCTCAAGGTCAGTGCTGACATCAAAAAGCGTCTGCTGGCTGAGGCGCGCGAAAAGCTGCTCAAAAGCCAACTCAGTAGCTTGGGACGCATGTTGGCGGAAACCACCCAGGATCACTATGATCGTTATCTGAACGCTGTCGCGCGTGCCTTCGATCCGCACTCCAACTATCTGGCGCCGACCAGTAAGGAAGATTTTGATATCAGTATGAGTGGTTCCCTCGAAGGGATCGGTGCCACGCTGCGCGAAGATGATGGCTACATCAAGGTGGTGCGGATTATCCCAGGCAGCGCGGCCTACCGTCAGGGCCACCTTGAGGCGGATGATATTATTTTGAAGGTTGGCGAGGGGGCCAAGGGGGAACCGGTCGAGATTACCGATACCCGTATTCGTGATGCGGTCGCCCTGATTCGCGGAAAAAAAGGCACTGAGGTCCGTTTAACCGTCAAGAAGCCGGATGGACGGCAGCTGGTGGTGCCGATTGTTCGCGATATCGTCGAAATTGAAGATTCCTTCGTTAAGGGGGAGACGATGGTCGACGAAGCGAGCAAAACACGTTTCGGCTACATCAAGGTCCCCTCTTTTTATCGTGATTACAGCGGGAAGACCGAGCGGAATTGCACCGATGATATGCGAACGGTCCTGCGTAAATTGGTTGCCGATAAGATCAGCGGGCTGATTATCGATCTGCGAAATAATGGCGGCGGCTCGCTGGGGGATGCGGTCGATATGAGCGGGATCTTTATCGATCAGGGGCCGGTGGTACAGGTTCGTAGCCGTGGTGGCAAGATTCGCGAACTGAGGGATGATGACGCCGGGGTCGAATACGACGGCCCCATATTGGTGTTGGTCAACCGTTTCAGTGCCTCGGCCTCCGAAATTTTCGCTGGGGCATTACAGGACTACAAACGGGCATTAATTGTTGGCGACGAACACACCCACGGCAAAGGGACTGTGCAGGCAATGCTCGATCTCGACCGTGCCGTGAGTCTGCAGGGGATGGAAAAATACCTGCCCCTCGGCGCGGTGAAGGTCACGATTCAGAAATTTTATCGCATCAGTGGCGAATCGACCCAGGAACGTGGGGTTATCCCCGACATTATCTTGCCGTCACGCTATGACGGGCTGAAGAGCGGCGAGAAATACCTGCCTAATGCCCTGGTCTGGGATCATATCGAGAGCGGCGATTATAAGCTCTGGCCGAAGCCGGCCCTCAATGTGGAAAAATTACGTGAAGAAAGCGCCGCCCGGGTCGCGACCTCGGATAAATTCCAGGAGGTGATCGAGGTGGCGGTTAAGTCGAACGAACGGCGCGAACATAGCCGCCAGACATTACAACTGAGCGGGATCATCAAGGAGCGCGAAGAACTTCACCAACTACAGGTCAATGAAACGACTTCACCTCACGGCGACTTAGCGCCAGAGAGCGAAGACAACAAAGAGGAGCCAACCTTGAAAGAGAAGATCAAGGATGACCCATATGTGCTTGAGGCGGAGCAATTGCTGCTGAAGCTTCAGCCCGGGTAGAAGTCCTTGATTATAAAAAACAACAACAGGGGCTCCCGTTACGGAGCCCCTGTTGTTGTTTTGGGAATGTGAGAAAGAGGCCATTCGTGCTGTTGCTGTTTGTGCGTAAACGCCGAGCCTGTCGGATTACAGATGGGCCATCACCGCATCGTATGAGCCGTTAATTTCAGCAACCTTATCATTGGCGAATTTGATAAATTCTGGTGGCAGCCCCTTCCCTTCGATCTTATCCGGGTGAAATTCAGAGACTTTTTGGCGGTAGGCTTTTTTGACTTCGGCCTTGCTGGCTCCTTGGGTTATGCCCAACACCTCGTAGTGCTTTGCCAGACTCAGACTCCCGGTTGTGGTACCGGTGTGTCGACCACGCAGCGCTTGATAGACGCTGTCGTGCAAGCGGAAGGCCTGCTTGGCCTCGAGTAACATCTGTTCTTCACTGGGGTGCAGTTGACCATCGGCCATTGCGACTTCGAATAGAAAGTTCATCATGAAGTTGCACAGTTGGGTTTCCTGGCCGAAGAGTTCGCTAAATTGGCGTGCGTAGTCGCCGAAGCTCTCTGGACTCTCTTTAGCCTGATTGAAAACATTGATTGCAAATTTCTGGGTTTGGGCGTCGAGCCCCAGGGCCTCGCGCGATATGCGATGGATCGCGGCAATCTCATCCTCACAGACCCGACCATCGGCCTTGGCCAGCTTGCCGACCATTGAAAAGGCGGCGGTGAAAAAGAGCGCCTGTTTGCGCTGTGAATCTGAAAATCCGATGCGTAGTCCTTGCCGAGTGCCGTTTCCGCCCATATTTGCGCCGATTGCCGCACCGATCAGTGCGCCGAAGGGACCGGCGATCATTGCGCCGATGCCGCCACCAATTATTCCCGAAAGCCAACTCATTGTAATTTCTCCTTGCGTTTATTGATTTACAGGCTATCGGTTATAGCATGCGTGTCCAAATAAAAAGAAGGGACAAGGGAGGGGAGATGAAATAAGTTCTGTCGTGCGGGCTATCGCCAGGTTGCAATCGATTGCGCTGCGCTCTATTCTGAACCTAACCTCTTACTAGGAGTAATGCTATGCCGATTATTACGCTTGAAGGACCGAAAATTGCTGATCTGGATAATCGCCGGAGTCTTATCCGCGATCTGACCGATGCGGCGGCTAAGGCCTACGGCCTGCCGCAGGAGAAGATTATTGTGATTCTGCATGAGAACAGCCGCGAACAGGTTGGGGTTGGTGGCGAGTTGTTGGCCGATATGAATTGATATGGACCGAGTTGATTGAACTGTTGAATCAGGCGCCCTCACTTTCTGCCCCTTTTTTTTTGCTTGCATTGAGGTGGAGGGAAGCACATTATCGCTGAAGTGGTAATTATTATCACATGGAGGTTAGCGAAGGGAAAGGACTCATCATGGAATGTCCGGTTTGCAAGCATACAGAACATTTAGAAGTTGATACGCATGCCGACGGGTATGCAAAAAATTTACTGGAATGTGGCGATTGTGGGGCCCTGTGGACGACCGAAACGGTGCGGACGGTTCGACCGGTGGTTGTCCATGGCACGACGCGCACGCTGAAGGCCTAGTCTTCGACAATAGAGAGCAAGCAATGCAGCATATCGACCTGCTGCATTGCGGTCCCAGTTTCCACTGCGCGCTACAGAGGAATCGCATAGATAGCCTCAAGCTCCAGTGGTCGCCTTTCGAGCCGGTCAATCATCATACTCGGCTGATAGCCGGTCATGACGTCGCTCATCTCGAGCATCCGTGAAATGAATGGTGCGGCATCGATCGGTGTCTTGATCTTCTGATTGTTGGCCGCTGCAATCACCTCGCGCATCATACTTTCCACCAGCTGTCGGGTTGGCGGATGGCGCAGCAGATCGGTAACAGTCTTTTGGGTCAGGGCGCAAAGTCCGTTAAAGGGGATATTCCACACCAACTTTTCCCAGCGGATGCGGGTCAGATCGTCACTCCCTAAGAGACACCGGCACTCCTGAAGAGTTCAGTCATCTGCCGGCAGCGTTGGCCAATTTCGCCAGCGGTTTGATAGCTCTTGACCTCTGGCAGGGTGAAGTCGCCGTAGCTTGAAAAGACCCTGATCCCCTTTGTCCTGATGGCGGCAAAGTCGCGCCTCGACAGAAAATAACCTCGTTCCCGGCGCGCTGCAGCATGGCTCCGTAAGAAAGGCCGAGGGCTCCTGTTCCAATAATTCCGATCCGCATAATCGACCTTTCATTTTCCGACTGCTGATGAAAGTCAGACGGCTTTCAGAAGTGATAACAGAGTGTGACCATTGGCGTTTTTTTCAGCATGCCGAACCGCAGGTTGACGCGCGAGCGCATCTGCTGTTTGTAGTCGTGCTTGGCATGGTCGTTGTATTTGTGTGCGTTGTTGACGGCATTGAAAATATTGCCGCCATACCAGCCGAGTTCGAAAAACAGAAAGATGCTGCCGACCGCATAATTTTCATCATCGAACGCCTCAAAAGCCCCCAGAATAAAGGCACCGTTCAGCAAAAAAGAGAGCGCCCCCTGGCGCAAGCGGCCGGTATAGACCTGTCCGGCACCAGGCAAAAGTGCCGACAGGGTGCCTGCAACGAATGGCGATTTTTGACGCAATGTCTGGTAGGTCTCAAGGTCCTCAAGTAGTTGGTCTTTTTGCGGCTGTGGTAACTGGCTGAAGTTGTGGCGTGCCTTTTGTGGCTGGTCCTGTTCGAGAAAGGTCCAGCCGATCTGAAAATTGGCGTAGTCGAGAATTTCAGGGTCTGTTTGCCCCTTAGTCAACGTGCGATAGCGTTCTCGAGCTAAACCGAAATCTCTCCGCGCATAGGCACTATCGGCATAGATGAGACGCGCCTTGGCCGCCTCTGAACTTTGTGGATAAAGGCTAAGCAGGCTTTCGAGGTTCGAGTCGGCCTGTTCCCATCGCTGACCGGCCAGCAAACTGGTCGCCAGCGAAAGCTTGGCCCTCGGGGCCAGCGGAGACTCAGGGAGAAGGAAGAGAAACCGTTTATATTCAGTGATGGCCCGGTAATGGTCATTGTCAGCCGCTAGGCTATCGGCAAACTTAAGTTGTGCGGGGAGGTCGGTGGCTCCGAGGGTCGCGGGGAGGATCAGGAGGATGAACAGCAGCAGATATTTGATCATGTAGGATTTGCTCCAACCTGGAAATTTTGAAAATCTGAGAAGACATATTCAACCATGAATGAAGATAACCTCCCCAGGTAAAAAGCGTTTTTGGACCAATGGACCTCCTTTGAGCCTTGACCGTCTGTGGTTTGTATGATAGATTAAAACATTCAGAAAAGGAGAAAGCCATTGTTTAAAAAAGGGGATATGGCAGTATACCCAACTCAAGGGGTTGGGGTGATCGAAAATATTGAGATGCGCGAATTCTCCGGTCACAGTCAGAGTTTTTATGTGTTGCGCATCGTCGGTAGTGACATGACGATCATGGTTCCAACCAACAATGTTGCAAACGTTGGTATGCGGGGTCTGATAGAGCAAAAGAATATTCCCTCAATTTTTGAGGTGCTTGGTGTTCCCGGCACAGGTGGAAAGATCGCATCCTGGAGTCGCCGTCAGCGTGAATATCAGGATAAGCTCAAGTCGGGAGACCTCCACGAGGTTGCCGAGGTGTTGCGTGAGCTCTACTTGATCAGCGATAACAAAGATCTATCCTATGGGGAAAAGAAAGTTCTTGAGCAGGCTCGTCGCCTGCTGGTGACCGAGGTGGCCCTGTCGCAGGGGTCTAAAGAAGAGTCGGTAATCAATCAACTGGAAGAGATTTTTCACTGAGGCCGTTTTTTATTGGAAGCACCAAGACCGGGCCGCCGTGCCCGGTCTTTCTAATTAAGCGGCAGAAGTGGGAACGAGAGATCGTTCCCTTTTTTGCGAGCAGACAATGAATGCTACAGTTCTGATTCCCGCAGCGGGGATGGGGCGCCGCATGGGCGCTGCGGTCAATAAACAATATTTGCAGCTTGGCGGTCACTCCATTCTGGCGCGGACCCTCGAACTCTTTGAAGGTCATCCGGCGGTCAGCCGTATTTTCCCGATTCTTCCTGCCGCTGAAATCAATTATTTCAAGGAACAGGTCCTGCGTGGTTGTCGTTTATCCAAGCTCGGCGGGATAGTCCCCGGCGGGAAAGAACGGCAAGATTCGGTGCGTAACGGCCTGCAACAGTTGCAACTCCTCGGCACCCCACCGGATTGCGTGGTTCTGGTCCATGACGGTGTGCGCCCGTTGTTAAATCCTGAGTTGATTTCAGCCCTGATCGATATTGCCGTGCTCAAGGGGGCTGCGGTGGTCGGTGTTCCTGTCAAGGATACGCTTAAAGAGGTTGAAAACGAATTGATCGTGGCGACGCCGGAGCGAAGTCGTCTCTGGCAGGTCCAAACGCCCCAGGCTTTCCGTTTTGAGCTGCTGTTCCGCGCTTACCAGAAGGCGGCCGAGGATGGTTTTGCCGGCACCGATGATGCTTCCCTGGTCGAGCGGCTCGGAACTCAGGTGGTGATGGTCGAAGGGGATTATCGGAATATCAAAATCACCACGCCCGAGGATCTGTTGATCGCAGAGGCGTTGCTAAAAAGTACGGGGGAACTCTGATGCGGATCGGTCACGGCTTTGACGTGCATAAGTTGGTTGAGGGGCGGAAACTGATCCTGGGTGGCGTGACCATTCCGCATGATCTGGGCCTGCTCGGCCATTCGGATGCCGATGTCTTGCTGCATGCCATCTGCGACGCGATTCTCGGCGCCCTGGCCGCTGGCGATATTGGCAAGCATTTTCCCGATTCCGATCCCGCGTTTAAGGGGATCGACAGTCGCAAATTGTTGTGTCACGTCAGTGCTCTGATGCGGGAACGGAAATACCGAATCGGCAATCTGGATGCGACAATCCTCTGCCAACAACCGAAACTGGCCCCACACATTGTGCAGATGTGCCGAAATATTTCCGCCGATTGCCAGGCAGATATTGAGCGGATCAATGTCAAGGCAACTACGACCGAAACCCTCGGGTTTGAAGGCCGCGGCGAGGGGATCTCTGCCCACGCCGTGGTGCTGTTGGCAAGAGATTAGTTTTTTCTTGCTCACTCTGCCCTGTCGCGGGGATACTGCCAGTTTATAAACTCTTTGAGCACCCTCAGCAGCATCGCCCCGGCAACCCGCGCGGGCCAACAAAGGAAGACCAATCGGAATGAGCCAGGAACCAACCAGCAATTTTATCCGGACGATTATCGATGAAGACCTTGCCCGCGGCCGCCGTCAGCAGGTGATCACCCGTTTTCCACCTGAACCGAATGGCTACCTGCATATCGGACACGCCAAGAGTATCTGTCTCAACTTTGGTCTGGCCAAAAGCTATGCCGGCCGCTGCCATTTGCGTTTCGATGATACAAACCCCTCCAAAGAGGAGCAGGAGTATGTCGATTCGATCATCGCCGATGTGAGTTGGCTCGGTTTCGATTGGGGGGAGCATCTCTATTTTGCCTCCGATTATTTTACACAGCTGCACGAGTGGGCGGTCAAATTGATCACGGCCGGCAAGGCCTATGTCGATAGCCAGGGTGCCGAGCAGATGCGCGCTAACCGCGGCAACCTCACCGAGCCCGGCGTCGAGAGCCCCTATCGTGAGCGGAGCATCGAAAATAACCTTGATCTCTTTACGCGCATGAAAAATGGGGAATTCCCCAACGGCGCCCATATTCTGCGGGCTAAAATCGATATGGCCGCGTCCAATATGAATCTGCGCGACCCGGCGATGTACCGGATTCTGCATGCCGGCCATCACCGCACCGGTGAACAGTGGTGTATCTATCCGATGTACGACTTCGCGCACGGTCAAGAAGATTCGATAGAGGGGGTCACCCACTCGATCTGTACCCTCGAGTTTGCCGATCACCGCCCGCTCTACGAGTGGTTTTTGCAGCAACTTGAGATCCACGCCCCGCAACAGATCGAGTTTGCGCGGCTCAATCTGACCTATACGGTGATGAGCAAGCGCAAACTGCTGCAACTGGTCAACGACAAACATGTCGCGGGCTGGGACGACCCGCGGATGCCGACGATTTCGGGGATGCGCCGCCGTGGCTATCCGGCGGCCGCGATCCGCAACTTTTGCGAGAAGATCGGTGTCGGCAAGGCCCACTCTTGGATCGAAATGTCGGTGCTCGAAGAATCGGTACGCGAGGTGTTGAACGAAACTGCCGAGCGCCGCATGGCGGTTCTCTCTCCGCTCAAGGTGACAATTACCAATTATCCGCTAGATCAGGTCGAAGAGTTCCAGGCCCCTAAGCATCCTCAGCAGCCCGAACTGGGCACCCGGACTCTGCCGTTCTGCCGGGAGCTCTATATCGAGCGCGATGATTTCATGGAAGAGCCACCGAAGAAATTCTTCCGGCTTGGCCCCGACCGCGAGGTGCGTCTGCGCAATGGCTATATTATCCGTTGTGATGAGGTGATCAAGGACGACAGCGGTCAGGTCGTCGAACTTCTCTGTAGCGCCGATTTTGATACCCTGGGCAAGAATCCGGCTGACGGACGCAAGGTCAAGGGGATCATCCATTGGGTCTCTGCGCGCCATGCCCTGAAGGTTCCGGTCAGACTGTATGATCGCCTGTTTACTCTGGAAAACCCAGACAAGGCCGAGAATTACCTGCAGGCTCTCAATTCTGAATCCATGCAGCTGACCGAAGCGTTGATCGAACCGAGCCTGCTGAACGCCGAAGGCGGCGAAACCTTCCAGTTCGAGCGGGTCGGATACTTCAGTGTTGATGCCAAGGATTCGCGTCCGGCGGCACCGGTGTTCAATCGGACTGTCACTTTGCGCGATGCTTGGGCGAAACTGAAGAACTAGCTCAGAATTCAAGTAGCCACCAAGGCACCAAGGGCACGAAGAAAACTAAAGTTTCAGGGCTGAGAGAGCCAAATGACTTTGACCTAAAACAAAACGAATTACGCCTTGTTTAGTTTTTCTTGGTGATCTTAGTGTCTTGAGCGAACGAAGTAAGTGGGTGGCCAAAAAATATTTTCAGGAGTTATGCATGAGTTTGCGAGTTTACAATACGCTTAAAGGGCAAAAGGAGGATTTTCAACCGCTTGAACCGGGCAAGGTCAAGATGTATGTCTGCGGCGTGACAGTCTACGACTACTGCCATATCGGACATGCGCGGGCCAATATCGTCTTCGATATTATCTTTCGCTATCTGCAGTTCACCGGCTTCGAGGTGACCTATGTGCGTAATTACACCGACGTCGATGACAAGATTATCAAGCGCGCCAACGAGCGCGGGATCAGCAGCAAGGAGCTCTCCGAAGAGTTTATCCGCGCTTTTGATGAAGACATGGCGACCCTCGGCCTGGCGGTCCCGACCCACCAGCCGAAGGCGACCAACTATATTCCGCAGATTATCGAGATCTGTCATAAGCTGATCGACAAGGGGCTCGCCTACGCTGCGGGGGGGGATGTCTACTACCGGGTTGGCAAGTTCGAAGGTTATCTCAAGCTGTCGAAGCGCAATATGGATGAGATGCAGGCCGGCGCGCGTATTACTCCCGGCGAGCAAAAAGAGGACCCGATGGACTTCGCCCTGTGGAAAGGTGCCAAACCGGGCGAACCGAGCTGGGAATCGCCCTGGGGCGCCGGTCGGCCGGGCTGGCATATTGAATGTTCGGCGATGAGCTCCTCGTTGCTCGGTGATACCTTCGATATCCACGGCGGCGGGCGCGATCTGATCTTTCCGCATCATGAAAACGAGATCGCCCAGTCCGAAGGTGCCAGTGGCAAGCCTTTTGTCAATTATTGGCTGCACAACGGCTTCGTCAATATCAACCAGGAGAAGATGAGCAAATCGCTGGGTAACTTCTTCACCATCCGCGACATTCTCAAACGCTACAATCCCGAGGTGCTGCGCTTCTTTATCCTGAGTGCCCATTACCGCTCGCCGATCGATTTTTCCGATCAGAACCTGATCGATGCCGAGGCGGGCTTGAGCCGTTTCTACGAAGCCTTGCAAGCCGGTAACGAAGCGATCGCGGGGGCCGAAATGGGGGTGGCTGGCGAAGGAGGGGCGAAGCTGGATGCCGGCTATCGGGCCGCCATGGATGATGACTTCAACAGCGCGCTGGCGATCGCGCACCTGTTTGAAGCGGTGCGGACGGTTAATCGCCTGATTTCAACCAAGAAATTTCGCCAAAAGGGGGAGCTGGTTGCAACCGTCACCGATCTGCTGCACCGGGTCCGAACCTTTGGCGGAGTGTTGGGAATTCTGCAATCAGACCCTGCCTCTTGGTTGACTCAGCAACGTATTGCCGGCCTGGCCGATCTTGGAATTGAGGTCAGTGAAATTGAGGCGGCGATCAAGGCGCGACTGCAGGCACGCCACGCCAAGGATTACGCCCGAAGCGACGAGATTCGTGATGAACTCGATGCCCAGGGTATCCTGCTGTTAGACAGCTCAATCGGGACGAGCTGGAAACTTAAATAATATTTAATCGGCAAGAAAACGACTGCGGCAAAATGAGCGAACTCTTAAGTCGTAAGAAATAGACTATTGCTCAGGATAAAAGGTGATGAAATGCAGGGAACGTCGACCAAGATTATCAGCAGCGGATATGCCGGCGACAGCCGTAAGCTGGAGCGGTTTAATGCAATCAACCCCCCGATCTATCACGCCTCGACCGTGTTGTTTGATAATTACGCAGAACTCAAGGCCGTGGGGCAGGGCGAGTATGAGGGCTTCACCTACGGCACCGATGGCAGCCCCACCCAGCACGCCTTTGAACAGGCAATGACCGACCTGGAAGGGGGTTACTGGACCCGCGCCTTCCCCTCGGGACTGCTCGCCATCACCAGCGTCCTGCAGGCCTTTTTAGCGAGCGGCGATCATCTTTTAGTCTGCAATAGCGTCTATGGCCCGGTGCGTCGGTTTGCCCGTAACCTGCTCGACAAGTACGGAGTCAAAACCAGCTACTTCCCGGCCAATGTCGGCGCCGAGATTGTGGATTATATCACCCCGGAAACGCGCCTGATTCTGCTCGAGTCCCCAGGTTCAAATACCTTTGAAATTCAGGATGTGCCGGCCGTGGTTAAGGTGGCGCGCGCGCATGGGATCCTGACCGCTATCGATAATACCTGGGCAACGCCGCTCTTTTTTCAGCCTTTTGCGCACGGGGTCGATATTTCGATCCACTCGGTCACCAAATATATTTCTGGCCATTCGGATGTCCTGCTCGGCAGTGCAACCGTCAGTGAAGCCTGCTATACAAGATTCCACCAACTGTGCCGCACCCTGGAGATCTTTGCCCCGCAGGAAGCCTGCTATTTAGCGCTGCGCGGACTTAAAACCCTCAAGGTCAGGCTGCAGCAGCATGAATCCTCAGCCCTTGAACTAGCGACCTGGCTCGAAGGTAGGGCGGCGATCGAAGCAGTACTGCACCCTGCTCTGCCCAGCCATCCCGAACATGCCATCTGGCAGCGCGATTTTACTGGTTCAAGCGGGATATTTTCGTTCGTCTTGAAGCCTGAGTATGAAGAAGAGGCTGTGGCGCGTTTTGTCAACAGTCTCGAGCTTTTCGGGATCGGATATAGTTGGGGCGGGTTCAAGAGCCTGGTCACCGCTGGCAAATTCGCACAGTCGGATATCTCCCGCTACCAGGATCGCTGGATGATCCGCCTGAATGTCGGGCTTGAGGATCTGGTCGATCTGCAGGCCGATGTGCAGCAAGCGCTGGGCGAGTTGTAACACCATAATTTGCTTTAGATTTAGACCAAACAGCCACCCCTTTTCAGAGGTGGCTGTTTTTTTAATTTGATTTTCGATCGAATTGTAATCCCGCTTACATTCCCCCCGAACTGCTGGTGGTCACAATCGAAGGAGGCATTATGCAGGCGCGCTTGAAAAAAGCCGCAGGGCCTCTTGCACGTACCTTGGATACCTTGCGCGTGCTCCTCGAATTAGAGATTTAAAGCCGAACCTCATCCACAACCCAGGAGGACCGTATGTCAGGTCGCACTAAAACGGTGATCTTCTTCTCATTGTGGGGGAAACAAAAAAGTATTCCAGTATGGAGCTACGTCTTGAGCTTCGTGCTGGCGATTTCCGCCTCGGCGCTCTACTTCACCGAGTCGAGCGGCTACAGCCACCTGCTGGGTGACGCACACAAGTACACCAAACTGCTTTATCTGACGATTGCGGTGCTGGGTCTTGGCTGTTTTGGTTTCTGGCTGGGCGGAAAAACCTGTGCCAGCCCTGCTGAGAAAATCACCGCAACAGAGGTACTGCCGCGCTAACTGCTGCACGAGCTCTGGTTCCATACAGGCACCTCGTGCAACCTGCGTTGCCCCTTCTGTCTTGAAGGGTCCAAACCAGGTGACGACCGGCTCCAGTTTGTCACTCTTGACGATGCCAAGCCTTTCATCGACGAAGCAGTCGAAATGGGGGTCAACAAGTTCTCCTTCACCGGCGGCGAACCCTTTGTGAATCTGCACTTCACTGACATTCTCGATTATGCGCTGAACTTCAAACCCTGCCTGGTGCTGACCAACGCGACCGAACCGCTGATGAACCAGTTTGCGCAAGTGAAGGAGTTCAACAGCAAACTGCACCCGCTCAACTTCCGCATCAGCCTTGATCATCCCGATCCGGTGAAGCACGATGAATCACGCGGCAAAGGGAACTTCAAGAAGGCGCTGGACACCCTGGGGCGGCTCTATCATGAAGGATTCGGGGTTTCGATCGCCCGTCTCATACCGATAGGGGAAGACAGCACCGCAGTCGACAAAGCCTATGAATCCTTTTTCCGCCAGGCCGGTGTCCCGCTCGATATCACCATCATCAAGTTCCCGGAATTCTATATGCCGGGCTCATTGTCAGAGGTGCCGAAGATCACCGAGGACTGCATGACGCGTTATCTGTCCGCGTCACAGCGGGACGGTTTTATGTGTAACTACAGCAAGATGATCGTCAAGCAGAATGGCCAGTGCGGAGTCTACGCCTGCACGCTGGTCGACGACGACTGTGACTACAATCTCGGCTCCACCCTTAAAGTGTCGATGCTTGAGCGAGTCATGCTCAAGCACCACCGTTGCTATTCCTGCTTCGCCTTTGGCGCGAGCTGTTCGGAAGGGGGCTGTGATACCGCAGCGGAAGATGGGCAGGCCTCAGCCTGAGCGCGCTGGGCTTGAACTGAAACGGCCTACCTGTGCCTGGTCTGAAGACGCCATTCACTATTCTCATCCCACAGATCAGGCCTGAGAAACATGAGCCTTCCCCTGCGCCTTGGCCTTATACATCGCTTGGTCGGCCAGCCAGACAAGACGATCAAAGGATTGGACGTTTTTGTCAACAAAGGTTGCGACCCCCAAACTGATGGTGACCTGTTCATCCGCCAAACTGTCAAATTTGAGTTGTTTTATCGTTAAACTCATCCGCTTTGCTACGTCAAAGGCTCCTTGCGGTGATGTGTTGGGCAGGATAATCGCAAACTCGTCCCCGCCATAGCGGGTGGGGAGGTCACTCTCGCGGGCGACAGTCTTCATGGTGAGCCCAATTTTTTTGAGGACTTCATCCCCGTGGATATGGCTATAGTTGTCGTTGATCCGTTTAAAATCATCGATGTCGAAAAAAATTAGCGACAGAGGCTCGTTGTAGCGAGCTGCCCGGCTGAATTCTTGTTCCAGGCGAGCGTAGAAATAACGATGATTGTAGAGTTTGGTCAATCCATCCCTGATCGACATGTCTTCAAAATATTCTTGTGCCGTTTTCATCGAATCAAAAAGCATCGCATTTTCTAAAGCATTGGCCGAAATATTCGCGACTAGCTGACAAACTTTGAAGATTCTACTGGTGATGCCGTTTTTTAAGGGCGTAGCTGTCCTTAAAAAGAAAGTTCCGATGATGCTCTCTTTTTTGATGATCGGAATAACCACAATCGAATTATAAAAAAGGTCCCCGATCTGCCCGCTGACAGAACTCATCAAAGGGTCATTTTTGATATCATTGACTATTACGGCCTGTTTTGATTCGAGAGCTTTGCGGATTTCAGGATATTTATCGAGCTCGAGCCTTATTTCTTCATTTTCATTCAAGTCACTGCTTACTTTGACAAAAAGGTCCCCTTTGCTGTTGATGCTGACGATTGAGCAGCGTGCGACGCCGATGATTGCTGACATTTTTTCAACAATCAGACGGAGGATTGTCATGGGGTTGCGGGCGACCGAAATGCTTTCGGCAAGCTCTAAGAGGAGGAGAAGGTCTTTGTGCTCCAGTTCGCTATAACAATCCTTGGTTCTGAGGTGCGCATCGACTCTGGCCACAATCTCTGGCAGGCACATCGGTTTAATGAAGTAATCATCAGCCCCGGCTTTTAAGCCAAGGACGATATCTTCTTTTTTAGCCAAGGAGGTAAACAGAACGACGGGAATTTTTCTTGTTTCGGTTTTTTGCTTCAGGATCATGCAGGCATCGATGCCACTCCGGCCCGGCATGACCACATCGAGAATAATCAGGTCGGGCTTATGAAGCAACGCCAGAGAGATGGCTTCATCGCCATTTTCACCTTCAATGATGTCGTAGCGATCTTTTAACGCTTCCTTAAGGACATCCCTGAAAAAAAGCTCATCATCGACAATCAGGATTTTTTTCTTTGTAGGCATCGAAAGAGTCCATATCAGTGACTGGCAGGAGATTAATGGAGTCCTATACCAACAGTCCCCCACAAGGCATAGCAGATATAGTTTAATTAGCCCCGCAAGTCAAAGGTTGGAGTCGTGGGAAAGGTACAGTTTTAAGTGGAAAACACACCTAGTCGAGCCCGACAAACAACTTGATGTACTGAAGTCTTTCATAGTTTTCAGGGTGTTTACTTTGGGCCTGACTGAGGCAGCCGCGAAACTGTGCAATGTTGGTAAATTCATGAGCCTGCATCCAGGTCTCGATCTCGCTGAGGATTCGACCGATCTGCTCAAAGCCCTTGATCATCAACGTCGAGCAGAGCTGGACAATCGTCGCACCAGCCAGTAGCTGCTTGATGGCATCACGCCCCTCGTGAATTCCGGTGCCCGCGGCGAGGTCGGAAGCAACGCGCTGATAGAGCAGGGCGATCCAGCGCAGGGAGTTGTTAATCTCAGCGGGGGTGCTTAAGGGGTTGCCGCCGACCAGTTCCATATTATCGATATCGATATCCAGCTGGTAGAAGCGGTTGAACAGCACCAGTGCATCCGCTTTGCGCCAGACGATTTTACCCGCTGTCTCGCCGGGGCCGCACCAGCCCACGGTAAACGGCGGTGCCTCGGCGCGGTCATGCCCGAGGTGATCGGCAACCTCTCCAAAGGAGGAGAAGTAGGGCCCGATTTTCAGCGCGATGGGGATCTGCACCTGTGCCTTCACTTCGTGTAAAATCTGGTAGTAACGCTCCTCAATGGCTCGGCCTTTCTGGCCGCTTCGGGAGGGCAACAAGCCGATATTAAGCTCGAGCGCCGCAGCGCCGGACGCCTCGATTTTTTTGGCGTAATCAGACCAATTGTTGCGAGAAAAGCAGTTGATACTGGCAATGATCGGCACGTCGACCGCCTTGACTGAATCCTTGATCAAGTTCAAATAGTCTTGCGGACCCAAGGCCATGCCGTACCCCTGCAGATATTCCGCAGCCTCGGTATGCCCGGCATGCTCCGCATGTTTCCCCGTGGCGGCGGTCTCGGCGGCGATCTGTTCTTCGAAGAGGGATTTCAAGACAATCGCCCCCGCCCCGGCCTCGGCAGCCTGTTTGACACCGTCCAGGTTCCCGGTCAGGCTGCTGCTGGAAACAACCAGTGGGTTACGCAACTTCAGTTCCATATAGTTGGTAGATAGATCGAGCATAGGATACCTCCTGGGGGAAAATATTATTTCGATGCGCCATGGCAGCAACGCTTTACATTCTAGCAGAAGTGGTCGCACGTATGGGACGAGGGCAGGAAATAGCGACTGATTTAGCACCAGAGAACAGGAACCTGCTACAATTAACGCTTGTAGACTTTGATACGGGAGAATAGATGTCGAAGGGTAAATTGACGGTCTTGATCGTCGAGGATGATCCGCATACGGCCAACCTTGTCGCGACCTATCTCGCACGCGAGGGGTAAGCGTCAGCCCCCCTAGCTAAGGCATCACCAGCGGGTCTTCGTTGAGCGCCGCATACTGCTCGCGCAGTTCAAGGATATGCTCGCCCCAGTATTGGGGGGTGCCGAACCAGGGGAAGTAGCGCAAAAAGGCGGGATCATCCTGCCGTCGCCCAAGCCAGGCGGCATAATGCAGAATTCGCAGGCTGCGCAGCGGTTCGATCAACTGCAACTCCTGCGGGTCAAAATCGGCAAAGGTCCGGTAGCCCTCAAGCAGCGGTTCCAGTTGCTGTTGTTGCTGGACGGTATCGCCCGATAAGAACATCCACAGGTCTTGAATCGCATAGCTCATACGAGAATCATCAAAATCGACCAGGTAATAGCGTTCGTCACGGCACAGGAAGTTGCCGACATGGCAATCGCCATGTACGCGTAAGCGCTTTGCAGCGCACTGAGCGAAGCGCTGATTCAGGGTGGCAAGCAGATCGCGCGTCAGGCTCTGATAAGGTTCCTGATAGACCTCCGGGATCAGGCTCGAACCGAGCATGAAATCGACGGAACTTTGCCCAAAAGAGCTGACATCGAGGGTGGGGCGGTGATGATAGGCTCGGCGGCGCCCGACATTGTGCAGGCGCGAAACCAGGCGGCCAAGCGCTTTTAAGGTGTCGGGCTGGGAAAATTCAGGCGCATGTCCCCCTTGCAGGGTGAAAATGGTGAAAGTAAAGCCCTTGAAACGATGCAGGCTTTGGCCCTTCACCTTAAGCGGGGCGAGAACCGGCAACTCATCCTCTTCCAGTTCCCAGCAGAAATCATGCTCTTCCTGGAGTTGTTCGAGGCTCCAGCGGTCGGGGCGGTAGAATTTGACGATCAGTGGGGGTTGATCCTCAATCCCGACGCGGTAGACCCGATTTTCATAGCTGTTGAGGGGGAAGATTCGGCAATCGCACTGAAAACCGAGGCTTTCTACCGCATCCATAATCAGGTCGGGGTTGAGGGTGTCAAAGGGATGGCTCATATGCGCCTCTCATTGCAGGCGGCCTATTCCGCTTCGATCAGAATACCTTGTCAGCGCCCTAACCCACAAGTCGAATTGCTGAGATTCAGAATGAATGGCTACGAACATCTTCCGTCCGCCGCATAACCTTAGCCCTTTAGCTGGCAGCTTTGGGACGATAGAGGCGGAGGGCATTTTCGTAAAACACCTTGCGTGCCATCTCTTCACCGAGGGTCTCAACAACCAGAAAAAGGTCGTCATCGGAATAGGGTTGAAGCGCTCTTGTCGAGGGGAGATCGGTGCCGAAGACCAGCGCGTTTGGATTAATGGCGACAATTTCCCGTAATGCCGGTTTAACATCAAAATCGACTCTGCCGAAACCGGTGGCTTTTACATGAACACCCTTGTCAACTAAAGACAGCAGAGCAGGAAGTCCGGCACGGGACAACCCAAGATGGTCAATACTGACCGCAGGCAGAGCAATTAGCGTCTTGTGCAGATCTGGCAGGGTTTTTGAGTCCACATACAATTCCGTGTGCCACCCCACCGTTTCGTGAACGCGCCTGGCGAAACGATCCAGGTTTTCAACCCCTTCTGAACCACCACGTTTTAAATTGAAGCGAACCGCTCTTATTCCTGCCGCATGCAGCCTGACAAGTTCGCTGTCGGTAACCGTTGCGGGCAATTGAGTGACACCCACAAAATTGGGCCCGAGCTCCTTGAGTGCCGCGAGTAAATAGGTTTGATCGAATCCCTGGAAGGAACCAGAGACAATCGCTCCCCCGGCAAGGGTGTAACCTTTAGTTCTTGTTAGGTAGTCGGCAGCTGAAAAGTTGCCAGGCAGGTACCCCTGGTTCGGAACAAGCGGAAACCGGTTGTCGACAATATGGAAATGACAATCAAATACCTTGAAGCAAATAAGTTTAGTCATTATTTATCCAAGTGGAATGGAGCAAAACCAATACAGTATTTTCCAAGTGGAATGGAGCAAAACAAATACAGTATTTTTTGTCAATATCTATTTGTCGCCTAATGCACCGCATCAGCGGCAAAGTGCGCGCGTAGCGGGCATTTTGTCCGACGGCATGCGGGGCATTAGAAGCATTACTTGTTACCAAAGAACCGAAGTAATTCATCGCAGACAGCCTCGGCGGCTTCTTCTGGTAGAGCCAAGAATTTTAAAAACAAGGGGTTGTCAAAACTGATTGTTTTCTTGCGACAGCCCTGTAATTCTGTTGGTCTGACCTGAACAGGAGATGCCTATGCTATCCGCAACCGACCGCTACCCAATCCCGGTGCAACGCTTTCGTGCTGAAATCGAAGTCAAGCGCAGCCGCTTCATGGCCAGCGTGCAAGAGGTCTGTTCCGCAGCAGAGGCCCAGGCCTTTGTCGCAGAGATTAAAGCAGAGTTCTCCGACGCCAGTCGGAGCGCAACCCAAGCAGTTATCCTGCCACCGCAAGAAGTGCCCTCACCCCTTTTGCGTCAACCCGGGCCAGCGGTTCACCGGTGATCCGGCAGAAAGGCCGCTGACGACGATCATTCGTTGGATAGATCGCACATTCAATCTCGATCCCCTCCTCTTCCAGGCACAGCCGCACGCTCTCGGCATCCCCCTCCTCGGTAAAAAGAATCCCCTCCCGTTCACAAAAGTTTTCGACCTCTTCCGGTTTGTCGCAGAACAACTGCAGGTTGATATTACTGATCCTGCGCACTTCACCACGTTGCACCGAACCGACCAGCAGCGGCAGAAATGGCTCGAATATCTCCAGATATTTGAGGGCCAACACCCGCCACAACCTGACCCGTTCAGCCAACGCCTCACCCCCATAAAAACGCAGCAATTGCTTAAATTCGTTATGAATCTCGGCGTACTCAGGGAGGTGAGCACCGTGCGAACTTGAGGCCGTTGGGCCGAAACGTCGCACCGCCTGACGCCGCGCATCGCGGTAGCTGCGCACCTCTTCTTCCTGCAGCAGACGCGCGGCCTCGCGCGCGATCTCCCTTTTGATCCGTTCGTTCCGTGTCATAATCAAGCCCTCCTGCTTTTTTTTGACTTAAGTCATAGCGGCGCAGACTCTCCTACGCTTAGAATGAACGATTCATTTACACTTAAGGCAATTTCAAACGAATCTATCCAATCTACAAGGAGTATAAACCATGAGCAATTGTGCATGCGGCGGCGGACATCACCATGACAGCGGCGGACCCTTCTCCGAAGGGAAAGAACTGGTCGATTTTGTCGCCCAGGCCCACGGCGGTGCCAAGCGGAACCAGCTGATCCCCGGCGGCGGACTGGCAACCAACTGCCAGGGCTGCGGCGCCCCCTTCACCCTGACGACCTTTGTCGGAACCTGTCCCACCTGCAAGGGGGTTCATGCCGTAGCCCCGCCGCGCAGTGACGATGCTGCGAACGTTCAGTTTGCCGGGGCCGGTTACCAGCTGCCTTGAGTCTCAGCCGCAACAATTTTCGGCAAAGTAAATGCTCCAGCGCATATTCTCGAACCGAGGG
This sequence comes from Geopsychrobacter sp., assembly GCA_041689145.1. Taxonomy (GTDB): domain Bacteria; phylum Desulfobacterota; class Desulfuromonadia; order Desulfuromonadales; family Geopsychrobacteraceae; genus Geopsychrobacter. The sequence continues at coordinate 848 of JBDNGT010000117.1, read as the reverse complement.
AAACTCCTGACCATTCTGCAGGTCGTTAATTCACTATTTTTTTAGATAATTGACCACTCAAGCCAAGCAGTAAAAACCCGCCCAGGACCATCGCCGCAATCAGGGCACCTGCATAAAATGTCGTGGCCACACCCTGGTTCTGCCATAACCAGCCGACCAGCAGGACCAGCCAGTAGCGCCGCTCCAGCTTGGCCAGTTCGCGACGGGCCAGGGGCCAATTACGGTGCGGCAGGATGCCGGACGGTTCCTTGACCGCCAGCAAGAGGATAAGAACTGCCAGCAGCCCGGGAATCACCGCCAGCCAGAAGACCAGGCGGAACTGTCCGCCGCTCAAGCCCATCAGCAGGATTGCCAGCAGCAGGCTGTGGATGATCTCGGAGGAGATATCCATCAGCAGGCTGACACAGACGACCGTGACCGGCACACAGCGGTCGGAAGCAACGTCGAGCGGACTGGACAGGATACGAGAAGCAACGAAACGGGACAAGGAACTCCGTTTCACCAACCTGCTGCACCACATATCACCATCGAACGGCTACACACCGCCTATCGGGCACTCAATCCGAAAGCGGCCACTGGCGTCGATGAGGTGACATGGCTGGAGTACGGGGAGGGGCTGGATGATCGCCTCGCCGCGCTCCATGATCAGATTCAGAAAGTGACCTACCGAGCCAGGCCGAGCAAGCGGGTCTGGATACCCAAGGGCGAGCGCAAGGTGAGCTGGGTTCTGGATGCGGACATTCGCAGCTTCTACGACAGCCTCGATCATAGGTGGCTGATGAAGTTCGTGGAACACCGTATCGCCGACAGACGGGTGCTCAGGTTGATCCGCAAATTCTTGCGGGCCG
>JBDNGT010000116.1:0-10620 GCA_041689145.1 Geopsychrobacter sp. | reverse complement strand
GAACTGGACGGCCTTTTGCCTTTTCATCAGCCGAGGAGAAGGTCAAGACTGACATTCTCCCCCAAAAAAGGAGTTTCCCCAAATGATTATCGTCATGAAAAAAGGTGCCGATGCAAAAACCCTGGCCGCTGTCGAGAAACGGATTATCGAACTTGGCTATCAGCCGCACGTCATCCACGGCGAAACCCGTAACGTCATTGGCGCGGTCGGCGATGAGGAGGGCAAAGACAAGCTGCAGACCCTGGAACTGCTACCTGGAGTCGAGCGCGTGGTACCGATCATGAAGCCTTATAAGCTGGCCAGCCTTGAAGTCCAGCCTCAGTCGAGTGAGATCGAGATCGCTCCGGGGGTGGTCATCGGGGGCAATGAATTTATGGTGATCGCCGGTCCATGTTCGGTCGAAAGCCGTGAGCAGATCTGCGAAACCGCCAAACTCGTCAAGGCAAGCGGCGCACGGCTGCTGCGCGGCGGAGCGTACAAACCCCGCACCAGCCCCTACAGCTTTCAGGGGATGGAAGAGGATGGCCTGAAACTGTTGGCCGAGGCGCGTGACATAACCGGCCTGCCGATCGTCACCGAGGTTGTCAATCCGCGGGATGTCGAGCTGGTGGCGCGCTACGCCGATGTGCTGCAGGTCGGGGCGCGTAATACGCAGAACTTCGCGCTGCTGAAAATGCTCGGCCAACTCGACAAGCCGGTCCTGCTCAAACGGGGGATGGCGACCACGGTGCAAGAGTTTCTGATGAGCGCCGAATATATTCTGTCCGAAGGCAACCGCAAGGTCATCCTCTGCGAACGGGGCATTCGGACCTTTGAAACGGCGACGCGCAACACCCTTGACATCTCGGCCGTGCCGGTCTTAAAAAGCCTGACCCACCTGCCGGTCCTGATCGATCCGTCACATGCGACCGGCCACGCTCACCTGGTTGCACCGATGTGTTATGCCGCCGCCGCTGCCGGCGCCGATGGGATCATCGTTGAGGTGCATCCCTGTCCCGAGGAAGCCGCGAGCGACGGCCCTCAATCCCTGCGGCCGGAAGACTTCTCGGCCATGATGACCAGACTCATGCGCTTCGTCGCAGCGGCTGATCGCAGCATGGCTGGCGGCAACTGAGCCAACGAAAGGTCTAATATGTTTTTGATTCCCCTCAATCAACTGGAGAGCGTCGAGCTGGTGATTCACAGCCTGAAAATGGCGGCAGGTGAGGCCGATTGTTCGACCTGTCCGGCCCGTAAAGTCTGCATGAAACAATGCCTGACAATTGCGGCGGCGATTGAGGATATGCTGTACATGGATGCACTGCCACAGGTGGATCGCCCGGAAGCGGCAGAGCATCTTACCCAAAAAAATGACACCGATATCGAACCGGACAACACCCCGCCGAAGGGGCGTGCCCGGCTGACGGTCGTGAAGTAAACAGATTAGCGACTTAAGACAAAAGGAATCACGCAGATGTCACAACAGGTCTACAACTTTGGCGCTGGTCCGGCGATGCTGCCGGTCGAGGTGATGCAGCAGATCCAGCAGGAGCTGCTCGACTATCAGGGGATGGGGGTTTCGGTCATCGAGATCAGCCATCGTTGCGAACAGTTTGTTGAGATTCTCAACAGTGCCCAGCAACTGTTTCGCGAGCTGACCGGGCTGCCCGACAACTATCGGATCCTCTTTATGCACGGTGGTGCGCGTATGCAGTTTGCGGCGGTGCCGCTCAACCTGGCGGGACGGGTAGCATCACGCAAGGCGCTCTACTGCGAAACCGGCAACTTTGCCAAATTAGCCGCCAAGGATGCCGCCCCCTTTGCCGCGGTCAAAACCATCAGCAGCAGTGTCGAGACAGGCTATGATCGGATTCCGCAATTATCCGCCAAAGGGATCGATCAAGATGCTGCCTATCTGCACATCACCAGCAACAATACCCTCTACGGCACACGCTGGAACCTGTTTCCGCAAACGGGGTCCGTGCCGTTGGTCGCGGATATGACCAGCGAGCTGCTGTCGCGTCAGATCGACTTTTCACAGTTCGGGTTGATCTTTGCCGGATTGCAGAAGAACCTCGGTCCATCGGGAATGGCGATGGTGATCGTACGCGAAGACTTGCTCGCATACGCCGGAGAGCAGGTGCCGCTGCTGCTCAATTACAAACAGTGCGCCGGCGATAACTCGCTGACCAACACCACCAACACCTTTGCCATCTACGTGATCCACCTGGCGCTGGAGTGGTTGAAAAAGCAGGGGGGCATTGCGGCGATTGAAAAGACCAACGAACGAAAAGCGGCCAGCCTCTACCAGCTGCTCGATTCCTCGGATTTCTACCGGGGGGTCGCACACCCTGAGCATCGCTCGACAATGAATGTCACTTTCCGCCTGCCGAATGAGCAACTGGAGGAGCGCTTCGCCAGCGAAGCCGAGCAAGCGGGGCTCTACGCCCTCGCCGGCCACCGCAGCGTTGGCGGCATCCGCGCCTCGATCTACAACCCGATGCCGGTCGCCGGGGTTAAGGCCCTGGTCGGCTTCATGAGAGAATTTGCCCGCGTTAATGGCTGATCCGGCGGCACCATGGCGCAGCCGTTGACAGCTGACGTCGTTGGGCATAAAATCGCCCTCTTTCCATCTCCCGCTTGGCGGTCGACACATAAGGAAGGTCCAAGGATGAAGGTACTGGTTACGGATGAAATTTCAGAAAACGGGTTAGCACTGCTGTTAGAAGATCCGCGCGTAGAGCTGGATGTCAAACTGGGCATGTCGCTTGACGAATTGTACACAACGATCGGCGCCTACGAGGCAATTATTACCCGCAGCGGCACCACGGTTGACGAGGCGCTGCTGGAGCACGCCACCAACCTGAAGATGATTGCCCGGGCCGGCGTCGGCATCGACAACGTCGATGTGCAGGCCGCCAGCAAGCGCGGCATTATCGTCGTCAATGCACCCTTTGGCAACGTTAATTCAGCGGCAGAGCATACCATGGCACTGCTCTTGAGCCTCTGCCGAAAAATCACGATTGCCAACGCTGATCTCAAGAGCGGTGCCTGGAACCGCTCGCCCTTTACCGGCTACGAATTAAAAGGGAAAACCATCGGGATTATCGGTCTCGGCAAGGTTGGCGGCCGGGTCGCTCTGCGGTGCAAAGCCTTTGAAGCTGAGGTCATCGCCTGCGACCCTTACATTTCTGAAAAACGCGGTGAAGACTTCGGGGTCAAGCTGGTCGCCCTGGAGGACCTCATCCGTCTGTCGGACATTATCACCGTTCACACACCACTGAACAACGAGACCCGTGGCATGCTCAGCGCCGATCATTTCGTGCGCATGAAGCGTGGAGTGATCATCGTCAACTGTGCACGCGGCGGAATCTACGCAGAAGAAGCGACCTTAAACGCACTCAACTCAGGCAAGGTTGCCGCTGCAGCATTCGACGTCTGGAGCAAGGAACCACCGAATACAGAAACGCTCAAACAGCTCATCGACCACCCGAATATGGTCGTCACCCCGCACCTGGGCGCCAACACCTTTGAGGCACAGAAGAATGTGGCGGTCGATGTCAGCAAAGAGATCATCAGCTACATCGATGGCAAGCCGCTCGAGAATGCACTTAATATCCCGCGCTTCGACCCCGATCTGATGGACCAGATGAAGCCCTTCATCGGACTGATCAGCACCATCGGCGACTTTATCTCGCAGCTCGCGCCACCCAATCCGAACAAGATCACCTTCACCTATCACGGCAAGCTGGCGCGCTTCGATTGTGCCCCCTTGACTGTCAGTGGCCTGGCAGCGCTGCTCAATCACTGCACCGAGCAGGAAGTCAATCTGGTCAACGCCAACATGGTGGCGCACAACATGGGGATCGCGGTTGAAGAGATCCGCTCGACCGAAACCGAGTCCTTTTCCAACCTGATCACGCTCTCGATTGAAAGTCTGGAGGGATCGCGGACGATCGCCGGCACCCTGTTCGAGGGGACACCCAAGATCGTCAAGATGCGCAATTTCGACATCGACTTCCGCCCCGAAGAGCACATGCTGGTTATGACCTACGCCGACCGGCCGGGAGCCCTCGGCAAAATCGGTACCCTCTTAGGCGACGCCGGGGTCAACATCGGCAACATGAGCCTGGGACGCCGGGAAAAAGCCGGCGAAGCGATGGTGGTCTTTTCGATCGATTCCCCGGCCGATGAAACAACCCTGGATGTGATCCGTCAGGCAATCGACGCCAAGTACGTCAAGGCGGTCCACCTGAAGCATTAATGTTTCGCTGGCTGGCTGGCTGAATAAAGCATCTAACAAAAGGGCCGCTTCCGAAAGGGAGCGGCCCTTTTGTTGCGATTCGACAAAGTTCAGACAAACAGCGGCTGAGAACAAGCTGGGATGAGACAGCGTTGTGCGGCGCGAGCGAAGAGGTCTTCAATCGCCGCGACCCCCTCGACACCAAGATCGCGCGAAAACTGGTTGACGTAAAGCTCAATATGGCGCCGCACCACCGCCTCGTCGAGCTCCTGGGCATGGCTGGTGATATAGCTGGCGGCCTGTTGCGGGTGCTCCCAGGCGTAATCCAGACTGCGTCCGATCGCATCATCGACCTTACCGATCAACGCCGCTCCCAGACTGCGCCGCGCCAGAATTCCGCCGAGGGGGATCGGGTGGCCCGTCTCTTCTTCCCACCACTCCCCCAGATCGAGCAGCTTGACCAGGCCGTAGTCGGGGTAGGTGAAGCGTGATTCGTGGATAATCACCCCGGCAGCGACATCACCACTAGCGACCGCCGGCATAATCTGCTCAAACGAAAGAATTTTCAGGCACCGATAGCCCTCACCATGCAGTTGCAGCAACAGATTGGCGGTGGTCAGCTCGCCTGGGATCGCGATCAGCTGATCGGCCAAATCGGCCATATTTTGCATCTGCTTCGCCACAACCAGCGGACCGCAGCCCCTCCCCAAGGCGCCCCCGCTGCGCAACAGGCAATAATGCTCCTGCAGATGACCGAAGGCGTGATAACTGACCTTGGTCAGATCGAGAATGGCCCGCCTGGCTAACTGATTGAGGGTTTCGACATCCTCATGTCGCACCTGCAACGTAAAGGGAGCCCGAATCAAACCATGACTTAAGGCGTGAAAGATAAAGGTGTCATTCGGGCAGGGGGAATAGCCGAGGCTCAACTGCATGGCTGACTCCTTAAGGGGGACAGATCCTTGAGCAGACGCAAAACGGCGTGCTGGGCAACCTTTATTCCGGCCGGCAGATCCCAAGCCGCACGATCTCGCGTGCCGCAAGGGTTTGAAATACCGCGCAGCTCCAGCAGAGGGACAGCATACGACTGGGCCACCTGGGCCAGGGCCGCTCCCTCCATATTCTCACAGATCCCGGCCGTTCTCCGTTCAAGATCCTGACTTAATTCGCGGGTCCCGCTGACGGTGCTGACCGTGACAAAGGGGCCGCAGGCAATCCGCTGCGCCGACAATTCAGCGGCTCCCTGAAGAAGTTTAGCCGCGCCGGAAACCCAGGGGCATTGAAGATTGAATTGTTGAACAAACAGCGAGAGGGCATCGGCAGACTGCGGAATCCCCAGATCACAGAGCGGCACAAACCCCTCCTCCCCTGCCGCGCCCAGATCACCAAAACATTCAGAGGTCGCCAGGGCCAGATCGCCATTATGCAATCCACTCGCCGGGTAACTCCCACCACAACCGAAAGCGATCACCAGTTTCGGAGCCGACCGTTCAAGGATTCGGGTCAAGCTTGTGGCGGCACTGGCAATTCCGATACCGGTATGCAGCAGCAGGATCTCTTCACTGCAGAAGTAACAGGAGAAGGTTTGCCCGGGCAGACGAGAATCAGGGGTCAGGGGGAGCTGTCGGCGCAGCAGGGTTGTTTCATGCGGGGTCGCCGCCAACAGACAGATCATCCGCTCATCCTAGCGCGCGAACCAGCCGCTACGGATCAGGTCACGCCGTAACTCAACCCCCTGTTGGCGCACCACCCCTTGATACCAGAAAGGCTCCAACTGGACATCGGTGGTCTCTGGGCTATCGATCCGTTTGCGCCGGTCGATAAGTATCCGCCGGAAGGTCGCATCCGGCCCCTCAAGGATGCGGTCAATTTTTTCGGTCAACTCGTCCGAGGTTCCATCAACCACGAACTGGATCAGATCTCGCGCCTTGAGGCCCAGACGATATTCCTCCAGATCACCCTCAAAACCCTCCTCGCACTCGCTGACGAAATCACTCCAATTCAACAGCAGGGTTCCGAGATCGGCCTCGCCCATCACGTCGAAATCAGTTTTCCCGCCCATGATAAGTGCAACCTGATCCTGCTCCTTGCGCGTCAAAAAGAAGGAGATCCCCTCTTCGACCGGGTACATATCAAACAGATCGAGCAGCCGCTGGCAGAAATTGACTGAATCCAGATCGTCTCGGTGTAAACCGACCAGTGAAGCGGGCAATAGTCGCGCCGGCATGCCGAGGAGGGACAGGTGATCATGGCCAAAATCGGCAGGCAACACCAGATCCGGGGAGAATGGCAACCCCTGCCGCTGCAGAAAGTTGCACAGCCGCAGATGATTATCAGTGAAGAAGGTGAGGACCTTCTCTTCAGAATAGAACATCTCAAGCCCCTGTCGATTGTTCGCCAGCCCGAAACCGACAAACCCATCATGCACCAAGCGATCGAAATAGGGCTGCAGCATCCCGATAATCTCGGCCGTCGGCATATAGGGGGAATAATAGACTTCTGGCACCGGCCGCTGGTCGGAGGACGCCGGGCACTGCGTCAAAGGCTCTTCATCAGGGTAATACTCCAGAATAAAGAAGGCTTCACCGGGCAGATAACGCGAAAATGACCGAATCAGTGATGAAACCTTGGGGGCACTGACGACAGCGGTAAAACGAAATGCATTTTCACAGTCTTCAAGCAGGGAGAGGTCGTAGCCCTCCTGCTGTAGCTTTAACGGTTCCCCGACCTGCTGATCCCAGCAACGCAAACCGAGTGGTGATTCATAATTAGGCATGTTAAATTTTTCTCCTTCGAATGTACTCTCACGCCAAAAGATAGGGGTTTCATCTTATCAAGTCAACACTGCCATGCTCTCCCCCATTGGGGGTAGTCGGCAGAGGCTTCAGGCAAGCTTCATCCCCGATAAGTTCTCAACAATCAGGCGAAAAACCTTGAAAAAAGCAGGGTCCGATGCTATATGGTGCAATGTTATTTTAATAACTTCACAAGGAGACACCGATGTTGGGTCCGCAATCATCCCTTGTTATGTACGATGAGGAATACAAGCGCATCATGACGCTTATTGAGAAGCTCCTGCGCGAGTCAAACTCAAATGTTATCTTCCTGGTCGATAAGAATGGGCAGCTGATCGCTGCCACCGGAGCAACTGAGAACCTTGACACCACGAGTCTGGCGTCCCTGACGGCCGGCAACATCGCAGCAACCGGGGGACTCGCCAAGCTGATCGGCGAAAAAGAGTTCTCAATTCTGTTCCACGAAGGAGAGAAGGATAATATCCACATCTCCATCATCGGCGGAAGAATCATCCTGGTCGTCATCTTCGATCAACGCAGCTCTCTCGGACTGGTCCGCTTGCGCGTCAAAAAAGCAAGTCTGGAACTGGGAAACATCCTCACTGATCTCGTCAGAAAGACGGTCATCCACGACGAATCTCCGGGTATTGACAGCCCGTTTGCCGAGATCACCGACGACGATATAGACAACCTCTTTAACTAGCTCGAGGGTTTAAAGCAATATGTCCTTTATTAACTACGCCTCGCGCGAAATCAACTGCAAAATCGTTTATTATGGTCCGGGCCTTTGCGGCAAAACGACCAATCTGCAGTACATCTATAACAAGACAGCACAGGACGCAAAAGGCAAGATGATCTCGCTGGCGACCGAAACTGAGCGGACCCTTTTCTTCGATTTTTTACCGCTGGCACTCGGCGAGATTCGCGGCTTTAAAACCCGCTTCCACCTCTACACCGTCCCGGGCCAGGTTTTCTACGATGCCTCACGCAAACTGATCCTCAAAGGGGTTGACGGGGTCGTCTTTGTCGCCGATTCTCAAGAGGAGCGCCTCGACGCCAATATAGAAAGCATGGAGAACCTTAAGGACAATCTTGAGGAACAAGGATTTCAACTCGAAAAATTACCATTCATTATCCAATACAACAAACGCGACCTACCGAATTGCACCCCGATTGAAGAACTTCGTAAGTTGCTCAACCCCAGCGGTGTACCCGAGCTTGAAGCCTGTGCCGCAAGCGGCGAGGGGACCTTTGAGACCCTCAAAGCAGTCGCCAAACTGGTCCTGATTGATCTAAAAAAGGGCAGCTAAAAACTTCTAAAAAAACTTGACAGACCTCGGTCAATCTCTTATATTTCGAACCCGCAACACGCTATTCCCTTTTAGCTTAGTTGGTAGAGCAGGTGAACGCGAAGATAACTATTTAGCCCGCAAATCCTTGGAATTGCGGGTTTTTTAATTGGTTTCTGGCTACATACACAGTTCCTGGCAGGGCTAGAAAAGTTGCCTTTACCTTTCCAAATCAGCTACTTACAGCTTGTAGCGCACGCCCCTCCCCCACAGACCCAACCCAGGTCGACCCTCACCTTAAATAGTTCGTTCAGATAATCCTGTTGTATCTCTAAGGTGATTGACTTGAAGACAGTTAAACGATATCCCGAGCAATTCCTCGATGACGAACTTAGGTGAGTGAGAATAAGAATAAGAGACTGGACATCAGCGTCCATCCTCACGCTTGCCTTCTCGAATTTGCCACATTTCGGACATGCTCACCCTCTTGCGCGTTTCAAACTTAGAAGCAACACAGACTCTACGAGTGACTTGGGCGTATTTTACACCACACTAGGCACATAAGCTTGGAATGTGGTGTAAAATGTCTTGTCAAATTTTACACCACATGATATTAACATTTGTATGGCTGTGGTGAAAAAAGACATAGTGGTTCATGGGATGCTCCAGGACGAACTTGAGCGCTGCGAAAAAATGGCAGCATCTCTAGAGTCCGCTGTTTCTGAGATGCCAAGAGGTTCCTTGCATCAGCGTAACATGAAGTATAAAGAGAAGGTGTACTCATACCACCATCTCAAACTTCGCAAAGGTTCGAAGAGCGTCTACAAGCACGTTCCCAAGGCCGAAGTTGCAGCGTTAGAGATCCAGATAAAAGCTCGCCAAAAAAAAGAGAAGGATCTAAAGCAGTTTAAGGACCGGATAAAATACCTGAAAAAACTGCTTTAAACGGGAGAGTCTGCGTGCGTGAATTTTATATCGAAAAGAAAGCCAGTTTGCCGGAACAGGTCCAGGCAATCCTCACCACCCTTGACGAAAACGGTTTCTTTGAGGATGGAATATTGGTCGGTAGCTGGGCCATGCTTTTTTATCACGAGACTTTCGGAATCGAATACGTTCTGCGCACTGATGATATCGACTTTGCTTTCCTACCAGAGGTCGCAAAGCAAAAAAAGGGTCCAGACCTTGAAGCTGCCCTTGCCGAGCAGGGATTTGACCCGATCATTGATATTCTCTCTGACTTGCAAAAGTTTCTCGCAGGCACCTTTGAAATCGAATTTCTGGTTCACCGCAAAGGCGCCCGGGAAGAGATCATCATGGTCAGCAAGTACAATGTCACCGCTCAGCCCCTCCCCTTTTTGGACCTGCTGTTTATCGACCCGATCACCGTGCATCATCCCAAATTCAAGGTACGCCTGCCTTCACCTGAAACGCTTTTCATGCATAAATTGATCATCGCTCAACGGCGAAAGAAAGAGACCAAAAAAGAAAAAGACCTCGATCAATGCACAGCTCTTGCGCCCCATCTAGACCTCGCCAAACTGACTGATATTGCGCAAAACTACCATATGAGCAAAGAGACGAAACGGAACGTTCTGACATCCTGTGCGGCGATCGATTTTGCGCCCGACTTTCTCTGCCTGCCACAATGATTCGGATAGCCCTGATCAACCCGGCAGTAAACTTGGAAATAACTGGCAAGACCTCGATATCTTTACTATGATGGACAATTGTTATTTGGAGGGATTGAAATGCTGGGGTTTGTGATGGAACAGTGCCGTTAAGCCGCCGTGGGATTGCTTGGGCGGTTTTTGTATTTAAGTGCTTTTTCCCTTCAGGATGTTCAAGTTTTAATCCTCGATTCACCACGACTATTCTTCGCCCCATAACGTACAAGGCAAAACATGACCATCAACTTTTCTCAAACCGCCGCATTCCTCTGGTCGGTCGCTGATCTACTACGCGGCGATTTCAAACAGAGTCAATACGGCCGCATCATTCTGCCCTTTACCCTGTTGCGCCGTCTTGAGTGTGTCCTCGAAAAGGATAAGGCTGCGATGCTGGTTAAGCACGCCGAGGTCGGCAAGATGGAGTTGCCGGAAGAAGCGTCCGAGAAGTTGGTTCTGCGGGCAACCCAGGCTCAGTTCTTTAATACCTCACCGATGGATCTCTCCAAGCTTGGGGAGGCGGGGATTAAGGACAACCTGGAAACTTACATCCAATCGTTCTCCAAAGATGCGCGGGAGATTTTTGAATACTTCAAGTTTGCCGAGTTCATCGGTCAGCTCAGCGATGCCAACCTGCTTTACAAGGTGGT
>JBDNGT010000115.1:0-3787 GCA_041689145.1 Geopsychrobacter sp. | reverse complement strand
TGCGGTTCTATCTGCTGCCTCAGGTTCAAGGTCAGCATCAACACCAGGGCTCCGGCCAACGCCCATCCCAAGGCAGGCCGACCGAAGCGCCGTCGCCGCGGCAACTGAGCCATGACCCGGGAGTTGAAGTCCCTTAGTTCACTGGCGGTCAGTTCAGGTACGCCTGTCGGCACCAGAGCCAGGAACTTTCGCAGTTTACCAAGTTCGTTACCACAGCTGTGGCACTGCTGAAGGTGTTGCTCAACTCGCAGTTTATCTGCGCCATCCAACTCTCCATAATGGAAAAGAATGAGCTCCTCTGTCGGGCAGGCGCTGATTGGATCTATGCTGGTCATGACAGACCCCCTTTTAGGTCTTTTAACTCATTACGCAAAAAGTGAATGGCGCGGTGAAGGTGAGTCTTGACCGTCCCCTCTTCAAGCTCCAAGACGCCGGCAATCTCTTTGAGCGGCAACCCCTCATGATGGCGCAGGATAAATACCATTCTTTGTCGAGCCGAGAGTTTTTCCATAGCCCTGGTCAATTTCCGCCCCGCCTCGCCGGCCAGGTAGATTTCCCCCGGATTCGCTCCCGGATCAGCCGCCTGTTCAAGGGGATCTTGTTCTTCATCAGTATTGCGCATGAAAAAAATCTTCTGCTTCAGTTTCTGGCGCCGCAGATGATCGATCGCTAAACGGCTCAGTATCCTGTACAGCCAGGTCGACAGGCTGCTCTCTCCACGGAATTTTACAATATTCTTATGCAGCCGAATAAAGGTTTCCTGGGCCAAGTCCTCGGCGTCTTCCCGATTGCCGACCATGCGCCAGGCCATTCCGATCAGACGGGAGGAGTGAGCGTTGACCAGAGCCTCGAAGCTGCTCTCATCCCCGGCCCGAACCTGAGTCAAAAGTATTTTTTCCGTATCTGTGTCCATCCGTAGAGCGTAGCCGCGTATCCCTTGTCCGTCAATGTTGCATGGCGTCGCAAAAACTCACCAACTGCTGCGTTGCTGCAACCATCTCGCTGCTTAGACGTACGTAGGTACGCCTCATTGCTCGATAATTGCGCGCCTTGCCTTTGGCGCTTTTTACTTAGCCATCTACCTCGATGCTTTTTGCGAAAGCATCAATGTTGCATGGTGACTCTCCGGGCCCAACTCACGGGAATCATTTTTTCCAGGAATCTGCTGTTTAGACGCATGATGGGACGAAAAGGTTTACTTGGGAGATTATTTTTTTTAAGAAATGTCGAACCTGAACCAAGAACGAAAAACAACGGCTGCGACTGATAGCCGTCCTGGGGAATTTCTCCTGCTGACCTGCTGTGTAGCGCATTGCATGCCCCATCAGAGTACAGTGGAAAACGACTTGTTTTTTTGTACCTGCGCTCGCCCCCGGCAGCTATGGCCTGCATGTGGGTGGCGAGAGCACAAGCATTGAATATGACGACAATTTTGAGCTGCCCTGAGCCGAGGCCTCATTATTTGCCGGAACGGAAATTTTTAAAGCGCAACAAGCTGCGTAGAATATCGTAAAATAAAATTTGGTTATCCACTTTGCTCCACTAACCTTACTGCGAAGTCCAGGATCGTGAAGCCCGCAACATCAATGGTTTCTCCCTCTCCCCTTTGTGGGAGAGGGTCGGGGTGAGGGGGCGTCAAAATCCCATGCAGATTTCCATATACCTTCACCCTCCCCCAGCCCCTCCCATCAAGGGAGGGGAGCTATCAGCATGGTGCCTGTTTTGAAATTTAGCAAACAGGGAGTTTCATGGCTTAATCAGACGCCAACTTGAGTCAAGTGGATAACCAGAAAATAAAAAAAGCAGCGCTGCTGTTGTAAGCAACGCTGCTTTTTCATACCTCCCGATGGATTTATTGCCCACCAATTCCACCAGTTGGAACTTCAAACTCAAAACCGCAGGAAGGGCACTTCACGCGGATGGGATCCTTACTCGCTTTATTTGCACAGCCAGAAAGTGAAAGGGCAAAAACAGAAAGAACCGCCAAGAAAACCAATTTTTTCATCATTTCCTCCTTGAGTTGTAGGGAACCCGAAAAAAGCTCCCTATTGTGGCTACCACCTATAATAACTCTGTTATATTCTATGATTATCATATCATGCGCTGTCCACAAAGCTATTTAAAGTTTAAACAAAAAAATAATTGACGAGCACCACCCACCAGACACCCCAGCCAGATCCCAGTCGTTACCGGCCAGAAACCTGTACCGATGTAAATATCCCCTAACAAGAGCAAGTATGAACAATAACACACCTCATCGTAATGCCCAAGAGACTCGATCGGGCGGCCGGACAGATGCTTGTTATGGGGTCTGCGGCTGAGTGGCATTCTATTAGCCTGTCGGTCGTACTCCTATGGGCGCAGCAGAGCGCTTGCCTACGACCGGTCAATCGTAAACCGAGCGCTCACCAACCAGACAGGCAAGGATTGCCGGAGATTGGTTTAAGTCCACATGCCAGCAGTCGCTCGGCCTCTGTTCGCTCTGAAGGACTGAGTTTGGGCCGCAACGTGGTGAGGCTGTCGCCGGCCGCGGAATCGTTCTGAGCGGCTGAGAGGCTGAGCCAAACATAAGCCTGCACAAGGTCCTGCGGCACGCCATCACCCAGCCGATAAGCCTGTCCGAGATAATATTGAGCCGCGCCCAGTCCCTGGAGGGCTGCACGGGAAAACCAGTCAACCGCGAGCTCGGGCCGGCGCGGGACATCCTGACCGAGGCGATAGATCAGACCAAGGGCATATTGTGCCTTGCTGCTGCCGCCCCGCGCCGCCAGATCGAGCCACAAAAGTGCGCCCCGAACATCTTGTACGCCACCCTCTCCACGATAAAGCATCAAGCCATATTCGGTTTCAGCCGCCACTCCGCCCTGGCGTGCCGAAGCCAACAGCCAATGACGCGCAGACGTCCTGTCTTGACGGGAAAGGCTTCCCCGCGCAAGCCTGAGACCGAGGACAAATTGTGCACGGGTCTGTCCCAGCTGCGCGGCCCGCAGTGTCCATTCTTCGGCCTTAACAAGATTTAGGGGCACCCCCTGCCCCCTTGCATACAATCCGGCTAGTGACAGCATGGCATCCGCGTCCCCCTGCTCGGCGGCCCGACGGAACCAGCGACCGGCCTCGGAGAAATCGCGCGGCAGCCCCCCGTCCCCAGTGGCGTACAGAGCCCCAAGAACCTTCTGTGCGTGCAATGCACCCTGATCGGCCCGGAGAATCAGCTGCTGCATGGCAATATCCTGTCCGGCAAGAGCCTGGACGGCTGAAAAACCGGATAAACCCACTAAAGAAAGGATAATAAGTTGTCCTAATCGGATATTTATTGTCATGGGCTTCCTTCAGGAATCCAGATTGCGCCGGTCAGACCCGGCGTAAAATCGTGACTCGATACACCAGAGTGGATCATGATCGACATCAGTCCAACCTTGATCCCGCCAGACTTAATCACTCGCCCGGCGAACAAGAGCTGGTTCAGAGCCTCAGGCTTGACCATGTCAAAGTCACCATCGCGGTATTCAATTCGGGTCAATATCTAAACCTCCATACTCCGTCGCTTCAGAAATGATTCAACCGGATGCTGACATCCTGCTGTCCCTGAAGAAACCGGGGATCACACCATTTGAATACAGCAACACACGTGCCAGCTTTCGCCTCTGTTAAATCAGACAGTTACGCTGTCCGACTCACTCTTACGGAGACTATTCCCTGACGAAGTGTAGATTATTCCACTAATCGCGAACTTCTTACCGCTGAAGCGGTGATTGAGAATGAACTGGCCGATGATTAATGAATGGAG
>JBDNGT010000114.1:0-5947 GCA_041689145.1 Geopsychrobacter sp. | reverse complement strand
ATATATGTGTTTAAAGAGACAGTTCGTCATAACCGATCTGAAAAGGAAGAAAAAATATGTCAAAACGTACTTATCAACCAAGCCGTATCAAGCGCAAGCGTACTCATGGTTTTCGTCAACGGATGCTGACAAAAAACGGTCGTCGGGTCGTCAATCGCCGTCGCTCTCGTGGCCGTAGTTCTTTGAGCGCATCGATTCCAAAAAAATAATCTGATCGTATGCCAGATCAGCGCTTAAATTTTCCCAAAGAAGCGCGATTACGGAAAAGGTGGGAATTTAATACCGTCTATCAAATGGGGTGTAAAAAAAATACACCCCATTTTTTGCTTCTATTGTCTGACGGTTCTGGCTCACACAGTCGTCTAGGTGTCACTGTCAGTCGTAAAGTAGGGAATGCGGTAGTACGTAATCGAGTCAAAAGAGTTATCCGTGAATTTTTTCGCTGTAACTATTTTCGCTTTGTAAGTCCGGTTGATCTTTCAGTTATTGCTAGAAAAGGTGCCGGTCGTGTTACTACCAGAGTTATCTGGCTTGAGCTTGAATTACTGTTCAAATAGGTTATCTCTGTGATTTTTAAACGTTTTATTATATTTTTAATTGATATTTATCGTTATTTAATATCGCCTTTATTCCCACCTTCCTGCCGTTTCTATCCAAGTTGCTCTAATTATGCTCGTCAATCTATTATTAATCACGGTCTTTTACGTGGTGGATTTTTGACTGTTTTTCGTTTAAGTAAATGTCACCCATTTCATCCCGGAGGTTTTGATCCTGTGCCTCCGCTGGATATTCAGGCTTAATAACTATGGAAAATCGTCGAATTGTTTTAGCCATTGCCCTGGTGCTTTTCGTCTGGTCTGGCTTCAATATGCTCTTTCCTCGTGAAGACAAAAATTTAGAGGAAAAGCAAAATATAAGTGAAACTATTAATGTTAAAGAAATTTCTTCGCCAGAAATTGTATTCGCTCCCATAACTGACTCCGCACCAGTATCTGTGGGTATTATTGAAGAAAAAAATATTAAGGTTTACTCGGATCTCTTTGAGTTGAATTTCAACACCAGTGGTGCTCGTTTGGTTGAGGCACAGCTTTTTAACTTTAAACAACAAAATACACCCGATTCTCCCTTTGTAAAAATTGTTGATGTAAAAACAGCAGAATTTGGAACTTATGGTATTTCCGGTGGCGATGGGTTTAATTTGCCAGAGGATATTATTTATACTTCTGCAGTTGATGAATTATCCTTATCAAATACGGAAAAGACTGATTTGGTATTTCAAGCAACTACTCCAGATAATACTAAAATCACCAAAATTTTTACTTTTTACCCTAATAAATATTACTTTGATATAAATGTTTTTATTGAAAATTTTTCAAATACAATAAAAAGAGGAACGATAAAATTTTCTATTGTTAATCAATGGGATGATAAAAAAGCAGGTGATAGATATAGTTTTGTTGGTCCAACTAGTTTTAATGGTGAAGATCTTTTAAATAATGAAGTTGAAGACCTTAAGGAATCAAATAAGTCTTATGGTAGTAAAATATTATGGACCGCTTATGAAACAAAATATTTTACCAATATTGTAAAACCATTTGATAATTCTTTAAATTCTCTAAATATCCATATTAAAAATGATGCTATTTTTAACACGCTAATTTCAGAAAAAACGATTTTTGAAAAAAACAAACAATCTTCCTTTAAATATACTGGTTATCTTGGACCTATGGACATGGAACTTTTAAAAGAACCAGGTCTTTCTTTTGAACGTATTATTGATTTAGGTTTTTTTGATATTATTGCTAAACCACTAAAGATAGCCCTTAATTTTTTCTATGGTTACCTAGGTAATTACGGTTTTGCGATAGTTCTTTTGACTGTTTGTATTAAAGCTATTTTTTGGCCGCTAACTCAGAAGAGTTACAGCTCAATGAAAAATATGCAGAAACTGCAGCCGCAAATGGCGAAACTGCGGGCAAAGCATGGCAAAGATAAACAAAAACTTAATCAGGAGATGATGGCTCTTTACAAGGAGAATAGAGTTAATCCCTTTGGTGGCTGTCTGCCGATACTGGTTCAAATACCGGTCTTTTTTGCACTTTATCAGGTATTGCTTGGTGGTATAGAACTTCGTCATGCTCCTTTCATGCTGTGGATCACCGATTTATCCGCTGCGGATACCCTTATTAGTGACGCATTGGGGCTAGGTTTTGCTCTGGGCCCTTTACCGGTTATTATGGGCTTTACGATGTTTTTGCAGCAAAAGATGGCACCGACCAATATGGATCCGATGCAAGCTAAAATAATGCTTTTCATGCCGGTATTCTTCACCTTTATTTTTCTAAGCTTCCCCTCCGGCCTCGTAGTTTACTGGTTAATTAATAACCTGCTGACAATTGCTCAGCAATATTTAATTAACCGTGAACCTGCCTGATTTAAATGTGGAACCTCAAAGTATAATCGTTGCTCCAGCTACTCCACCTGGTGAGGGTGGAGTAGCTATTGTCAGACTTTCTGGCCAAGGCTGTATTGTTTTAGCTCTTCAGTTTTTTAAGCCCAGCCGTCCTTTTGAACATCCTATTTCTCACACCTTATATCATGGATACTTACGTAATTTAGACAACGTTCTCATTGACGAGGTTATGTTTGTGTATATGGCTGGTCCCCACAGCTTTACAGCAGAGGATGTTGTAGAGATACATTGTCATGGTGGGCAGCACAATGTGTCCTTGGTTTTACGCACATTAATTCAGGCTGGTGCGCGCTTGGCTCAGCCAGGCGAGTTTAGTTATCGGGCTTTTTTAAATGGCCGTATAGATCTTTCACAAGCTGAAGCTATTGCCGATCTGATTCATGCCCGCTCAGAAAAATCTCATTCCCTCGCCTTATCTCAACTTGAGGGGCAGCTTTCGCAATCGTTATATCTAAATAAAAAATTGATCAGGGATGCTTTATGTCTTATTGAGGCCTGGATAGATTTTCCCGAAGAGGAGCTGCCACAGGAAGACTTATTTAAAATTAGAAGATCCGTTGACGAAGTTCTAGTTATATTGAATAAAATGGTTAGTAGCTACAATACGGGAAGACTCTATTCTGAGGGTGCCTCGCTCTTGTTGCTGGGAAAACCCAATGTCGGCAAGAGTTCTCTGATGAATGCTCTTTTGGGAGAAAACCGCGCTATAGTGACCGACATCCCAGGGACAACCAGGGATCTCCTGGAGGAGGGTTTGGTTATTAATGGTTTGCCGGTTCGTCTAGTTGACACTGCTGGTATTAGTGAAAGTTCTGATCCTATAGAGAAGGAGGGTGTAGTACGTGCCAGAAATAGAATAATTTCTTCTGATCTGATTCTTTTGCTTATAGATGGGTCTAAACCGGTTGACGAAGAAGACTTAGCGGCTTTAGAAATCTGTTATTCATCAAAATATATAATTGTCAGCACTAAGGCTGACCTCGACCCTCAGATAGATATCCCTCATTCTTTTAAAAATAACTTGTGTCGAGTTTCGTCAAAAACTGGTGAGGGTTTAGACTCCTTACGTCAACTTATCCAATCCACCCTGGTTGCCGATTCCTCCTTTGGTGAGAATTCAGTCCTTCTGACCAGTCAACGCCATCAAAGTACTGCTAATTCGGCGATTAAATGTTTAATCAGATTTGTCGACGCCTTGGATAATGGACTCTCTTTGGAATTTTTGGCAACAGACTTAAGGGATGCACTGAGTGCCCTTGGAGAGATTACCGGTGAGACAACGACAGATGATGTATTAGAGGATATTTTTAGTCGGTTTTGTATAGGTAAATAAAAAAATGTTCCACGTGGAACATTTAGGGGTGATGAGATGCTGGTAGGCTACGGAAAAGAATATCAGGTAATAGTAGTCGGAGCAGGGCATGCTGGATGTGAGGCCGCTCTTGCTGCTGCCAGAATGGGCTGTTCAACCCTGCTCTTAACTATGAGCCTTGATGTTGTCGCAATGATGTCATGTAATCCATCAGTTGGCGGATTAGCAAAGGGACACCTTGTACATGAAATAGATGCTCTGGGTGGTGAGATGGGTTTGAGTGCTGATGCTACCGCCATCCAGTTTAGGCGTCTTAATACACGAAAAGGTCCAGCGGTCAGGGCAAGCCGTGTTCAGTCAGATCGTATGGCTTATAGCGCTCGGATGAAGACTGTTATTGAAGCTGAAAATATGCTCGACCTTAAACAAGGAGCGGTAGTCTCACTTGAGGTGGGTGATAATGGTATTCGCGGGGTAAATACTCGTGAAGGACTTTTTTTTGCTGGTTTGAATGTGATTCTAACAACTGGCACTTTTATGCACGGGCTGATCCATATTGGGTTGAAGAATTTTTCGGGTGGAAGGGCAGGGGAGCCCGCATCGGAAGGCCTATCGGATTGTCTGCGAGATTTAGGCTTCAAGGTTGGACGCTTAAAAACTGGAACACCGGCAAGATTGAGTCGCCGAAGTATTGATTTTGATCGACTGCAACAGCAGGTAGGAGATAGTCTGGTCAGGGGTTTTTCATTTTTGAATAACGGGTATGAATTAAATCAATTGCCTTGTTATATTGCCAACACCAATCAACAAACGCATGAGATTATTCGTAATAATTTACACCAGTCACCGTTATATACAGGAGTTATCGAGGGGGTAGGCCCTAGGTATTGTCCGTCCATTGAAGATAAAGTCGTAAGGTTTCCTGAGCGGATCTCGCATCAAACCTTTCTTGAGCCAGAGGGTCGAACAAGCTCAGAAATCTATCCCAGCGGGATGTCGACATCCCTTCCACCGGACGTGCAACTCCAATTTTATCGTTCGATGGTGGGCCTTGAGCAGGTTGAAATAATGCGCCCAGGTTATGCTATTGAATATGATTTTGTGGAGCCGGTGCAGATAAAAAAATCTCTTGAAACAAAACTCGTCGATGGACTCTTTCATGCGGGGCAGATCAACGGGACCTCGGGATACGAGGAAGCTGCAGCTCAGGGCCTTATAGCCGGCATTAACGCCGCGCGTAGAGTCCAGGGTCAGCCACCCTTGATGTTGGGTCGTGAGCAGGCGTATATCGGTGTGATGCTCGATGATCTCACAACCCAGCCGACTCACGAACCTTATCGGATGTTTACTTCCCGCTCAGAATATCGACTCTTACTCCGGGAAGATAATGCAGATCAGAGGTTAACCTCTTTGGGGCGGGATGTCGGCTTGGTGAGCGATCTACGCTGGCAAAAGTTTGAGGCGAAACAGAAAGAGTTTATTCTTGGGCAAACCGCACTTGAACAGCGACGGATCAGTGCCAGCCTTAAAGAAGTTGTGGCTGCTTTGGAGTTGGGTGATTTAAGCCAGGGGCTTAGTCTTAGGGATGTTCTACGTCGCCCAGAGATAAGTATTGAACAGTTGGTCCCTTTGGCTGAAGAACTCCGCAAGTGTAGTCCTGAAGCCCTTGAGCAGTTGGAAATTGCAGTTAAGTACGAAGGCTATATTCAGCGACAATATCAGCAGGTTGAGCGGGTGAGATCCCTTGAAGAACAGCCTCTGCCCGCAGCCCTGGATTATATGCAAATATCTGGCTTGTCGCAGGAAGTCAAAGAGCGCCTGGGAGAGGTGTTGCCCGAGACCTTGGGGCAGGCCAGTCGAATTCAGGGTGTGACCCCGGCAGCTATTGCCGTATTGAGTGTATATTTGAAACGATGGAAAAAAGAACCGAAAGATTGAAAAACGGACTTGCCCTATTTGATATCTTTTTGGAAAAAGAGGTTTTAGAGCGGCAGTTGGTTTTTTTAGATGAAATGATGCGCTGGAGCACCCGAATCAATTTGACGGCAATTCGTAATCTGGAAGAGGGGCTTGAGAAGCATCTGATTGATTCTTTGATTCTGCTTCCACATTGTCAGGGCCCCTCACTCCTTGATATTGGTACCGGCGCTGGACTTCCTTCT
>JBDNGT010000113.1:0-4793 GCA_041689145.1 Geopsychrobacter sp. | reverse complement strand
TTATGGGCATTGATTCTGTAATCTTTGTCGGTCAGGTTTTCACCCATATGCCACTTATGAACGAGGACTTTCAGTGCGACAGTTTTATTGTTGCCGCTGACCTCGGTTCCGGTAGAATCAACAAAACGAGTTGCCGGGTTAAAGGTGCTGGTGTTGTGGCAGGTAACGCAGTATTGAGTCGTGTAACCTTTATGGAGTCTTTCGCCACCGTGGCATTGATTACAGGCGTCGATGGTCACGATATCGCGTGTTTCCGGGGTGCTCACGCCATCCGGTACGAAATCATAAAATGCATTGGTGACATTGCGGACGCCGTAGGCATCCTTGAATTCCATGCCGACACGGTGCAGCAATGAGGCATCGTAGGTGACGGCATTGGGGTAAGTATCTACAGTCGATGCGTCAAAAGCCCCACCAACGGAAGAGACGTTGACCGCATCGTTCATATCACTGGTGATGTCACCGTCAACATTGGCATTGATCAGGCCGAAGGTGTAGCTCCAGTTACCGCTGCCGAGGTCATCCAGAGTGCCGACTTCGAGATCTACGGGGGACGCGCCACCAACAGTTATGGCTTTTTCATAATAGCCCTGAATGATGGGAGCAACCGTTGCATCTTTGGTGCGTGCGCGTGCGGTGTAACTCTCAAAATGGCTTGCGTCGCCGCCAGTTCCAGGAACCAGTTGGGCGAGGGTGAAGGCTGCCGTAGTTGGATCAAACGTGCCAGCTGTTACGCTGAACAAAACAACAACATTACCATCGGTTACGCCGCCCGTCGTGTCGACGGCTACGTCGTTGATCGTTGCCTCAGCGGTGCGAACTTCCACTGCATGAGTATATTCGATGTCAGCAATTTTGCCAGTGGAGTGACAGACGGTACAGGCTTCATTGGTTGCGGTCACTGGGCCGGCCGGCCCGGTATCACCGGCTGCGCCGTCTGCACCGGCTAGACCGTTTGAACCATCATCGCCACAGCCATAAAGGCCCATGCTGACTGCCATAAGGCCGATCAACAACACTAATTTTAACTTTTTCATGTTCATCTACTCCCTTTCTAAAATCAGGTTAGTACAATTTGCCATCCCCTCCGGACGGCACTTAGAACAAACTTTGTTGAACTCAGGTCAGGTCATGCTTTGTTAGGTGACAGTCACTTAAAGTTGCTGGTGAATTGACCCCCCTGTACCTCCTTTCCCTGTTTTTGATTTTAATTATGCTTGTGATTGTGGCTTTGAGAATGTCGGCGCTGAACCCCGAACATCCGCAGCCACCGCGGCGAGAAGCGCTGACTTACAGGACCCTCCGCAAAAAAAGCAAGATCCCAAGTTTGCATGACGTGGGGCATGATCTTTATCAGATCGGCTTTGGATTGCTGGATAGTTTGAATGGAATATGTGTTGGATTTTGTTTGTAGCACAGCATACTCTCCATAAATTGAATTGAATCGTAATAGGGCTTTTTATATCATTGATTGATAACTTTGCAAGAAAAAAAACCATATAATCTTTTTCTTTTTATCATATGGTTATCTATATGTTTTAGGACGTTATGTCACAAATACTCTACGTATAGTTACCCGGTGTTGAGTTATATAATGTCTCATTATGCGCCGTTGAATTCCCCTGCAATTACCGACTATTCTACTTCAGTATCATTATGAGAGTAATTTGTATTCCATTAGATGCTGGAATTAGGCATCCGGACTGCCCGGCCCATATCGATTTGATTTCGATTCCACCTACCCAACTTGAACCTTCATGTGGAATAATGCTCGTCGATTCGTCCCGCTATTAATCCTGTCCCGCTCAACATGAGGCCGCTATGCCGACACCCGCTGCAAATCTCTACCTGGTCGACGGTTCCAGTTACATCTACCGCGCCTATTACGCGATCCGTCATCTGTCAAACAGCAAGGGGCAGGCGACCAACGCGGTCTACGGCTTTACCAAGATGCTGCAGACCCTGATCAAACAGGAGAATCCCGATCATCTGGCGGTCATCTTCGATGCCAAGGGGCCGACCTTTCGTAAGGAACTCTATACCGAATATAAGGCCAATCGTTCGGCGATGCCGGAGGATCTGGTGCCGCAGATTCCGCTGATCCATGAGGTGGTGCGCGCCTTTAAGCTGCCGCTTCTGGAACTGCAAGGCTATGAGGCCGACGATATCATCGCCACCCTGGCCAGACGCTACGCGGCGCAGGGGATGGAGGTCGTGGTGGTGACCGGGGATAAAGATTTGATGCAGATCGTCACCGACCGGGTCAGCCTGCTCGACACCATGAAGGGGAAGCGTTCGTTTGAAGCCGAGGTGATCGAGCGGTTCGGCGTACCGCCGCGCCAGGTGCTGGAGGTACTGGGGCTGGCTGGGGATACCTCGGACAACATCCCCGGGGTGCCGGGGATCGGCGAGAAGACCGCCAGCGCGCTGATTCAGGAGTTCGGCGATATCGAAAACCTGCTGGCCAATATCGGCCAGGTCAAGGGGAAGAAGCGCCAGGAAAACCTGCGCGACTTTGCTGGCCAGGCGCGGCTGTCACGCAGGCTGGCCGATCTGGTTTACGACCTGCCGGTCGCGATCAACTATGCCGACCTGGCGATCTGCCCGCCCGACAGCGCCCTGTTGGAAGAACTCTATACCCGACTTGAATTCCATCAGCTGCTCAAGGACCTGGATCTTGGTGATCTTGGTGATCTCGGTGATCGGCAGGCCGAACGCAGCGCCGACGCCGGCGACTACCAGACGGTGACGACCCCGACCGCGCTGGATGAGATGATTGTGCAGCTGCGCAGCGCCGGGCGTTTTGCCTTGGATACCGAGACTACCAGCTTAAAGGCGGTGCAGGCCGAGCTGGTCGGGCTCTCCTTTTCGTTTAAGGCTGGCAGCGGCTGGTATGTTCCGGTCGGCCATCGCTACCTGGGGGTGCCGCAGCAACTTGAACTTAAGCTGGTGTTGGAGAAGTTGCGGCCGTTGCTCGAAGATGCGCAGTTTTCCAAGATCGGGCAGAACATCAAGTATGATGCCCTGGTGCTGCGCAACGCGGGGATTGAATTAGCCGGGATCGTCGATGATACCATGGTGCTCTCCTACCTGACCTATCCCGAGTCAAAGTCGCACGGTCTCGATGCCCTGGCCAGTGATCATCTGCAGCATCGCATGATCCCGTATAAAGAGTTGACCGGCAGCGGTCAGAAACAGATCGGCTTTGCCGAGGTTGAGGTCGAGAAGGCGGCGATCTACGCGGCCGAGGATGCCGACATCACCTGGCAGCTGGCCGAAAAGCTGTTGCCCGAACTGCCTGCGAGCGGTGCCGAAAAACTCTACCGCGAGGTCGAAATGCCGCTGGTCGAGGTGTTGACCCGCATCGAATGGCAGGGGATTCGCGTCGATGCGGTCCTGCTGGCGAAACTCTCGGCCGAGATGGGCGGCGGACTGGCGCGCCTCGAGGGGGAAATCCACGCGCTGGCCGGAGGCTCGTTCAATATCAATTCCCCGAAACAGATGGGGGAAATCCTTTTTGAAAAGCTCGGTCTGCCGCGCGGCAAGAAGACCAAGACCGGCTGGTCGACCAACGTCGATGTGCTGACGGTGCTCGCCGAAGAGCATGTGATCGCGGCGAAGATTCTGGAGTACCGTTCGCTGGCCAAGTTGATCAGTACCTACACCGATGCCCTGCCGCAGCTGATCAACCCTGCCACCGGGCGGATCCATACCAGCTTCAATCAGGCGGTCACCGCGACCGGGCGTTTGTCCTCAAGCGAGCCCAACCTGCAGAACATCCCGATCCGCAGCGCCCTAGGACGGCGCATCCGCGAGGCCTTTTTGCCCGCCGAGGGGCACCTGCTGTTGGCCGCCGACTACTCGCAGATCGAGCTGCGCGTGATGGCGCATATTGCAGACGTGGCAGCCCTAAAGGAGAGCTTCGCGGCCGGTGAGGATATCCACCGGCGCACCGCCAGTGAGATTTTCAATGTCTTCCCCGGCATGGTCAGCGACGAGATGCGCCGCCAGGCCAAGACCATCAACTTCGGTGTGCTCTACGGCATGGGCGCCTTCAGTCTGGCCAAAGACCTGGGGATCTCGCGCAATGAGGCGCAGCAGTTTATCGACAACTACTTCGAGCGTTATCCTGCGGTGCTTAGGTTTATGGAAGAGCGCAAGCAGGAGGCGCGTCAGCATCAGTATGTGACGACCCTGCTCGGTCGGCGTTGCGCCATCCCCGAGATCAACAGCAAGAACGGTGCGGTGCGCAGCTATGCTGAGCGCAATGCGATCAACTATCCGATTCAGGGGAGTGCCGCCGATATCATCAAGGTGGCGATGGTCAATATCGACCGTCGTCTGCGTGCTGAAGGTCTCAAGACCCGCATGGTTTTGCAGGTTCACGATGAACTGGTGTTCGACGTGCCGCAGGCCGAACTGGAACTAATAAAACAGCTGGTCAAGCAAGAGATGGAAAATGCGGTACCCTTGTCGGTGCCGGTGGTGGTTGATATCGGCGTCGGTAACAATTGGAGTGAAGCACATTGAAAGACCGCAAAAGAAGTGTTGGCCACCAAGACACCAAGGCTCAATGAAAGGTTCTTAACAGCAAGTTAGCCACCAAGACACCAAGGACACCAAGAAGGGCCAAGGCCTTTTAACGCAGAGGCGGAGAGGAGCAGAGGTGGAGAGAAAAACCATAATCTTTTTTAGGTTTAAACCCAAAACCAGGCTCTTTGCCCTTCTCCGCGTCTCTCCGTTAAAACGCTTGTCTTGGTGCTCTTGGTGACTTGGTGGCTAACTTAAAGGTC
>JBDNGT010000112.1:0-3751 GCA_041689145.1 Geopsychrobacter sp. | reverse complement strand
GAAAGTGTTCAATTAACAATTCGTAGCAACGGCTTGTCGCAACACTTAGAAGTTTTGAAATAGATCTTCCGATAATGGGTGAAGGTGTGTTTTAAGTCCTTAGATGAAACAGGATCGTGATCCAGCACAACATGTAAGACGGCCCAACCCTTTGGAATCAGGTTGGGCCGTTTTCTGTATTACAGATGGTTCAAAATAGGACTTATCACAGGGACCAATGAAACCCTGATGCTTATTCAGAAACTAACTCTTGGTATTCTTCATGACGGTCAATGTAACTTCTAACAAAGGGACATTGAGGGACGACTTTCAGGCCACTACCTTTCGCGTACTCAAGAGCAAACTTGACGATTTTACCCCCGAGGCCACGTCCTTCGAGTTCTTTGGGCACCTTGGTATGAAATAGAGTCATGACACATCCCTCAACCCCGTAATCGATTAATGCTAAACAACCATCAACCTTCATTTCGAAACGGTTAGCATCTTCATTATTTACTACTACAACTTTCATCATGAGTTCCTCTGCAATCGCTGAGAAAAATAATCGGTATAAATCATCCTGACAGTAGTGATTGATCGATCAGTCAGTAGCACCGCTATGCAGCAAATGTTGCGATTATTACAGCTGAAGATATTTTAACGACACAATTTAATGGAGCCATTTGCGTCACCAAAACCAAGAAAATCTAGATGCGATAGTCAATTATCGCTCATCAGAAACGATGAGACAGTCGTGTGAACGACTAAATGAAATCGCAATGTTGCGAACTTTAAACGAGCTGGCTTTTTATAACTCAATCAAGTTATGTTGTGACAGTTTTACAATACTTAGGTAGGGGGATCGATGTTATTTGGAAAATACCGCATCAAATGCAGCCTCGAACAAAGGGCCCAGTTCCCGATGTTTAAGGGCTCAACTTTTCGTGGTGGTTTTGGTGGTGCACTAAAAAAAGTGTGTTGTACCGTGCGCCATGCTGATTGTGCGCGTTGTCTGCTCGCTGCTCGCTGTCTTTACTCACGCACATTCGAGCAAATATCCTCGCCAACAAACAACCCACGTCTTGTTATGCCACCCCGCCCTTATATCATTCGTCCACCGGCAGAAACAAAATGTCATTATTTGGCTGGTGATCAGTTCGATTTTGATTTGTTGTTGTTTGGTGAGACAAATGAATCCCTGCCGTATTTTATCTACGCTTTTGAAACGATGGGGCGAGCAGGGCTCGGCAAGAAAATCGAAGGCCAGCGAGCCAAGTATCAGCTTGATTGTGTTGAGTCTCAGGGGCAATCGATTTATTCCGCTCAGGATCAACAACTGGCAAACGACATTCGTGGCGTCACGCTACAATTCCCAAATCCAGAAAATGAGTGCGCCTGCGGTGAATTACAACTTCAGATTCTAACCCCTCTTCGGCTTAAATTTGAAAATCATCTTCAGGCCGAACTCCCTTTCCAACTGTTAGTGCGAGCCATGTTGCGCCGCGTATCCAGTTTGTTTGACACCTATGGATCGGGTGAACCTGACCTTGACTATACGGGATTGGTTAAACGGGCAGCAGACGTCACGATAAAGCAAAGTTCACTCTCTTGGTATGACTGGCAACGCTATTCCAACCGGCAGGAATCCAAAATGATGATGGGGGGGATATCCGGGGCTGTAACGTTTACCGGGCCTATCGGAGAGTATCTTCCTTTACTCGAGCTCTGTCGCGAATTTCATCTGGGTAAACAGACCGCGTTTGGTCTTGGCCAGTATGATTATCAATGGCAAGCGTTATGAAGAGGGTGTTGTTGGCCGTTTGTGGGTTGGCCCCGCAGGTACTGACCGAAACACTATACGGCTTGCATCAGCAAAATCGTCTCCCTTCCATAGTTCGAGTTATCAGTACCCGTCCTGGAGTAGATGCCTGCCTGTCTCAGTTGTTTGGTCCACAGGGGGCCTATCCGCAGTTCTTAAAGGATTATCAGGTTGATGCTGAGAGCATCGATTTTTCTAGTCAGTCATTGAAATGTGTGAACAACGTCCAAGGCCACCCGCTTGGTGACATCTGCGAAGAAGATGATAACCGGTGTTTTTTGCGGGCTTGCATGCAGGCCGCTTTTGAGCTCAGCCGTGAACCAGAGACCACAATTTTCTATTCAATTGCCGGTGGGCGTAAAACCATGGGTAGTTGTTTGTCCTTGGCCGCGCAGCTTTATGGCCGGCCCCAAGACCGTATTTATCATGTGCTGGTATCGCCAGAATTTGAGAGTTGCCGCGACTTTTTTTATCCACCGCCTCAATCACGCTTGATTCAGCTCTACGATTCAAAACAGCAACCCTACCAAAAAGAGAGCTGTTTTGCACAAATTCGATTAATAACAATGCCTTTTTTTTCGCTACGTGAAAGGATCACCGATCCCTTGCTACAGCAAGCTGAAACGCCAGCGACATTAATGGCATCGTTGGTCATAGATGCAAAACCGCAACTTCAGATCGATATGCGAGGTCGAAAAGTCATTTGGAAAACCCGTGAGGCCGATCTGCCGCCCTCTCTTCTTGCATTGTATGCCTTTTTTGCTGAGCTTAAAAAAACTGCTCAATGTGAGCTACAACCCTGTGTCGGTTGTTCTGAATGCTATCTTGATCTGCCCCAAATCCTGAAAAACAACAATCTGGATCGCATCGCTCAAATTTATCAACAAATCCGCCCTGAACGAGAGCTAGTCAGTATGAGCAGCACAGGGATTGGTTCGTTGTCAGCTGAAAATTTTAACAGTACCCGTTCCAAGTTGAATAAGCAGTTGGAAGAAGCCTACGGGTCATATGAAAAGAATAGTATTCAGTTGGATAAACAGGGGCAGAAGCCGGGGGTAAGATACGGTTTGCACCTCAGTCGCCAGCAAATCACACTAAGTTGGTAGGTTAGTTTTAGAAGATCGACCTGATTTAGCAACATTGCATTGACTGACAGCAGTTCGCGAAAACCTTACAGTGATCTGCAATAAACAAGCGGAGGGATTCTATGCAAAAAGATCAACGGCAACTACTGATACTAGGTGCGTTGCTGCACGACATTGGTAAGTTCGCTCAACGTGCTGGACGCCCCAAAAGTAATGATGACGTTGGATACTGCCCGACCAATGCGCAACATCACCCCACTCACACCCATGTTCTGTACAGCGATTATTTTATCGAACAAGATCTGCCTCTGCCGGCCGAATTTGAGGGACAACGCTCAAGGTTGGCGCGGTTGGCGGCATCACATCATAAACCGGCAGCAGATGCCCCTTTAGAGCAAGCGCTCAAGATTGCCGATTGCCTGTCGTCTGGCTCTGATCGCATCGGCGGTGAAGGGGAAGATGGTGACTATAAAAGCGCGCGCCTGGTGAGTGTGTTTGATCAAATCTCATTCAGTGCAGAAGGTATTGATTGGCAAAAAATTCCCGAAGAGGCGCGCCATTATCATCAACTGTTACCGATTGATGATCCGCAGGCCGCCTTCCCCGTCAACAGAGAACAGGCGGCTCAACCTGGGTATGCCGAGCTATTTAAGACATTTCTACAGCAACTTCAAGCGGTGCCGCTCGACTATGGCGTTGATGCCTATATTGCATCGATTCAGTCTTTGCTCGAAAAATTCACCTGGTCGATCCCATCCTGTACCTACAAAAGCATGCCCGACATTTCATTATACGACCATGCATTGACAACGGCGGCTCTGGCCCAGTCCTTGGCAATTCATCAGCAGCAGACCGGGATCGCTTGCGG
>JBDNGT010000111.1:0-8335 GCA_041689145.1 Geopsychrobacter sp. | reverse complement strand
CGCCCTATAGTCGCGATTATTCAACCGCCGATAAAAGAGCTTGAGTCGGAAAGCGCTGAAAAAACGACAATGGAGAAGAATTATCCGGTTTCTATACCTGTCCCTGTAGTACTTGCGCCTCACAAATCTGCTTTACCTCAGGTCAAGATCGAACCCGAAGCCTTGCACCCAAACGGCCTGCCATTCCTGAAACTAACAGGGATTGCCTTTCGAAAAAACGCATCAGAGAGAATTGCGATAATCAATGATCTTCCAATAATGAAGGGGACTTAGATTGAGGGTGCTCAACTTGTAGAAATTTTTTCTAACCGAGTGGTTCTCCGCTGGAAGGGGACCCTGGTTAATCTGTAGATTGAGAAAGACAATTAAGCACCTATGTAAAGCTTAAAAGCGTTTTACGTCGATATCTTGACATGGACAAAACTAATTGCAGAATATTCTTCATTTCACTGCAGAATATTCTGCAATTCTGTTTATTTAAATCAAAACACACCCTGACTATTTTGGTAAAGTTCAACAATGTTAGTAAGATATATCGTATAGATGGCATGGCATAGATCTTGATAGTAGGCTTGGGATAACGATTGTCAAAATATTATGGAGGTTTCTATGAATAAAAAGTTGGTAGTTATGCTTCTGCTCTTAGCTCTGGGTATCGCAGTTGTTGCTGGTGCCTTTTTAACCGCCAATGAACAGGTTACCCAATCGTCTGCCATGACAGAACTCATTATTGGCAACTTGTCTTGTGGCTCCTGCGTCAGCAATGTTAAAGCGGCACTGGGAAAAGTTGCTGGGGTTAGTCAGGTCGACGTCAGCGTAACCAATGGACGCGGGCAGATGACTTATGACCCATCGTTAATCTCATCTGCCGAGATTGCCAAGGCCGTTACTGAAGCCGGATATCCAGCTTCAGTCCGTCTTGATCTGAGTGCAGAAGATTATGCAAAATCTTTGACCGAAAATGAGCAACTGAGCGCAAAATTCGTGGCGCGCATCGGCAATCGACTGCTTTCGCGTGAGGATTTCAACCGGATCGTCGAATTACGTAGCGCTGG
Source organism: Geopsychrobacter sp. (assembly GCA_041689145.1). Lineage (GTDB taxonomy): Bacteria > Desulfobacterota > Desulfuromonadia > Desulfuromonadales > Geopsychrobacteraceae > Geopsychrobacter. The sequence continues at coordinate 7,280 of JBDNGT010000111.1, read as the reverse complement.
CCTGGCGACGGGTGCATCCCCCGCCACCTCCATCACCTCTTATGGCAACCAGCAGTTGCAGACCCAGGTTTGGCAGGAGCTAAAAGAGCGTGAAATCCTGCTAGCTGCTGCCGACAAGAATCAGGTTGTCATCCAGGATGGCGAGGTGGATATCGAAATCAAGCGGTTAAAAGCAGTAACCGAGGATTTTGATAATGTTGTCGTTGCGCGCTTCGGAGGCTATGACCGGTTCTTCACGCAACTGAAGGAGAGCATGATCATTAATCGAAATATTGAACAAAATGTCGTGGCCGGTTTGAGTAACGATCAGGCGAAGCAAAAACGTTTTGCGCAGTGGTATAGCGAAACTTTATTAAACACCAACGTCGTGATTTTCGACCCGGCAATCAAGCAGGCTGAGGCCGCCGGAAACTCCTCCTGTGGGGGGTCTTGCGGGGGGAAATGATCGATGAATCTTATCTGATGCTTTCGCAAGAAAGCAAAATATCCTCCGATGGCTAAGCAAAAAGCGCCAAATGCAAGGCGCGAAATTTTCGAGCAATGAGGCGTACTTACGTACGTCGAAGCAGCGAGAGAAATTGCAGCAACGCAGCAGTTGGTGAGTTTTTGAGACGCCATCTTATCTAGAAGGAGCAGTTACATGAGCCAGCAAGACAATAATCGTCGGAATAAAAAAGATCAATTCACTCAAAAAAAAGCGGGTGGTACGGGTAAAATTATTGCTTTATTCGGTGTCGTGATTGCGGCGGCGCTGGCGGGCTGGTTTTTATTCGGACAGGGCGTTAGCGATGGGATCACTTCTGTCAAAGCTGAAAATGGCATGATTAACTTGAAGGTTGCGGATGTCGATGATGGCAAGGCCCATTTCTTCAAATTAGCAACGGACAAGGTTGATATCAGTTTTTTTGTAGTTAAGAGCATTGATGGTGTCATGCGCGCAGCTTTTGACGCCTGTGATGTCTGTTATCGGGAAAAGAAAGGTTATCAACAAGAGGGCGATTTCATGGTTTGCAACAATTGCGGACAGCAATTCAGGACCGATCTGGTGAATGAAGTCAAAGGGGGTTGCAACCCCGCTCCGCTTTCTCGAAGTATCGATGGTGGACATCTGGCGATTGCTCAAACGGATATTTTAAAGGGTGGTTGGTATTTCGGTATTTGATCGCTTCGAGAGTTTTTCTAAAGGATAGATATGAGACTGGAAACCATCGCCTTTAATAACCTGCGCCGCCGAAAGAGCCGCTTAGCCTTTCTAATTGCGGGTCTGTTGATCGGTGTTGCCACGGTTGTCACCTTGATTTCCCTGTCGACGACCCTGACCGAAGATGTACAACATAAGATGGAGAACTACGGCGCCAATATTTTAATTACGCCGCAGAGTGACAACCTGTCGCTGAATTATGGTGGAATTAGTCTGGGTGGCGTATCGCTCGATCAACAGGAGATCCGTCAGGCCGATCTGATTAAAATCAACGGCATCCGCAATAACCGCAATATTGCGATGATCGCGCCCAAAGTTCTTGGCGCGCTGGTGGTCAAAGGAGAGCGGGTGATGTTGATGGGGGTTGATCCGGACAAGGAGTTTCAGCTTAAAAAGTGGTGGAAGGTCAATGGTCGCCCCTTGGTGAACGATCATGATCTCGTCGCAGGAACTGACGTGGCCCACAAACTCGGTTTGAATCTGGGCGATCAGGTCGCGATTGAGGATGAACTCTTCACTCTAACCGGGATTCTGGCCGGTACCGGTTCTCAGGATGATCAAATCCTGATTGCCTCATTGCCGGTGAGTCAGCGTTTACTCGGTAAAGAGGGGACTGTTTCTCTAGTGGAGGTGGCGGCGCTCTGCAGCGATTGCCCGGTAACGGATATGGTAACCCAGATTAGTGAGGTTTTGCCCGGGGCCAATGTCAGCGCCATTCAACAGGTTGTCAAGACCCGGATGCATGCCCTGGATCAATTTCGAAATTTCTCTCTGGCGGTCGCCGCAGTTGTCCTTGTGATTGGTGCATTGGTTGTGTTTGTCACGATGATGGGATCAGTCAACGAACGTACGCGTGAGATTGGAATCTTTCGAGCGCTCGGCTTCCGTCGTTCCCATGTCATGCGTCTGATCCTGTTTGAATCGACAGTGGTTAGCATCGTCGCGGGCATTCTCGGTTTTTTTGTCGGCATGGGGGTCACCCAGTTAATTTTGCCGTTGATGACTGAAAATGAGGTGAGTTTGCACTGGGATCCCGTGCTGGGTGGTGGTGCGGTTCTTCTCGCGCTGCTGGTAGGTGCTTCAGCCTCTTTCTATCCGGCCCTTAAGGCCAGTCGTCTCGACCCAACCGAAGCGCTGCGTGCTCTTTAGCTATCCGAAGGAACCTTTAATTATGCCTTTTGTCCATATCCAGCAACTGGATAAAAAATTCAAGAGCCATGCCGATTGTGTGACTGCTCTGAGCTGCCTTGATCTGGCTGTCGAAGAGGGTTGTTTTCTAGGCGTGATGGGGCCTTCGGGTTCAGGCAAAAGTACGCTGCTCTCGATCCTCGGTGGCCTTTGTCATCCGACGGCGGGCAAGGTTTTGGTCGATGATATCGATGTCTATGGTCTCAGTTCAGAAAAACGGGCTGATTTTCGGCGGGAATATCTTGGTTTTGTATTTCAATCGTTCAATCTGATTTCTTATTTAACTGCTCTTGAAAATGTCATGTTGCCGTTGGCGGTTAAGCAGATGCCGGTCGCCGAAAAAAAACGGTGCGCAGTTGAGGTCCTGGGACGGGTAGGTTTGAGTCACCGGATTGGTCATCTGCCCAATCAACTCTCAGGGGGAGAGCAGGAGCGGGTCGCTATCGCCCGCGCCTTAGTGAACGAACCACCATTGATTCTGGCCGATGAGCCGACCGGGAGCCTCGATATCGCTACCAGTCACGAAATTATGGAGATATTTAAACAATTAAACGAGGAAGGGCAGACGATCATCATGGTGACCCATAACGCTGAGAATCATCCATATTTTGATCGGACGGTCGTTCTGCGCGATGGCATAATCGCCTCAGATAGCGCCCGGACTCCGAAAGCAGTCTCACAGGCTGGATAGAGGAGGTGCTCATGATTTTCTTACTACTGATCAGCTTGGCGTTCCTGTTGTTGAAGATTCAGGATGAATTTAACTCTGCTGCTGTTGAAGAGCCGTTAACTGCATCATGCCAAAATTGCGACCGAGAGATTTCACTCGACTGGATGGTCTGTCCGCACTGTTTGCAGCATTTGCGTGAAAGCTGCCCAGTCTGCCAAAAACGCAAACTGATTAGTCACCGTTTTTGTCCATCATGTGGCTGCGGTGATGAGGGTGGTGGGAGCCGATGGGAGTTGCTGGGATGAAGAAGCGCTATGTAATCCTTCTGCTTCTTGGCGTTATCGGGCTGGGCCTCTTCTTTTACAACTACTGGAGCTACTCTTGCGGCCGGTGCAATGCAGAGTCTTTATGGGCGATCAGTTTTCCGGCCGGGATTTTGCTCGGAATAAACCTGCTGGCCTTAGCCGCGCTCTGTGGTGTGAAACTGCGTCTGCGAAGAAGGCTGGATCCATACCATTGCCGTTGTGGACAACGCCTCCAACCTGCTTGGCACTTTTGCCCAAATTGCGGACAAACTCACGTTCAGCCGACTTGAGGGATAATTCGGGAGGCTCCTCGCAAAACTTTGTATGCCCTTCGATGCTGATCCGGCTATACTACTGAATTCTGACCTGCGGGAGGTTTTTATGTATCTGCTTTTTTTTACCCTGCTTTTTCTTGCCCCCTCTTTCGCCCATTCAGCCACTGTCGCCGATGTCGGCGGCGGCGGACAACTGAAAATGTCGACTTCCGCGGCAGACTCTGCCCCGATTCGAGATCTTGGGCGTGATACCCATCGCGGTGTTGAGGCTCGGGTGCAGCTTGAGCCGCAGCCACTGCTCGATCGGAGTGAGTCCCTAACCAAAAATTTGCAGCATTATCTTATTTCAGTTGTTTTTATTGATATAAAAACGGGTAAAGAGTTGGTCAAAGGGCAGGTTGCCGCACGAACAATAACGACCATAAAACGCATTTCTAAGACGGTTCGATTAGAGGCTAAACCTCTGCGGTGGACAGGCATGCTGATTTTACCGACCAAAGGGGAGACCTTGATCAAGATCGGCAGTAAGCTTGGTGATGGCAAAAAACGGATCTATCGTTTTTTCTATGATTGGCGATCGGTTGTGGCAATATCCAAAGATATGGTTCCGTCAGGGTAGGTTAAGCTAAGCGGACTGAGGCAGATATCTCTTCATGAGTGGCCAGCTTGGCAAGGTCGGAAGAACTGCTGAGATCTGTGTGATCATCTCGCGGGGATCACCTTCAACTTCAGGGATGACTGCCAGCAATTCCTCCATTGTCAGTGATGTCAAGTCATGTGGGGCAGCCTTTTCTGCGGCACTTGGGACTGCGGGCATTCGATTCATAATATAACCTACGACTTCAATCTCCAGGTAACGTGCCGCCAGCAGGGTGAGAAGACTATGATTGATGGTACCGAGTTGTGCATCGGCAACGACCAACATTGGCAGCCCAATGTCTTTGGCCAAATCAGAAATCAAAAAGCCACCCGCAATCGGTACCATCAAGCCGCCAGACCCTTCAATCAAGGTGAATTGGTGTTGCTTGACCACCTGTTTGGCGGTGAGAACGAGATCGGTGTAGCGAACCGGCTGTTTCTCAAGCCGAGATGCGGTGCCTGGAGCCGCTGCCAGCTTAAAGCGATAGGGACAGGTCGATTCAAGCGGATCGGTGCTCGCCGCCGCCCAGCGTAACAGTTCGCCATCTTCCCCAGCCTTTGTCACATCAGAAACCCCGCTTTCCAGCGGTTTCATAACGCCGACATCCACACCTGCTTTGCACAGATACATGGCTAAGGCGGCAGTGAAAATCGTTTTACCGACAGCCGTCCCTGTGCCTGTTATGAAAAGTCCCTGCGGGTCAACTGTGACAAGCATTAATTACCACTTCAGCGTCTTGGATCATCTGCAGATCATCAGCCTGGGCACGACCCGTTGTTGTCAGGTAGTTCCCAACCATCGTCCCACTGGCGCCAGCCATGAAAATCACTGACTGGAAGTCACGCAGATTCTTTTCACGACCACCACAAACCGTAATCCGCTTGTCTGGGAGCAGAAAACGATAAAGCGTGACTATCCGCAGACAATCCATCGGGGTAAGCAAGTCATTTTTTTCAAGAGGGGTACCGGCGATCGGATTGAGAAAATTGAGAGGGACGGAATCAACATCCAGCTCTCTGAGCGTCATCCCCATCTCGACCCGCTGTTCAAGCGTTTCACCTAGACCGAAGATCCCGCCACAACAGACTTGCATCCCACTCTGTTTAGCCAGGCGGACGGTCGCGACATCCTCTTCGTAGTCATGTGTCGTGCAAATCTCGGGGAAAAAAGAGCGCGCTGTTTCAAGATTGTGGTGATAAGTCACGCAACCTGCCTTAAACAGCGCTGCGGCAGATATCGCATCAAGAATCCCCAGTGAGGCGGATGGAGCAATGGTTGTCTCAGCGGCAATCCGACTAATCGCAGCAGTTATCCGGTTGAATTCGTCCCCGGCACTCACGCCGGTGCCACTGGTTACAATCCCGTAGCAGTGGTTTCCCTCCTTTTCGGCTTGTACCGCGCCCTGGACCATTTCGTCGCATGACTTAAGCTCATAAACCGGAGTCTCTGTTTGATGATGTGAAGATTGTGCACAAAATGAACAGTTTTCGGCACAACGCCCTGATTTAGCGTTAATTATTGAGCAAAGATCGATACTATTGCCCAGAGTTTCCTCCTTGATTCGATGCGCCCCGGCCATAAATTGCGTATATTCGCTACCCTGGGCCGTGAGAATTTTCAACCCTTCTGCAGTCGTTATCGCACCACCCCTGAGAACTCTTTTGGTCATTTCCTTGATAGCTTCATACATACCATTATATCTCCTTTAGTTGTTCGGCAGATTAATGTAACTATCTATTTTTGTCAACCCCCCCAATGAAGAGAAGTTGACAGACTGTTACCATTTCTGTTCTTTAATTCTCATATAAGGTTGACAGGCCAAATCCAAAATGATAAAACATTTTTTTAAATTTCAACCTGACAGGGACATTATGGTGAAAAAACTCATTGGAAAAAAGCTTAAGAGTTCGAGGCTTAAGAGAGATAAAACAATTCAACAACTCGCGGAAAAATCGCGGGTTTCGTCGAACATGATCTCGCGAATAGAACGAGGATTGACGACCCCCTCAGTCGAAATATTGATGAAATTGGCCGATGCCCTAGGCTTAAGCCTCAGTTATTTTGTTGAGGAAGCCGAAAAGGGCAGTACGGTCATCTTTACTCCAGCAGGGCAGGGAGACCCCATTTTCTTTTTTGAGGATAAACATCAAATATTTAGTTTGACTCAGGGGTTGCGAGACCCGGGTTTTGCTGTATTTATTGATGTCCTTGAACCTTCCTGCGACAGTGGTGAGGGGGGAATGGTTCACACGGGTGAAGAGTTTGCCATGGTTATCGAAGGTTCACTCGATTTCACGATTGAAGGTGATAACTTTCACCTTGAGGTTGGTGACTCAATAGCGTTCAAGGCCTCCTTGCCGCATCGTTGGCAAAATAATAGTGGATCGCAAGTCAAGATCCTCTGGGTTGTCTCGCCGCCTCCAAACATATAAATCATAGTGTCCTACTAATTTGACCGGCCACAACTAAGATTTGGAGGATGTCGGATGCAGATCAAGAAGATTGTTGGGAAAAAACTTAAAGAAATTCGTTTAAAAAGTGACCTGACGATTCAGGTGTTAGCTGAAAGGTCGCATGTTTCATCAAATATGATCTCGCGCATCGAGCGCGGATTGACAATCCCCTCTGTTGACATTCTGATGCGACTGGCTAATGTGTTTGACAAGAGCATTAATTATTTTGTTGAAGATGTCTCCACCTCGCATGAAATTGTTTTGACCAGGCCAGGTGCGCGCGATAAAACCGTGTATGATGATGATCAGCATACGATGCAGACAGAATCATTTACCTCCGGTCTGCGTGATCCACAATTCATGTCCTTCTTTTGTACCATTAAACCCGGCGGTACCAGTGGTGAACAAAACATGTATCATCCTGGTGATGAGCTTATCTATTTGCTTGAGGGTAAACTCCGAATCGAAATCGTCAATGAAGTTCACCATCTCGAATCTGGGGATAGCATAAGTTTTAAATCGCACCTTCCCCATAGGTGGGTCAATAT
>JBDNGT010000110.1:0-2530 GCA_041689145.1 Geopsychrobacter sp. | reverse complement strand
ACGGCAGGGCAAGCTTGGCGTTTTCTGGCATACCCAGGGAGCAGGCAAGAGCTATTCGATGGTCATGTTCACCCGCAAGGTGCACCGCAAGCTGGGCGGGAATTTCACGTTTCTGGTGCTGACAGATCGCGAGGACCTCGACACCCAGATCTACAAGACCTTTGCCGGTTGCGGCGTGGTGAGTGAAAAGGAACCCTGCCGAGCGGCCAGCGGCCATCACCTGAATGCCCTGTTGTCCCAGCACAAGGCTTTCATTTTTTCTCTGATCCAGAAGTTCAACCAGAAAGTTGAGCCGGAGCAGCCCTATAGTGAGCGCAACGATATTATCGTCATTACCGACGAAGCGCATCGCACCCAGTACGGCACTCTGGCGCTCAACCTGCGTAACGCTCTCCCCCAAGCCAGCTATATTGGCTTCACAGGAACACCGCTTTTTACAGGTGATGAGATCACCCGTCGAGTCTTTGGCGAGTACGTTTCGACCTACGACTTTCAGCGCGCGGTGGAAGACAATGCCACGGTTCCGATCTACTACGATGCCAGAGGCGAGAAACTCGGTGTGGCTATCGGTGACTTCAACGAGCGCATCGCCGAGAAACTGGAAGAGATGGAGATCGACGACATTGACGTTGAGCAGCGGCTGGAGAAGGAAATCAAGCGCGATTATCACATCGTTACCGCAGGCAAGCGCCTTGATCAGGTTGCGAAAGATTTTGTCAACCATTACTCGACAGCCTGGGAGACCGGCAAGTCAATGCTGGTTTGCATTGACAAGGTCACCTGCGTACGCATGCACAAACTGGTGGAATTCTACTGGCAGGAACGTATTCTTACTTTGGAAAAGGAACTAGCCACAATCACCGATGAGCAGGAAGAGATCTTCCGTCATCGGCAGCTCGCATGGATGAAAGAAACTCGCATGGCGGTGGTGGTAAGCGAGGAGCAGGGCGAGGTCGACAAGTTCCGTAAGTGGGATCTGGATATCACTACGCACCGACGGCTGATGAAAGAAGGCATTGATCTGCCCGAAGCGATGCGTAGCAAACCCCAGTTTCGCAACATGCAGCGCATGGAACTGGATGCAGCCTTCAAGGAGCAGGATCATCCGTTCCGCATCGTCATCGTCTGTGCCATGTGGTTGACCGGTTTCGACGTGCCGAGTCTTTCGACCATGTATCTTGATAAACCTCTCAAGGCTCATACGCTGATGCAGGCCATTGCCCGAGCGAACCGGGTGAATGAAGGCAAGAACAACGGCTTGATTGTTGACTACTGCGGCATCCTCAAACACCTGCGCAAAGCCCTGGCGACCTTCGCCGGTACGCTACCGGAGGGTGAGGGGAGAGAGACCGACCCGGCGCGGCCGGACGAAGAACTGCTGGCCGACCTGGCGGAGGCCATTATGTTCGTCCGCGACTTTCTTGTCGAACGTGGTGCTTCTCTGGCTGACATCATCACCAAAACCAGCTTTGAGCGAAACGCAGCCATTGCTGCCTGCAAAGAGGCGGCGAACGATAACGACGAAACCCGCAAGCGCTTTGAAGTGATGTGCCGCGAGGTGTTCAAGAAATTCAAAGCCTGTATTAATATCAGTGAGGTAAACGTCCATCGCCCCGATCGGGACGCGATCAATATAGTCTACAAGAGCCTTCAGCAAGACCGCGAACAGGCAGATATCAGTGACATCCTCCGCAAGCTACAGGGAGTCGTCGACGAGGCAATTGAGATTAAACCCGAAGGTTCAGCCGAGGAGCAAACCCCTTACGACATCAGCCAAATCGACTTTGACCGACTCAGGAAAGAGTTTGAAAGAAGTCAGAATCAGAAGACAACTGTTCAATGTCTAAAGGATGCCGTGGAGACCAAGCTACAGCGGCTCCTGATGCAGAACCCCTTGCGGACCAACTTCCAGCAGCACTACGAACAGATTGTAGCGGAATATAATTGTGAAAAAGATCGTGTGACCATTGAAAAAACCTTTGAAGCGCTGCTGAAAGTGGTTCAGGAACTCGATGAAGAGGAGAGCCGTGCCGTTTGCGAAGGACTTGATGAAGAGGCCTTGGCGATTTTTGATCTGTTGAAAAAATCTGAACTTAGCAATTCAGAGACAAGGCGTATCAAGGTTGTCGCCGTTGAGCTTCTGAACACTCTAAAGGTTGAAAAACTTCGGGTGAACCAGTGGCGTGAGAAAGAAGCCACTCGTGATGCTGTGCAAGTGATGATTCGGGACTTTCTCTGGAGCGATGCAACTGGGTTGCCAGTCGATGACTATACGGAGGACGAGGTAGCTCAGAAGGCTGATGAGGTGTTCCGTCATGTATATCGAGCGTACCCTACCGTGCCGTCACCTTACTACACACATGTGACTGCATAATCAGGACGGATAAAGCAACATCTGTTCTGTAAATTCAAGTCAGTCGTTATTCAGCGTCCATGTTAATACCGTAACGCTGTTGACTTTCTGGAATAACGCTAAAAACCTGATATCCTTTGGCCTGCAACTGAATCCGGCTAATCCCGGCATGAGTTT
>JBDNGT010000109.1:0-3110 GCA_041689145.1 Geopsychrobacter sp. | reverse complement strand
TTGTTGCAAAACGACGTGGGCTTTATTTGACATCTCGCGGGACCATCCGCAGACGTGGTTTCTGCCGTTTCGTTTGACCTGATAAAGTGCTTCATCCGCCAGATTTAGCAGATCATAGATATCCGTACTATCGGTCGGGAAGGTTGAAGTGCCAATCGATACTGTCACCTTCTTCTGCTGCGGTTGGCTATCTTCCACCCCATCGAGATATGCCGTTTCTATGCAATTACAGAGTTTTTTTTGCGACAGCATTGCTCCCTTCCTTATCGACTTTCGGTAGCAGAATAACAAATTATTCGCCGCCAAATCGCGCTACCAGATCGACCCCCCCGTGTGTTCTGTAAAAGCAGATCGGCAAATTTCTTAAGTACAATATCCCCTTTGAGATGACCGTGGGTATCGTTGTAGGCCTTGAAATGATCGATATCGATCATCAGCAGACCGAAATTACTGTGATAGCAGTGTGATTGTGCCTATTCACGCTGAAGATTATCCTGGAACTGCCTGAGCAGTGGAATGGTTTTGAAGTTGGGCATGGATGAGCCCTCTGGCTTCTTTTAGCCTGGAAATCTACCGTGGTTAAACATCTCAATGAAGGCAGTGACAACCCTTGGATCGAACTGAGTGCCGGTATTTTGCACCAGTTCCTTGAGCGCAATTTCTTGGGACAGCGCCTGGCGATAAGGACGATCTGAGGTCATGGCATCATAGCTGTCAGCGACCGCAAGAATGCGCGACTCGAATAGTAATTTTTCACCTGGCAGGCCCAGTGGATAGCCTTGGCCGTCAAAACGTTCATGGTGCTGGCCGATAATCTCACGCACCCGGGCCATAAATTGAATCGGCTCCAAGATCCGCATGCCGATCATGGGGTGCTGACGCAAGCGGTCGATGTCATTCAGTGAAAGTGCATCGACCTTGTGCAGTAATGAGTCGTCAATGCCAATCTTGCCGATGTCGTGCAGAATGGCAGCCTGCTTCAGGTCTTTGAGGGAGGGTTCGGGCAGCTCGAGGTGCCGGGCCAGCGCAAGGGCGTAGCGCGTGACCCGTTCGGAGTGACCGCGAGTGTAGGGATCACTTGCTTCAATCGCGGAAACCAAAGCATGAACTGTATTCAGGTAGGTGCTCTGCTGCTCGTCGTAGAGTTTTGCGTTTTTGATCGCAACACTGGCCTGGGCGGCGATGGTTGAGAGCGTTTCCATGTCTTCATCGCTGAAGCTGGAGCCGTTGGGTCTGTTGGCTATTGTCAGGGTGCCAAAGACCTCATCGTGTACGATCAATGGTGCGCAAATTACCGTTTCACGTGCAAAGCCGAGGGGGCTCATGCGCGAAAAATCACGCGTATCTTCGATCTTGCGGATCAGGAGCGGCTCGCGGTTCTCTATAACCCAGTTGGAGACACCGCCCTGTGTCAACTCGATCATCATGGCGCGGTCGAAATCAGGGTTATTCAGCCCGACGATATCGCCGACGCGCAGTGAATTAAGGTTTTTGTCGAGCAGCAGAATGTAGCCGATACTGCCATTCAGGGAACTGATCGCCTTGTGCAGCAGCAGGTTGAATAGTTGGGGAAGGTCCATGGTCGAGTTGACCGCCAGCCCAATTTTATAGAGGGCCGACAGGCGATTAACTGCTTTAGCAAGATTGGTGTTGCGATCTTCCAGATCGCTAGCGAGATCGGCAATTTTGAAGTTGGCCTCTTCGACCTCTTTAATCCGTTCTTCAAGTGTGATGTTGAGATATTCGATCTCACGAAGTCGATCTTCCAGAGTCGTGTTCATGTTCTCGATTTCAGACTGGTGCGAGAGCTTTTCACGATGGACGGCGGTCTCCCGCTCATAGGAGACGGTTGAGTCGATCAACGATTGCAGCCTGAAAACCATGCCATTGAATTTGTTGGAGAGGGTCGACATCTCATGCGAACTGGTGATATTGGTCGATGCTTTATCGAAGTCTCCATTTTCAAGCTTGGTCATAGCCTCGACCATTTGTCGGATCGGGTAATCAACATAGTAGAGGATGAAAAAGGTGATCGAGAAGATCATAATGGCGATGATTGTTGCTGATGAGATGAGGTTTGCGTTACGCCCTTTGGCCTGCAGCAATTCGATATCATCGAGTGAAAGATGGACGTTCAGAATCCCAAGGATTTTGTCTTGGGCGTTGTGACAACGGTGACAATCTTCTTCATTGAAAATCGGGAGAGTTGACGTGAAACGGTTGCCATCATGAGCAACGAAGGAGAATTTATCCGGGGTACGGCGGTAAGTCATGAGATCGGAAACATCGACCAGTTGACCGACTTCGTTATCAGCTGCCGACAGGATGATTTTGCCGTTTTGATCAATAATTCTGATGCAGGTGATGGTGCCTTCGTCGGCAATCTCCTTGAGTATACGGGCAGCGTCCTCATTGTGACCAATGGACATGGAAGTGCGGATGCTGTTGCGAATAGTATCAGAGAGCATTCGGCTGTTATGGGCAGCGATCCGCTCGATCATGGCGGACTGAGTTCGCAGATTATGCCAGGTCCCTAACAGAACGGCGATGATAGTGATGCCGATTGTTAAACCTAATATTTTAATCTTAAGAGAATTCATTTTAGCTTAAACCTACCAGTTTTAGCCTAAAGGCCATATTTGTGACGCTAAAAGCCCGGATGTCCCGAACCTTGCTAACGCTTTGAGGCTGTGCGATTTCTCACTATTATTGAAGCGGCGAGTTTAGCAGAGATGAGAGCATTTTGCCTAACCTAAGTGAAAAGCAAATTGTCTGCCAGCCAAAATTGTTTAGTGAATAACCCGGAAAATGACTGGGTAGCTAATAAATACAAGAAGATTTGGATGCCAAGTTCGAGGAAAATGAATTTGACTTTGCCGTCTTATTATGATTTTCTATATCGCTGGTTTGCCCAAGAAATGCGCGTTGCGAAGTGGTCACCAATGCTGTTAGAAAACTTTGATTACACACTGCCTGAAGAGCTGATTGCGCAGCACCCGGCAGCGAAAAGGGACGCCTCACGATTGCTGCGTCTAGAACGCCAAACGGGAGAGATCTTAAGTGGCCACTTCCCTGACATCATCGACTCATTTGTGGCCGGAGATCTTCTT
>JBDNGT010000108.1:0-38521 GCA_041689145.1 Geopsychrobacter sp. | reverse complement strand
GAACGGCGCGTTCTGCGGTAAGTTCTTTAGATAAAAGAGGAAATGTGGGGCGACAAATACTGTCGGGTGGGCTTTTTGTTCCCGATTTTGTTCCCGATTGCATTTTAAAGCAAAAACAAAGGGACCCAGCATAACAGCTAAGTCCCTGTTTTTATTTTGGTGGGCGTTGCTGGGATTGAACCAGCGACCGTTCGCGTGTGAGGCGAATGCTCTCCCGCTGAGCTAAACGCCCAAGATTCGGATGATTCTTATAGCAGTATCTTTCAGGGCTGTCAACCGTCACCTGAGCGCAGAACAGGCCTGAATTCTAGGTTTTTATCGATCCAGGCGTAACACCCGCACCTCAGCTTCAGCATAGAGGCTTCCGGCGATTTCGATGCGTGATTCCACCTTGTAAAGTTTATGTCTGCTCTCGAAGATTCGCCCCTTAAGATCGACGGTGCTGCCAACCGGAACCGGTTTACGATAACGCACGTTGATCTCAGCGGTGACAAACTGCTGACCCTGGGTTCGGCAAGCATAGATGGCGACTTCATCAAGCAGTGTCGCGAGGATGCCGCCATGGATAACGCCTTGCCAGCCCTGAAACCGCTGATCGAGTGTCACCCGGCTTGAGGCCGCGCCATTTTCGATATCGATTTCAAGCTGAATCTTCAACCCGGCCGGATTGTCGATTCCACAGACGAAACACCCATGGTCGGCCAATACCTGCAAACTGCCAGATTCAACCATTGCTCCGCCCGACCCCGGTATATTCAAAGCCCGCTTCGCGGATCAGCTTCGGTTCGTATTGATTACGCCCATCGATAATCACCCGTTGATTCATCAGACGCTTCATAGCCTCTAGATCGGGATTACGGAATGGCTTCCATTCAGTAACAAGCAACATCGCATCGACACCCTGCAGTGCGTCATATTGATGATTGGTCAGGACCAGCGAATCGGATTCAAACCATTCGGCAGGTAATTCCTCACGGGCGGTCTCCATCGCGACCGGATCATAGGCCAACACCCGTGCTCCAGCCGCGAGCAGATCGGCAAGCAGAACCTTTGACGGGGCTTCGCGCATATCGTCAGTTCCAGGCTTAAAGGATAAGCCCCAGAGACCGAAAGTCAGATGACTGAGATCGCTGCCAAATCGCGCCTTGACTCGATCGGCAACCCAGCCTTTCTGAGAAAGGTTGCGCGCCTCGACAGCCTTAAGGAGCCCTGCGTCGAAATCGACCCCGTCGGCCATGCGGATTAATGCTTGAACATCCTTGGGGAAACAGGAGCCGCCATAGCCGCAGCCTGGATAGATAAATGACATACCGATCCGCGAATCTGAACCGATCCCTTTACGCACGTTCTCCACATCGACATCGAGCTTTTCGCATATATTGGCGATTTCATTGATGAAACTGATCTTGGTAGCCAGCATCGAGTTGGCCGCATATTTGGTCATCTCGGCATCGCGGACACCCATGAAGATGGTGCGTTCGTGATTGCGATTAAACGGGGCATAGAGCTGACGCATCAATTCACGCGCCTTCTCGCTGTCGCTGCCGATCACCACACGATCGGGTTTCATGAAATCCTCGATCGCGGCGCCCTCTTTCAAAAATTCGGGATTACTGACGACATCGAAGGGGACGTTCACGCCACGCAGATCAAGTTCGGCCTGTACCGTCTTGCGAACCAATTCAGCGGTACCGACCGGCACAGTCGACTTGTCGACGATCACCGCATAGCTTTGCAGCAGCCTGCCGATTTCACGCGCGACGGTCTGAACATACTTCAGATCGGCAGATCCATCCTCACCGGGTGGGGTACCAACTGCGATAAAATAAACCTCGGTTTTCGCCATCGCTTCAGCCAGGGAGATAGTGAAACGCAGACGGCCCTGTTCGGCATTGCGCAACACCAACGGATTAAGGCCCGGCTCGTAGATTGGCAGTTTCCCCTGCTTGAGACTTTCAACCTTAGCTTGGTCGGTATCGACACAGACCACATTGTTGCCCATCTCAGCAAAGCAGGTCCCAGTAACCAGACCGACATAGCCGGTCCCGATAACGGTTAAATTCATTGTTTATCCCCTTGATATCAAACGTAATGGATCGAACAGTATAAATGTTAGCGGATCGTCCAATGGCGAAAGACGTGAAAAATAAAAAGGTCTGCCACAAAAGCAAACCTATAAAATTTAATGGTGACCCCGGGGCGATTCGAACGCCCGGCCTGCCGCTTAGGAGGCGGCTGCTCTATCCAGCTGAGCTACGGGGTCGTGGCATGGTTTTATACAGGATGCGGCAGGAATTGACAAGTGACTGCCGTTGATCTGCCGAGTATTACCGTTCCCCTGCTTCCTCCGTGGGGCGCTAGAACTTTAAAAGGCTGTAAACCTTCCCTTCTGGAAGCTTCGCACGACCATTTAGAAATTCGATCTCGGCCATAAATGCGCATTCATGAATCTCCGCACCGGTCTGTTCAACCAGTTCAACAACAGCTGCCATCGTGCCCCCGGTGGCGAGCAGGTCGTCGGCGATGATGACCCGATCTCCCGGGCTAAAGGCATCTTCGTGAATCTCAAGGGTATCGGTGCCATATTCAAGGGCATAGTTGATACTGCGCGTTTTATAGGGAAGTTTGCCCGGCTTACGCACCAAGGTAATGCCGGTGCCCAGTTTGTAAGCCAGCGCTGAGCCGAGGATGAATCCGCGAGCCTCAATGCCGACAATCTGGTCAATTTTTTCACCGACATAACGATGAGCGAGCAGGTCGATCATCCGATGAAAACTTCGGGCATCCGACAGCAGGGTTGTGATATCTTTAAAGACAATCCCCTTTTTAGGAAAATCAGGGATATCACGAATAATATCTTTAAGTTGTTCCATACTTACCTACTCCGATTCCTTGGAAAATAAAGTATTTTCAATCTTCGTCAAGCTGACCCGCCATTTTATCAGCCAGGGCTTTGCGTAGTTTATTCAGACTTTTGGCCTCAATCTGGCGAATCCGTTCACGGGTCACGCCAAACTGTTGCCCGATGGTGTCCAGTGTCTGAGGTTCCCGATCATTAAGACCAAAACGCAAGGAAAGGATCTCGCGTTCCGTCGCTGATAAATCGTCCATCCATTCCAGCAACTGAGTGAAACGATCCAGATCCTGGATAATCGCCTCGGGGTCGACCGCTGTCTTATCCTCAATCGTATCAATCAGGCTGTAATCACTGTTCTCCCCCATCGGATGTTCAATCGAAAAGGTCTTTTTAACCAACACCTGCATTCGGCGAACATATTTCTCATCACACCCCATTACCTGCGCAATTTCAGCATGTGATGGTTCACGTTTGAGACGTTGCACCAGTTCACGACTGATTTTAACCAATTTATTGATATCATCGGCAACGTGAACCGGCAGACGGATGGTACGGCTCTGATTGACCAGCGCCCGTTCAATCGATTGGCGGACCCACCAGGTGGCATAGGTCGAAAAACGGCAGCCTTTGCTGACCTTGAAGCGTTCCACCGCCTTGATCAGTCCCATATTCCCTTCTTCGATGAGATCAAGAAAGGGCAGTCCACGATTCATATAGCGCTTGGCGATTTTCACCACCAACCGCAGGTTTGATTCAATCATCCGGTCGCGCGCGGCCACATCACCCAAGGCGATCAATTCAGCCAGGTCGCGCTCATCCTGGGCGGTAAGTAGAGTGCCTCGTTGAATTTCCTTCAGATAAAGCTTGATCGCATCCGCTGAGTGCTCCGCCTCTTCATCATCAATCACAGGCACTTTAGAGGTTAGGCCTGATGATTTCTCGGGAGGATGATCAATAATGACAAAACCATCATCTGACCCAGGATTCGATTCACTACCAATATTATCATCGTAGCTTGACAGATACTCGTCCATCCTCTCTCCTCCCGCAGGCTAGGGGCACAACCGATGCTCGATCATTAGAAATAATTACAAAAAAATAGTCTAGATATTAGCTTTTTTCATGGCAAGTACAAAATAGGGTCAACGGCTACTTTACCAATTCGCACCTCAAAATGTAAACGTCCAGCTTCCCCCGAAGGAGGTTTCCCGGAACTGGCAATCCGCTCACCCTGACTGACGAACTGACCCTGTTTCACGTAGTTCAGGCTGTTAAAACCGTAAACCGTAAAGACGTCACCTTCATGCTGTAAAATCATGAGATGCCCAAATCCCTGCACCCCATTACCACTATAGATAACTTTGCCCGCTGCTGCGGCGCTCACCTTCGTCCCCTCCTGGGCTGCGATTTCCAGGCCCTTACCGCCACCCCTACCACCATCTTTTCCATCTTGGCCAAAGGCACGTAAAATTTTGCCGCGCAGTGGCCAATGCAATTTAATATTTACCTTGGAAGGTTTTTGATAAGGGGTCTGCCTTGGGGTTTCCATCTTCACCGCAGGCTCTATTTCAGGTGCGGATTTATGTACGGATTCAAGCTTAGCAGGAGTATTGATTTTAACTGATGATTTTGTTGCCGGCGTAATTTTTTTTGCTGAATTACGAATAGGTACCGTGGCTGGCACATATTTCGTCCTGACTGCACCAGGGATGAAAACCCGTGCCCCGACACGCAACTGGGTTGGATTGGAAATGCCATTGATTCGTGCCAGGTAGGCTTCTTCAACTTGGTATGCTTTGCTGATACGGTAAAGGGTTTGTCCTGGTTCGACCTGGTGATAAACACCCTGGCGTAGGCAACCGGCCAGCAATAGAACAAGAGTCATCAGCAAGATCAGCGTGCTGCCCCTTGTCCCTCTTCGCTGCAATAGTTGCCACACCTTGATCATAGCCCCTCTAGCTTCTCTCCCCCGTCTTAACTCGTCTCAATTATGCGGGAAAAAATTCCAGATGACCAGAACTACAATAACCAGCAACAAAGTCAGCAGTGTCAATCGATTGAAATAGCGCTCAATAAAGAGACGGGCCCGAGCACCGTAGATCCGCAACAAACCGGCCACGATATAGAAGCGCAGCGCACGACTGATCAGTGACGCCAAAATAAAAATGGGCAGATTAATGCCAAAGGCACCGGCAGATATTGTAAATACTTTATAAGGAATCGGAGTAAAACCGGCAGCAAAGACTGCCCAAAAATCATAGCGCGAGAAAAGATCTCCCACCCGCTGAAAGAGCTCGGGCGTAAACCCCGGGACATAGGCGTAGAACCAATCCGCCGCAACAGACCAAATACCATAACCGATACCGTAACCAAGAATCCCACCACTGACCGAGCCTATGGTTGCTGCCAACGCATAGCGCATAGCGTGGCGCGGGCGCGCAAGGCAAAGTGCGATCAGAAGAACATCGGGCGGGATGGGGAAGAAAGAAGCCTCGGCAAAGGCGAGTGCGACTAGCACGGGAACACCATAGGGGGTATCGGCCCAAGAAAGAACCCAATCGTAGATCCTCCTCAATAGCGGGGCTGAGGACTTGCTTGTAGCGGCAAGCGGAGAGGCATTTTCAGTCCCCATTATTCAACCAACCCTTTTCACCAATCAGTGGTACAAATCGACAATCCATCAATTCCTCACGGGTATAACTGCCATCTTCGGCGCGAACCAATCGCAGTAATTTTTGTTGTTCGAGCGGGCCAATGGGGACAACCAGTGGAGCGCCGATCGCCAGTTGCGCTAAAAACTCCACCGGAACCTCGGGTCCGCCAGCTGTAACAATTATGCCATCAAATGGAGCATGGTTTTTCCACCCAATCGTCCCGTCGCCGACCTTAAGATTGATATTGGTCAGGCGCAATTGATCAAAGGTACGCCGGGCACGGCTGGCGAGGTTCGCGATCCGCTCTATCGTGTATACTCGGCTGACAAGATGTGAGAGTACAGCCGTTTGATAACCCGAGCCGGTCCCGATTTCAAGAATCCTCTTCCCCCCTGTGAGGCTGAGCGCTTCCGTCATCGCTGCAACCATAAATGGCTGAGAAATTGTTTGTTTTTCCCCTATGGGAAGAGAGGCATCAGAGTAAGCGTGCGGCCACAGCCCCTCATCAATAAAGAGATGTCGTGGTGTCTTCAACATGGCGTCAAGCACGGATTTATCAGTAATATTGCGTCGCACAATTTGATCTTCAACCATCCGACGTCGAGCAACAGCGTAATCCATCTAACGTTAATCCATGGTAAATGAGAGAGACCAGTCAGCCAACAACTGCAGGGCTGATTCACTCGTCAGTCCAGTTCTCAAAGGGGTTATCGAAACCAGACCTGCAGCAATGGCGTTACAGTCACTGTCAGGGATATCCTCAAAACCGCAGGCACCGCCACCAATCCAATAATAGCTTCGACCGCGCGGATCTGTTTTTTGCACGATCCCTTCCCCATAATGCCGCTTCCCCTGACAAGTCAAACGCATACCCTGGATTGCCCCGACTGGGATGTTGACATTCAAAAAGGTCCCGGACGGCAAGCCGGTATCCAAAATCGATTTAACGAGATAGGTAACCACAGCTGCGGAGCGGGTCAAATCATCAACAGTAAACTCCCTGCCATCAAGAGAAAAAGCAATGGCCGGAAAGCCCATGAGCGCAGCTTCCATAGCGGCACAGACGGTACCGGAATAGGTAATATCATCACCAAGGTTAGCTCCGAGGTTGATACCCGAAACAACAAGCCTTGGGCGGCCAGCGACCAGGCCATGGACTCCAAGATTCACACAATCAGTGGGGGTTCCATCAACGGAAAAAACGCCACTGCGAATTTCATCGGCACGCAACGGCGAATCAAGGGTCAAAGCATGGCCGATTGCGCTACGATTCCGATCCGGGGCGACTACGATGACGTTCCCCAACCCAGAAATCGCATCAGCCAAAGCCGCAAGCCCCGGAGAGTGAATGCCATCATCATTGGTCACCAGAATGAAGCTCACGCGTCATCCCCTTCGATACCAGAGCGCAAAAAATCACGCAGGGCGCGTAAGCGCGCAATAGATGAATCGAGGCTAGCCGGTGATATCTCATGGTCTGAGGATGGAACTTGAGGGGTTTTTAACTGCTGACGGGCACCACTTATAGTGAAACCCTGCTGGTAAAGTAAGGACTTTATCAGCAGGGCCTGTTCGATATCTTCACGACGATAAAGGCGCTGGTTGGTACGGCTTTTTACCGGTTTCAGCGATTTAAATTCAGCTTCCCAGTAACGGAGAACGTGAGACTTAACCCCAACAATTTCAGCAACTTCACCGATCTTGAAATAGATTTTATCCGGGATCTTATCCGCCACCGCAGCAGCTTAACCTAGTTTTCGTTGATCGAAGATTTAAGTACCTGACTCGGCTTGAAGGTCAGGATGCGCCTGGATGAAATCTCTATCTCATTCCCGGTCTGAGGATTTCGCCCACGCCTTGAGGCTTTATCCTTGACGACAAAATTACCAAATCCGGCAATTTTGATCTTCTCGCCCCCCTCAAGAGTCTCCTTCATCAGATCAAAAACCAGTTCGACAATAGCCGCTGATTCCTTCTTGGAGAAACCTGTCGCCAGATAGACGCTTTCAATAAGATCAGCTTTGGTCATATTCCCTCCTGCGGTACGGTGGCAGGCTTAGCATTGCAGCAACTATCTAGTTGATATTTCAGGTTTTATATCACAGGGCCAAAAGGACCGCAACACCTTTTAGCGAATTTCAGCTTCCAACTGATGGCAGACCGATTTGATCAGTTTCCCATGGGCCTTGGCCACTTCGTCTTCAGTCAAGGTTTTATCGGGAGAACTATAGCGAACCCGCAAGGCAATACTCTTCTTTCCTGCAGGCACACCCTTTCCCTTATAAACATCAAAGATTACTATGTTTTGACCTAGTTTACCAAGGCTTTTCTGTGCGACAGCTAAAACCTTTTGCGCCTCTACCGATTCTTTAATCAGCAGGGAGCTGTCACGTTCAACAGCGGGAAACTTGGATGGCACGGTAAAGGCAGCGTAATTTCCTGCCATTTCGAAAACCTTATCAAGATTCAACTCAAGCAGATAGACCTCCTGACCAAGATCGAACTCTTGAAGAACCTGAGGATGGACCTCACCGATATATCCAAGAATCGTCTTGCCACTACAGATTTTGGCCGATTTACCTGGATGTAGATAGGTTTCGGAATTCTCGCTGTCAAAGCAGGGATCCTTGACACAGAGCAGGGTAAGGATTTTTTCAAGGACCCCTTTCATGTCATAAAAATCTACCGGCTCTTTCGTATGGTTCCAACTCAGCGGTGCCTTTTGTCCACTTATTGCGGCCGCAAGATGGAGTTCTTGGCGACTGCCATTTTCATCACCAGAGGCAAAGAAAACCGGGCGAAGTTCAAAAAGATGCAGATCGGTCGAACGGTGAGACAGGTTCCTCGCAAGAGTATCAAGCATGCTCGGGACCAGCGTGGTCCGCATGACTGCTTGATCTTCATTCAAAGGATTCAGGATACGGACTGACTCGAGTCGCTGGTCGTCAGCGGCGAGATGAAGTTTTCTCGCAGCACTTGGGGCAAAGAATGAGTAATTTATTATTTCAGAAAAACCACTTCCGACCAGTAGATTACGCACCTTGGCCTCTAGCTTCAGTTCAGGCTTTTCCAGCTGACTTTCAAAACAGGCTCGTGGCATGGTGATCGGGAGATTATCGTAACCATAGAGTCGGGCAACCTCCTCAATCAGATCGATTTCCCGTCCGAGGTCCGGACGAAAGCTTGGCACACCGACCACAATGGTCCCATCCGTATCAATCTTATCCGACACAACATCCAGGCCTATTCCCTTCAAAAGACGGATGATCTGCTGGAGATCGATATGAATACCGAGAATCTTCGCGGTGTTCGCCGCACTTAGGGTAATTTCCACCTTGGGCAGAAGTACTGGATAAACATCAATCAGGCCGGCAGCAATTTCACCACCAGCCAGATCTGCGATCAGTGCAGCGGCGCGGTCAAGAACGACCGGTATCATATCAATATCTGCACCACGTTCAAACCGGTGGGACGACTCGGTATGCAGGCCATGACGTTTACTTGTACGGCGAATGATCGTTGGGTTAAAATAGGCCGCTTCAAGCAGAATAATCGAAGTATCTTCCCGAACTTCTGAATTCAAGCCACCCATGACCCCCGCCAGAGCAACGGGTCGCTCACCATCACAGATCATGAGATCTTCGCTGGACAGTTGATGTTTAGCATCGTCCAGAGTCGTAAAAGGCTCCTTTTCAGTCGCTCGCTTAACAATAATTTCACCCTGAACCAGATCACGAAAATCGAACGCATGCATTGGATGGCCGAGTTCCATCATCACGTAATTCGTCACATCGACCACGTTATTGATCGAACGCAGCCCGATACTCTCAAGACGCTGAACCATCCAGTCGGGAGAAGGTCCAATCTTGACATCTCTGATCATGCGCGCGGCATATCTCGGGCAACCCTGCGAATCATCAATCACAACGCCGGCAGACTTGGTGATATCCACGCCTCTGGCGACGAGAGTAGACAACGGCAAAGTTAGCGGCTTACCACACATAGCAGCAACCTCGCGGGCGATACCAACGACACTCAAACAATCGGGTCGATTAGGTGTCAGACCGATCTCCAGCACGGCATCCTTGAGCTTCAAGGCATCGAAAACCGGCGTGCCGATTTCAAGTGCCGAATCAAGAATCATGATCCCGGCTGCTTCGCTTGACAGGCCCAGTTCTTTTTCGGAACAGAGCATCCCGACTGATTCCTGACCGCGTATCTTCGATTTCTTGATCTTGAAATCGCCAGGCAGAACAGATCCGGGTTGTGCCAACGCAATAGTGTCACCCGTCTTGTGATTAGTTGCCCCACAAACGACCTGAACAACCCCATGACCGTTATTGACCTGACAGACCGTCAGGCGATCAGCGTTCGGGTGCGGTTCGACCTTTTCAAGCCGTGCCACAATCACAGTATCGAACCCATCGCCGATGAAGGTTATCCCTTCAACCTCTAGACCAACCATCGTCAGACGGTCAGCAAGGTCCTGAGGGCTATAATCAAAATCGACAAATTCTTTCAACCAATTGTAAGTAACAATCATTGGAGCAACCTTTGTCCAAACTCAAAACTGCCGCAGAAAGCGCAGATCATTTTCAAAGAAGAGGCGCAAATCGCTGACACCATACTTGAGCATCGCGATCCGTTCGATCCCCATACCAAACGCGAACCCGCTTAATTGCTCAGCATCATAGTTGACAGACTTAAACACCTTGGGATCGATCATGCCGCAGCCCAGAATTTCCAGCCAACCCGTTCCCTTGCAGACACGACAGCCGTTACCGCCGCACATGACACATGCAATATCGACTTCTGCACTAGGTTCGGTAAAGGGGAAGAAGGATGGACGAAATCGGACACCAAGATTGTCACCAAAACAGTTCGTCAAGAAATGGGTCAGTATCCCCTTCAGATCACCAAAAGTCACATTTTGATCAACGAGGAAACCTTCGATCTGATGAAACATTGGACTGTGCGTTATGTCTGAATCGCGTCGATAAACGGTTCCAGGAGCAATCACGCGAAGGGGTGGTTTTTGTTTAAGCATCGAGCGGATTTGCACCGGCGAGGTGTGGGTACGCAACACCAGGTCCTCACTCACATAAAAAGTATCCTGCATATCACGTGCAGGATGATCCTTGGGAATGTTCAGAGCTTCAAAATTGTAGAAATCACGTTCAATTTCAGGACCCTCTTCGACGCAAAATCCGAGCTTCCCGAAAATTTCAACAATTTCTTCGGTCACCAGGGTCACCGGATGTTTGGAACCACTGAAGGCTTGACGACCGGGAAGGCTGATATCGATTTTTTCAGAAGAGATTCGTTCGTTGACGGCCGCCTGTTGCAAGGCAGAACTTCGACTGGTGAAGGCGCTCTCAAGCGATTCTTTAAGACTGTTGACCAGAGCACCGACAAATGGTCGCTCCTCTGGAGTCAGGTCACGCATCCCCTTCATAATATCGGTTACTGCGCCTTTTTTACCGAGGAAAGCGACACGTATCTCCTGCAGTGTGGCGGGAGAACCTGCACCGTCAATCGCTGCGAGTGCATCTTTCTCTAATTCGTGTAAACGATCCTTCATAGGTATAATCCACAGACAGGGGTCATTTTAGAGATTGTCAAACAGGTATTGATCGATACCTGCAACCCCAAATAGTTATAAACTCAGGGAGATAAAATGAAAAAAGGGAGACAGGGCTGGAGCCCTGTCTCCCTGATTCGGCAACGGTTGATCTACTGCAGTTTAGCTTTCGCTGTTTCAGCTACGAAGGCAAAGCCTGCAGGATCGGTGACCGCCAGCTCAGCCATGATCTTGCGATCGAGACCGACTTCAGCCAACTTAAGACCGTGAATGAGACGACTGTAGGAAAGTCCGTTTTCACGGGCCGCAGCATTGATACGGGTAATCCACAGGGCACGGAAATCCCGTTTTTTAACGCGCCGGTCACGGAAAGCATAATTCAAAGCCCGGTCTACGGCTTCAGTAGCCGACCGAAAGAGCTTACTACGGGCTCCCCTGTAACCTTTAGCAAGCTTCAGAACTTTATTCCGACGACGACGGGCTTTAAAACCTCTTTTTGCTCTTGGCATCTCTCTTTCTCCTTCTTAGTGTCTAAATGTGTGTGTGTTTCAACTGCGGTAGGAACCGCAACCGGATCTGCAGGGGGAGATGGTCCCCACAGTTCGCAGCAATTCATGCTTCCCTAGAGATAGGGGATCAACCGTGCGATGTTGCGCTCATCTGCCTTATGAACCAAGGTTCCTTGACGCAGTTCACGCTTACGCTTGGTCGATTTTTTGGTCAGGATGTGGCTGGTATACGCCTTATTGCGACGGATACGACCAGTTCCGGTTTTGCGGAAGCGCTTGGCAGCACCTCGGTTTGTCTTAATCTTAGGCATTGTCTAACTCCTGTACAGTCGTCGTACCGCCCGACATGTGCGGCACTATTTTTTAATTGGACCGACAACCATCGTCATAAAACGGCCCATCTTGCTCGGCCTTGATTCAACTTGTCCCAGATCCTTCAAAGCCTCAACCGCTTTTTCAAGCTGCTTCAGCCCTTGATCAGGGTGAGCGTTTTCTCGACCGCGGAACATGATAGTCAGCTTAACCTTGTTCCCCTCTTCGAGAAAACGGCGCGCATGCTTGATCTTAAACAGGAAATCATGATCATCGGTTTTGGGCCGCATCTTGATTTCTTTAAGTTCAACGCGCACCTGCTTCGCTTTCGCCTCAGAGGCACGTTTGGCCATTTGATACTTGTACTTGCCGTAATCCATAACACGGCAAACCGGAGGATCAGCTTGAGGTGAGACCTCAACCAGATCAAGCCCGCTTGCAGTAGCACGACTCAGGGCGTCCAGAGTACTCAGAATACCGAGCTGATTTCCTTCGTCATCGATAACCCGAACCTGTGCAGCACGGATTGCGTCGTTGATATTTGTCTCCTGCTTAGCTATGGGCCTGACTCCTTCTCTCCATCACCTTCGCAACGGTACGGCAGCGAGCTGCGTACCACCAGTCAACACAAGAAGAGACCCTATAGGTGCAGGGCCTCCACTTATAACTCAGTGAAAACGTTTAACTTCTTCCGTAGCATAACGGACAAACTCGTCAACCGACATCGGGTCGAGTGAAGTCCCATCACGGAAACGCGGAGCAACCTTTCCCTCATCCATCTCGCGGTCACCAACCACCAGCATGTAAGGGATCTTATTCATCTGCGCTTCGCGAATTTTAAATCCAAGCTTTTCGTTACGCAAATCAGCCTGTACGCGAATCCCAGCCTCACGTAACTGAGCTTCGACCTTTTGCACATACTCAGCCTGTTTGTCAGTGACGTTAACCACAACAGCCTGTACCGGTGAGATCCAGAGTGGGAAGTTTCCGGCATAATGCTCAATCAGAACGCCGATAAAACGCTCGATCGAGCCGACAATCACCCGGTGCAGCATAACCGGACGATGTTTCTCCCCATCAGCCCCGACATAGGTAAGGTCAAATCTTTCAGGCAGGGTAAAATCGCACTGAATAGTAGCACATTGCCATTCCCTGTCAAGCGCGTCCTTCAGCTTAACATCAATCTTTGGACCATAGAAGGCTCCATCGCCCTCGTTGATCTCATAGGACTGGCTACTATCATCCAACGCAGACTTCAAGGCGCTGGTCGCCCGCTCCCAGTCTTCATCGCTGCCAATCGATTTTTCCGGCCGCGTCGAAAGTTCCATACAATACTCGAAACCGAAGATTCCAGCAACATCTTGCACAAATTTCATGACACCTTTGACTTCGGCATCAATCTGATCGGGACGGCAGATAATATGCGCATCATCCTGAGTAAAACCACGCACGCGCATCAGGCCATGAAGCACACCCGATTTTTCATGCCGGTGAACCATCCCAAGCTCAAAATAGCGCTGCGGCAGATCACGATATGAGCGAATCTTCGTTTTATAAATCAACATATGGGCCAGACAGTTCATCGGCTTAATACCGTAGCTCTGTCCGTCGACCTCCGTGAAATACATATTTTCACGGTAATTTTCATAATGGCCCGAAGTCTTCCACAGTTCCGTCTTCAAGATCTGTGGGCCCACGACGAGGTCATATCCACGCTTGATGTGCTCTTTGCGCTCAAAATCTTCGATCAGGGAGCGGAGCATTGCGCCCTTGGGATGCCATATAACCAGGCCCGCACCGGCCTCTTCATTAAAGGAGAAGAGGTCGAGCTCGCGCCCCAACTTACGATGGTCACGTTTTTTAGCCTCTTCTAGACGAGTAAGGTGGGCCTTAAGTTGTTTCTTATCCGCAAATGCCGTCGCATAAATCCGCTGCAACATAGCATTCTTTTCACTACCCCGCCAATAGGCACCGGCCACGCTAATCAGCTTATAAACCTTGAGCACGCCAGTTCGCGGAACATGCGGTCCACGACAGAGATCAACGAAGTCTCCTTGACGATACAAGCTGACATGCACCACACCAAGATCTTCTATCAATTCGACCTTGTAATCTTCGCCCATCGATTTGAAAAGCGCTATAGCCTCGACACTCGACATCTCTTCGCGGGTAATCTGCAGGTCCGCCTTGACGAGTTCGGCCATCTTCTTTTCAATGACTTCAAAATCATCGGGGGAGAAGGTTTTTTTATCGCTGAAAAAGTCGTAATAGAAACCGTTATCGATCGAAGGACCAATCGTAACTTGGACATCATCACCGTAAAGGCTTTTAACTGCTTGTGCCATCAGGTGAGCGCAGGAGTGACGTAAAATCTCCAGCGCCTCGGGTGCCTTTTGAGTGATCAGGGCAAGCTGGCCAGAAGACTCCAGCGCGGTAGACATGTCGATCAGTTGACCATCAAATCGCGCAGCGATCGACTGCCTCGCAAGCCCCTCCCCAATACTGAGGGCTACATCATACGGAGTTGAGCCAGTTTCGACCTCTCTGACCGATCCGTCGGGCAGTTCAATCTTAACTATCGCCATAATACAAACTTCCTAAACAAAAAGAGGCATCGAAAAGATGCCTCACGGGGTTATCAGAACTTTTCAAACTTTCACCGGTTGATTGGTAGGCGCGGACAGGATTGAACTGTCGACCCCTACAGTGTCAGTGTAGTGCTCTCCCACTGAGCTACGCGCCTTCAATCAACGGAGAGTTTTTTACCAAAATACCCCTAGGACTGTCAAGCCATTTCCTCTCGCCCTTGTGTTTTTATCACAAGGAACTCGACCATACTCGACCCAAAGACCCTAGTCCTAATACAGACCAGACTATTCAATTGCTCTTAAGACCCTGAAAAGCAGAACTTTAAATGCGGTTCTGATTGAATCAATCGAATCTGTTCAATAAAAAAACGGAAGAGGTCCTGTGAAAACTATCTATCAGTTGATCGACAATAGTTGCCAGCAACAACACTAGATGGCGCCCTTCAACAAAAAAAAGCACCCTCTGACTCAAGAAGATGCCCCTTTTTTAATAGTCTGCATTGGCGTGATCAGCCGAGATCGTGCTCAACGCGAATGAGACGGGTCGGCTGTCGAATGATCGACAACTGATCAATCTCGTTCAAGGCATTGGTAATATCGGCCTCTTTCGCCACATGGGTCATCAAGACAATCGGCACAGAGTCGGGCGCGTGACTCTCAGGCTGGATCATCGACTGGATGCTGATATCATGCTGGCCGAGGATGGTTGAGATTTTAGCCAGGACCCCGGTACAATCAATCGCCGTAAAACGTAGATAGTAATGACTGGTGATCTCACTCATCGGACGGAGCGGTTGATCAACAATCTGATCCTGGCAGTAACCCATGATGGGAGTACGACCGACAGCACCTGAGCAGATGCTCCGGCCGATCGCCATCACATCCCCCATCACGGCACTGGCAGTCGCGGCCATTCCGGCGCCACTGCCATACAACAACACCGGTCCGAGAAAGTCACCAGACAAACGCACCGCATTAAAAACGCCATCAACCTCTGCGAGCTGATAACTCTTGGGGATCATGGTCGGATGAACCCGCACCTCAACCGTGCCATCACATTGCTTACCGATCGCTAAAAGTTTGATCTTGTAGCCCATCTGGTTGGCAAAATCGATATCGACGGCCGAAACCTTAGTGATCCCCTCGGTGTAGATCTGATGGAAATCAATACGAGTGCCAAAACAGATCGCTGACAGCAGAGCGATCTTATGAGCGGTGTCGACCCCTTCGATGTCAAAGGTTGGATCAGCCTCCGCATAACCGAGTTGCTGTGCTTCGGCTAGAACTGTGGAAAAATCACTCCCCTCATTGGTCATCTTGGTCAAAATAAAATTGCAGGTGCCGTTCAAAATTCCGAGGACGGTCGAGAAACGATTGGCACAGAGATTCTCTTTGATCGCCGAGATCACCGGGATTCCGCCACCAACGGCCGCTTCAAACAGGACATCCACCTTGGCACGACTGGCCGCTTCGATGATCTCCTGCCCATGGACCGCCATCAATGCCTTATTTGCGGTAACAATATGTTTGCCCTTGGCTATCGCCTTCAGAATGAACTGCAGGGCGGGCTTGTGGCCACCGATCAGCTCGATAATAATATCGATATTCGGGTCGCTCAGAACGGCGTCAGCATCCGTGGTCAACACACCCTCGGGCAGCGTGACACCACGATCGGTGGTAATATCGAGATCTGCAATCCGGGTCAGGCGTAATTCAATCCCGCTTCGCTGACGAATCACTTCGGCGTTTTGCTGAAAAACCTTAACCACTCCGGTCCCGATGGTTCCGAACCCGAGAAGGCCGACATTAAGCTGTTTTTTTTGCATGGGGATAATCCTAAGTTCGCACCAGAGTGGGAGTGATATTAACTATCTTTTTTATCAATGATTTTTGCGATTTTGTCGAGCAGACCATTCACAAAGGAAGGGGATTCCTTGGTGCCATAACGCTTAGCAATCTCAATCGCCTCGTTCATCGTCACCCGCGCTGGGATATCGGGCAGATAACAGAGTTCAAAACAGGCCATCCGCAGAATCGACAGATCGACAGCGGTCATCCGTTCGAGTGACCAATTTTTAGCAGCGTCTCGAATCCGTTGATCCAGGATGGGACGGTACTCGACAATCCCACTCACCAACTGCTCAGTAAAACGTTTGGCCGATTCGGGAATCGGCTTTTCAAGGCTATCAAGCGGTTCACCCAGTGCGTCATCAGCAAAACGAAAGTTTTCCCAGAAACGCCCCAGCAGTTCATCCTTGCCGATATCGGTGTCATGTCGCAGGGCAAAAAGAATCTTGAGGGCGCATTCACGCCCCAGTCTACGGTGTTGAATCTGCATCTTCTTCGCTTATAGAGTCTTAAAAAGGTTGACCATCTCAATGGCACTCATGGCCGCTTCGCAGCCTTTGTTGCCGGCCTTGGTTCCGGCGCGTTCAATCGCCTGCTCAACACTGTCGGTCGTCAAGACGCCGAAAGAGATCGGCACACCCGTATCGAGGGAAACACTGGCAACCCCCTTGGTGACCTCTGAACTGACGTATTCGAAGTGCGGGGTTCCACCACGAATCACGGCGCCCAAACAGATCAGGGCGTCATATTTACCGCTACCTGCGAGTTTTTTCGCAGTCAATGGGATCTCAAAAGCACCGGGAACCTTCACCACCGTCAGGGCGGCATCTTGGGCGCCATGACGCTTCAGGGTGTCTAAAGCACCTTCAAGCAAGCGGTCACAGATAAAGCTATTGAAACGACTGACGACCAGCGCAAATTTAAAGCCCGCAGCGTCAAGGTTTCCTTCAATCACATTCAACATAAGGGTCCTCTTCCTTCGTTAAGAAAGTAAGAATCAGAGATCAAGCAGATGACCAAGCTTTTCGCGCTTGGTCTTCAGATATTTCAGATTGGAATCCTGAGCGACGGTTTCTATCGAGACCCGCTCACTGATCTCGATTCCATAACCTTCAAGGCCAACAACCTTTTTCGGATTATTGGTCATCAGACGTAGTTTGGTAATCCCGAGGTCGGTGAGCATCTGTGCCCCGATGCCATAATCACGCAGGTCAGCGCCGAACCCCAGGTCCTCATTCGCCTCTACGGTGTCACGACCCTGGTCTTGTAAGGCGTAAGCCTTGATCTTATTAACCAGGCCTATCCCCCGCCCTTCCTGACGCATATAGAGAATGACTCCGGCGCCTTCCTTTGCAACCTGTCGCATGGCGGCATGGAGTTGATCCGCGCAATCACAGCGCTGTGAGCCAAAAACGTCGCCGGTTAAACATTCGGAGTGCACCCGCACCAACACCGGCTTGCTGGTGTCTATATCACCTTTGATCAACGCGATATTCTGTGCACTATCAACCTCATTTTCATAAACAATCGCCCTGAAATCTCCACCGTAACTGGTCGGCAGAACCGTCTCAGCAGCGCGGGTCACCAGCAGTTCCTTACGCATCCGATAAGCGATTAGATCCGCAATACTGATAATTTTCATATCGTGTTTTTGGGCAAACTCATCCAACTGCGGCATTCTGGCCATGGTGCCATCAACATTCATTATTTCGCAGATGACCCCGGCCGGTTTCAAGCCTGCCAGACGGGCGAGATCGACTGAACCTTCAGTCTGCCCGGTACGGACCATCACCCCCCCCTTGCGCGCACGCAACGGGAAAACATGGCCGGGACGGGCCAGATCGTAAGCGGTACTCTCATCCGCGAGTGCAACCTGAATGGTTTTGGCACGATCAGCGGCAGATATACCGGTCGTCACACCCTTGCGGGCTTCGATTGAAACCGTGAATCCAGTGCCAAAGGAGGAACTGTTATCGGAAACCATGAAGGGTAGTTCGAGATAATCGGCGCGCTCTTCGGTTAACGACAAGCAGATCAGTCCGCGCCCTTCGGTGGCCATGAAGTTGATCGCTTCGGGGGTGACCAATTCGGCAGCCATGGTCAGGTCGCCCTCATTCTCTCGATCTTCGTCGTCCACCAGAATGACCATTTTCCCGGCACGGATATCTTCGAGCGCGGCTTCAATCTTTGCAATCGGCATTGGAATAGCGTCTTTCTGTCATAGATTTTTGGCGATAGCTGCCAAACATATAGGCCGCTGGCAGGGGCGAATCATGTCACATAAAGCCGTTCTTGGCAAGAAACTCAAGGGAGATCCCTGCCGTGTTATTTGCTGATTCTGAAGCCGGGCTGGCCAAGCGTTCGACATAACGCGCAAGAATGTCGGACTCGAGATTGACCGACTCACCGACCCGCAGATTCTTGAGCGTTGTCATCTCCAGGGTATGCGGAATCATCATCACGGAAAAACTAAATTCAGCGACCTGATTGACGGTCAGGCTGATACCGTCGATGGTAATCGAGCCCTTGGTTGCAACGTAGCGGGAGATGGCAGCGGGCAAGGTGAACTCGAGACGCTGCGTCTCCCCTTCGCTGAGCCTAACGCGCAACTGTCCGATAGCATCGACATGACCACTCACGATATGTCCACCAAGTCGGTCACAGAGTCGTAACGCACGCTCGAGATTGACCTGGCCACCTCGGCCCAGCTTACCTAGGGTGGTCACCTCAAGGGTCTCAGATGAGACATCCGCCGTAAAGCTGTTGTGATCCCAACTCGTCAGGGTCAGACAGGTGCCATTGACAGCAATACTTTCACCTAGTTGCAGATCTGCCTGTGCCAGAGAACTGTTGATTCGCAGGCGACAGAGTGGGCCTCTGCGTTCGAGATCGGCAAGGCTGCCGGTTGCCTCAATTAAGCCGGTAAACATCTTTTCACCTCAGCAGTCAGCAATAAATCATCTCCGACCTTCTCTACCAGCAGGTTCTCAAGCGGCAGCGCATCTTTCATCAGGGCGCAACCCTCCCCGGCAAAAAGCCCGGACAAGCCCGCACCGCCGAGGAGCTTGGGCGCGATATAGACCTGCAGACGATTAATCAAACCAGCACTCAACGCAGCCGCGGCCAGGGTTCGTCCCCCTTCCAGCAACAAGAGTTGAATATTCCTGCAGCCCAGTTCGCGCCAGAGATCGGGCAAGGAGACCTGACCACCAACTTCAGGCAATAGCAGGATTTCGCATCCAGCCTCCTGTAGTGCAGCAATGCGATCAGGCGAGGCTTGCTTTGTGGTCGCGATCAGGGTGGGTGCGCTGGAGTTCTGTTGCACAATGCGGCTCTGCAGTGGGGTGCGTAAACGGCTATCGACCACAACTCGCAGTGGGTCACGGCCCCCTTGCGCTAAGCGCGTGGTCAATTGCGGGTCATCAGCCAGAATCGTTTCAACCCCGACCATAATTGCATCGACCTGGTTGCGTAGGCTATGAACCCGTCGGCGGCTTTCTTCGCCGGAAACCCAACGGGAATCTCCTGCGTGGGTGGCAAGCTGTCCGTCGAAAGTCATCGCCGACTTATAAAGGGTGTATGGACTTTTATGAATAATATGCCATGCGAAAGGGGCAATCAGCTCACGGCATTCAGCCGCGCAAAGCCCAATCTGCACCTCAATTCCGACATCCTGCAGGCGCTTGATCCCCTGCCCCGCAACCAATGGATTGGGATCGCTCGTGCCGACAAAGGCCCTTTTAATCCCTGAGGCTATGAGGGCCTCGGCACAGGGACCGGTTCGGCCCTGATGGGAACAAGGCTCAAGGGTCACATAGATATCAGCACCTGCTGCCAGATTTGCCGCTTGGTGTAGAGCAAAAATCTCAGCATGAGGTTCACCGGCTCTGGGGTGAAAGCCTTCGCCGACAATTTGACCTTCACGCACGATCACTGCGCCGACAGGGGGATTCGGTGATGTCCGACCCAAAGCTGTGCGCGCCAGATCCAGCGCCCGCAGCATAAATGTCTGTGATTCGCACATGTTAATAAAGCTCTCAGCTTAAAAACTATACAGCCGGGATACAAAAAAGCACCCCGGCTACTATCATAGTCAATCTGGTCGATAAATGCTCATTGCCCAGGTTTTCCGAGCAGATCCTTAAGCTCCAGCATAAACTCGTTGATATCCTTAAATTGACGATAAACCGAGGCGAAACGGACGTAAGCGACCTCATCGACCTGCTGCAGAGATTTCATCACCTCTTCACCAATCATGCTGGCATTGATCTCTTTTTCACCCGTCTCTTGAAAGTAGCGCTCAAGTCGGTCGACCATCAATTCAATCTGCTCAACCGAGACCGGACGTTTTTCGCAGGCGCGCTGCATCCCTGAAATGATCTTGACCCGGTCAAAGGCTTCGCGTCGACCATCCTTTTTGATCACCCAGGGGAGCATCTCTTCGACCCGCTCATAGGTCGTGAATCGCCGCCCGCACTCTGGACATTCTCGCCGGCGACGAACGTTGTTCCCTTCTTTACCGAGTCGGGAATCGACCACCCGGGTATCGTCATGGCTGCAAAATGGACAGTTCATTCGGGCTCTCCGCTGAACAGTCGGGTGTCGATCCCGGCCTCACAGAGCATCTCCTGGGCAAGCGCATCGGGATAGCCGCGCCCATAGACAATATTCTGGACACCTGCATTGATCAACATCTTGCTACAGATACTGCAGGGCGAATCGGTACAGTAAACGGTCGAACCCTCAATATTGATCCCATGCCGCGCGGCTTGAATAATTGCATTCTGTTCGGCATGCAGGCCGCGACAGAGTTCATGCCGCTCCCCTGATGGAACCTTGAGTTGCTCGCGCAGACAACCAACCTCATCGCAGTGACGAATGCCGCTCGGGACACCATTATAGCCTGTGGCAAGGATATTCTTATGCTTGACCAACATAGCCCCGACCTGACGACGCATGCAGGTCGAGCGTGTCGCCACCAATGTGGTGATCTGCATAAAATATTGATCCCAGGTCGGTCGCTTCACTGGGACCTACTTGAGTCGATCTGCGTAGAGCGGAAAACGCAGACAAAGCTCCTTGACCTCGGCACGGATTACCGCAAGTGCCTGCTCGTCGTCAATGGCATGTAGCGCCCGTTCGATCCAGCCGGCGACTTGCACCATTTCAGGCTCTTTAAGACCACGAGTCGTGGTCGCCGGGGTTCCGATCCGCACGCCGCTGGTCACAAAGGGAGAGCGGGTGTCGAAAGGGACCGCATTTTTATTGACCGTCAGTCCAGCTTTTTCAAGTGTCTCTTCGGCAACCTTCCCGGTGATCTCTGTCCCGCTAAAATCGAGCAGCATCAGATGATTATCGGTTCCGCCCGAGACCAGATTATAGCCGCGCTTAACCAGTTCTGCGGCAAGGGTTTTAGCGTTTTTCACAACTTGCGCAGCATATTCCTTAAACTCTGGGCTCAACGCCTCTTTAAAAGCGACAGCTTTTGCTGCGATCACGTGCATAAGCGGGCCGCCCTGAATGCCGGGAAAGATATTGCTATTTAATTTCTTACCCCAGGCTTCGGTACACAGAATCATCCCGCCACGCGGGCCCCGCAAGGTCTTGTGAGTCGTGGTGGTCACAAATTCGGCATAGGGAACCGGGTTCGGATGCTGGCCGCCGGCGATAAGTCCGGCGATGTGCGCCATGTCGACCATCACCACCGCGCCAACCTCATCGGCAATCCGACGGAAGGCAACAAAATCGATGATTCGGGTATAGGCACTCGCGCCAACCACAATCAATTTGGGCTTGTGCTCACGGGCTAAGCTTTCGACTTCTTCGTAGTCGATGGTGCCAGTCTCTTCCTTAACCCCGTAGGCGACGATATTGAAGAGCTTGCCGGAAAAATTGACCGAGGAACCATGGGTAAGGTGACCGCCATGCGCCAGATTCATCCCGAGGACGGTGTCGCCCGGTTGACAGACGGTAAAGTAGACCGCCATGTTCGCCTGAGAACCAGAATGGGCCTGGACATTGACATGCTCGGCACCAAAAAGCTCTTTGGCCCGGTCGATGGCAAGCTGCTCGGCCTTATCGACCACTTCACAGCCACCGTAATATCTTTTGCCGGGATAGCCTTCGGCATATTTATTGGTCAGAACCGAACCCTGAGCTTCGAGTACCGCTTCACTGACGAAGTTTTCCGACGCAATGAATTCCAGATTATACTCCTGGCGGGCGGTCTCTTCTACGATTGTCGCAGCAATTTCGGGATCGAACCCGGCAAGGGATTGCTTATTCATGCTTAAGTCTCCAGCCTTTATTTGATTTGGAATTAATACGGGGCGGACAGTGCCGCCCCGCAGGGATCATAGTTCTGTTTATTTTTGCGCTGCTTCGATCTGGTGAATTTTGTCGAGTCTCAGCTGATGGCGGCCACCTTCGAAGGGACTGTCAAGCCAGATCTCAACCAGTTGGCAACCTAGCTCGACACCCAGCACACGACCGCCCAGCACCAACACATTGGCGTTATTATGTTCTTTGGCCATCTGTGCTGTAAACGGATCATGAACCAGGGCCGCGCGGATACCGTCAACCTTGTTGGCCGCAATCGACATTCCAATCCCGGTTCCACAAATCAGCACACCAGCCTCACAGTCACCGCTGGCAACAGCGCTGGCGACCTTGACGCCGAAATCGGGATAATCGACCGAACTCTGATCAGCAGGTCCAAAATCTTCGAACTCAAGACCGCGCTTTTGCAGGAGCCGACAGATCGCTGTTTTCAGCTCAAGACCACCATGATCACTTCCGACTGCAATCATTTTCAACCTCAAATCTTACGAAATGCCAGAGTTGAGTTTGTGCCGCCAAACCCGAACGAATTAGAAAGGGCAACATCGATCGATGCCGCACGCGCCGTATTCGGTACGTAATCGAGATCACAGTCTGGATCAGCCTCATCCTGATTGATTGTCGGCGGAGACATGCTGCGATCGATCGCTAAGGCGCAGACGGCGGCTTCAATGCCGCCAGAAGCACCTAAAGCGTGACCAGTCATGCTCTTGATCGAATTGACCATCACCTTCTTGGCGTGATCACCCAGGACCGATTTAATAGCCATGGTTTCATAAAGGTCGTTGAAATGGGTCGAGGTTCCGTGGGCGTTGATATAATCAACCTCTTCCGGCTTGATCTTGCCATTTTTGAGCGCCATGGCGATACAGCGTGCGGCACCCTCGCCACCAGCAGCCGGTTGGGTGAGGTGAAAGGCATCGGCACTCGCACCATATCCAACAACCTCACAATAAATCTTAGCACCACGCGCCTTGGCCTGCTCATACTCTTCGAGAATCAGAATCCCGGCCCCTTCACCCATAACAAAGCCATCACGCCCTTTATCAAATGGGCGACTAGCTCCCTGCGGGTCATCGTTGCGGGTCGAAAGAGCCTTCATGACATTGAAGCCACCAATCGCCAGTTCGGTGATGGTTGATTCGGTCCCCCCAGCGAACATCGCATCAGCATCACCGCGCTTAATTACATGGTAGGCATCACCAATCGAGTGAGTACCGGTGGCGCAGGCCGACACGGTCGAGGCATTAGGCCCCTTGGCGCCAAAGCGGATCGAAATATGACCAGGGGCCAGATTGATGATCAGCATCGGGATAAAGAAGGGGGAAATTTTTCTATAGCCGCGATTCACCAACTCGGAATGGTACTTTTCGATCGTCGGCAGGCCCCCGAGGCCGGAACCGACAATCACTCCGACACGTTCAGCGTTAGCCTCAGTGATTTTGAGTCCAGAGTCCTCAAGGGCCTCCTGACTGGCGGCCAGACCGTACTGGATAAAGAGATCCATCTTTTTGATCTCTTTTTTATCAATAAAGTCCTCGGCAACAAAATCCTTAACCTCTCCAGCAATCTGGGTCGGCAGGTTTGAGGCGTCAAATCGAGTAATTTTGTCGATGCCGGAACGACCAGCGATCAGGGCATCCCATGTCTTTTCTACACCGGTTCCCAGGGGAGAAACGATCCCGACACCGGTCACAACAACTCTACGCATGTGACTCTCTTTTCCTGTTTAAAGGGGAATGGCTGGATAATATCATACACATCATTATCAAGGCATGACAACGGGCAGGACGAAGGAACCGGGAGCAGAGGTTATCTGCTCCCAGCTGCAATTGATCAGGAAGCCTTATTGATGTAATCAACAGCGTCCTGAACCTTTTGGATTTTTTCGGCATCTTCGTCGGAGATTTCAATATCGAACTCCTCTTCGAGTGCCATAACCAGTTCCACGGTATCCAGAGAATCAGCACCGAGGTCGTCCATAAAGGCAGCTTGGTTGGTGACTTGGTCCTCATCAACGCCTAGCTGTTCGGCAACAATCTGTTTTACGCGCTCTTCAATAGAAGCCATTTGCTTTCTCCTGTTTTGTTGAGGCCCTAAAAAGGGCCTGATAGACATGGTTTTGATCGTTGACTGATCAGGTTTACATATACATACCGCCGTTGACGCCTAAAACCTGTCCGGTTACATAACCGGCTTGATCCGAGGCAAGATAAATAACGGCATGAGCGATGTCCTCTGCCTGACCAAGACGGCCGAGCGGGATTTGTGCGATAAGTTCAGCCCGGGCTTTTTCACCAAGATCATCAGTCATGTCGGTCTCAATAAAACCCGGAGTAATGGCATTAACGGTGATATTCCGCCGCGCCAGTTCTCGAGCGACCGACTTGGTTAAGCCGAGCAATCCAGCTTTGCTGGCGCTGTAATTCGCCTGCCCGGGATTCCCCATTTCACCGACAACCGACGAGATATTGATTATGCGCCCGCTGCGCTGTTTGGTCATAATTTTAGCGACGGCACGTGTCAGAAGAAAAGCACTTTTAAGATTGGTATCGAGAACCATATCCCAGTCAGCATCTTTCATCCGCAACAACAGACCATCGCGAGTAATTCCAGCATTGTTGACCAGAATATCGATCTTGCCAAAGGTCGCAATAGTTTGATCGATAAGGGCTGCAATGTCTGCAGGATTGACGACATCAACGACAACGGCAAGTGCCTTACGCCCCATGACCTCAATTTCAGCGACCAGCTCCTTTAAAGGTGCCTCAGACCTGGCACACACAACCAGGTCGGCCCCGCTCTTGGCCAACTGCAGCGCAGTACAGCGGCCGATGCCACGCGACGCGCCCGTGACAATTGCGATCTTATCTTCCAGCATAGTATTGGCTCCTCGAAGCAGAGGTCAACAAAAGGATCACGGGGTCAGCTTAGCAAGAGTATCAACTGAGTCGACCTGCGCGGTGTCACCCCCCTTAACGATACGCTTAACCAGTCCGCACAGCACCTTGCCGGGACCGATTTCAATGTAACGCTTCACGCCACAGCGATCCATCTCCAAAACAGACTCATCCCAGCGAACAGCCGAACAGACCTGCCTGACCAAGAGAGCCTTCACCTGTGCGGGGTCAGAATAATTACGCGCTTCAACATTGCCAACGACCGGACAACGAAAAGAACCGATCGGTAACAGAGCGAGTACCTCTTCAAGCCGCTCCGCAGCAGGCTGCATCAAGGCCGAATGAAAAGGCGCACTAACCGGCAAGAGCGTGGCTCGTTTGGCCCCCTGCTCTTTGGCCAATACCATCGCGCGCTCGACGGCAGTCGCGTGCCCGGCAATGACGATTTGACCAGGACTATTGAAATTTGCCGGAGCAACAACTTCACCGGCCGCAGCCTGTAAACAGATCTGCTCCAGGGGCTCTCGATCAATACCCATGATCGCAGCCATGGCGCCGACCCCGACCGGGACAGCATCCTGCATAAAGGTGCCACGCTGACGCACAGTTTTAACGGCATCAGAAAAATTGAGCGCACCAACAGCAACCAGTGCGGAAAATTCACCCAATGAATGGCCGGCAGCACAACCCGGCACCAACCCGGTCTCCTGCTCAAGTATGCGCAGGGCAGCAAGACTGGTGGTTAGAATTGCGGGCTGGGTATTTGCGGTCAGGCGAAGGTCATCCTCACTGCCATCAAAACAGAGTGCCGCCATATCGAAACCAAGAGCGTCACTGGCTTCTTCGAAGGTTCGTCGGGCAAGAGGGAAATTTTCAACTAGTTGTTTACCCATGCCGGGATACTGCGAACCCTGGCCAGGAAAAAGAAAAGCGATCATCAGTCTATCCCGTTAGTTAATTACCAGCGAATAAGGGTCGACGCCCAAGTAAAGCCACCACCGAAGGCCGAGAGCAAAAGAATATCACCCGACTTCAGCAGACCTGCACGATTGGCCTCGTCCATAGCAACGGGGATGGTCGCCCCAGAAGTGTTGCCATACTTATGAACGTTGACGTAGACCTGATCGTCATCTAGCTTGATCCGCTTAGCTGTCGCTTCGAGAATCCGTTTATTGGCCTGATGGGGGATAAAAAGGGAAACGTCACTGGCGCTCATACCGTTCGCGGCCAGTGCTTCCAGCGAAACGTCGGTCAAGGAACGCACGGCGACCTTAAAAACTTCGTTGCCCTGCATCGTGAGATAAAAGGAGCGATTTGCGAAATTCTCAGCATTCGGCATGACACGCGTCCCAAAGCCCGGCTGATAGAGCAGGTCGAGGTAACTACCGTCGGAATGCATATGAGTAGAGAGCAGACCGGACCCACTATCTTCCGCCGCCTCAAGAACTACAGCTCCGGCCCCGTCACCGAATAGCACACAGGTATTGCGATCGGTCCAGTCGACGATTCGACTCAGGGTTTCGGCACCAATCACCAGCGCCTTTTTCCCGCGGCCACTCTGGATGAAATCGCTTGCAGAGCCTAGAGCATAAACAAAGCCACTACAGGCCGCAGAGAGGTCATAAGCATAAGCGTTGTCGGCCCCTAGATTCTTCTGCACGATGCACGCAGTTGCCGGCCAAGGGTAATCACCGGTAATGGTGCCAAGCACGATAAGATCGATCTCACTCGCAGACACTCCTGCCATCTCAAGCGCACGCTCAGCAGCTCGGGTTGCCAAATCAGAGGTAAACTCCCCGTCTGCAGCAATCCTGCGCTCTTCGATACCGGTTCGCGCAAGAATCCAATCGTTCGTGGTATCGACCATTTTTTCGATATCGAAGTTGGTCCGTATTTTTTCCGGCATATATGAACCGGTACCAGTAATACGTGCTCTTATCACAATGAATCTCCTTCGATCATGCCTGGAACAAAACCGATCAAATAATCAGAGGGAATGCACCAGCTTCTCTTCGATTTTGATTCCGGCAAATTCATGTGCCTGATGGATAGCAATAGCGATCGCCAGAGGAGTTGCCTTGCCATGGCAAACAACTCCGGTTCCGGCTAAACCTAACAGGGGAGCACCACCATATTCACAGGGATCGACCCTCTTTTTAAAAGCACGAAACGCACTGCGACTCAATAGCGCTCCAAGTTTCGACAAAAACCGACCTTCAATCTCAGACCGTAGCATGCTAGTCATAGCCACAGCCAGTCCCTCCGCGGCTTTAAGCAGAACATTGCCAACAAAACCATCGCAAACGACCACATCGACCGTACCGTTAAACACATCACCACCTTCGACATTACCGGCATAGTTAATGTCAGTGTCAAGCAGAAGGCGATGAGCGCCACGGGTCAATTCGGTCCCTTTTTTTTCTTCTTCGCCGTTAGAAAGCAACCCGACACGCGGAGCCTTAATCCCGACGACATGCTGCATATACAAACTGCCCATAATGGCAAATTGTTGTAGATTTAAGGGCTTGCAATCAACGTTGGCTCCCATATCGAGAACCAGCGTCATCCCCTTGACGTTGGGGAGCAGGGTTCCAATCGCTGGACGGTCAATCCCCTTGACCCGCTTGAGAACAAACATCCCCGCGGCCATGGTTGCACCAGAGTTACCGGTACTGACCACAGCGTGAACCTCGCTCTTTTTCACCAGATCAAAGGCAACGCGGATCGAGGAATCTTGCTTTTTACGCACCGCATCCGAAGCTGAATCTTCCATCCCCACAACCTGACTGGCGTGCTGAATCGAAATCTTCAGATTCTCGACTGGATGTTTTGCTAGTTCAGCCTGGATAAGAGCCTTGTCGCCAACCAGCACAACATCACAACCCCAGCGTTGACAGGCAGCAACCGCCCCGGCCACTTCAGAAACCGGGGCAAAGTCCCCACCCATCGCATCAACCGCCACTCTGATATTCATGACTTAGATTAAAGTCAACAAATCAGATACTAGTAGCACTGATAACTTCTTTTCCCTTGTATGCGCCGCAGCTAGCACAAACACGGTGAGGAAGCTTTATTTCCTGGCACTGAGGACAGGTTGAAATTCCAGAGGCTGAAATAGCGTGATGTGAACGGCGCATGTTCTTTTTAGATTTCGAGGTCTTCTTCTTTGGTACTGCCATTTTTGTATCTCCTTAAAACTGGCCGAAAAGGGGCCACTGTTTAATAGCATTACCCAGGCGAACTTCTTTACCGGGGCTAGGTCGATATCGACATCAAGAAGGATAAATCTTTAAATCCTTCAGCTTTCCAAAACGGTTATTAAAATGCCTGGGCTCACAAGTGCAACTAACTATATTCAGATCAGCCCCGCAGTAAGGGCAAAGTCCAGGACAATTCTCACTGCATAGGCTATGGGTTGGAAGGGCCATAAAAACATGCTCGAGCAGAATCGGCAGCAGATCAACCTCGTCATCGATCAAAGTGATGCTATTTATCCGCTCTTCATCCAGTTCCAACTCTTCCTCAAGAGAGTTCTCCTCGTCAACAATGCTCAAAGCGACAGAGAACGACTCATCGAGACGCTCTAAGAGCCCATCCAGACAACGACCACACTGCAAAACCAGATCGGCAGTTATCTCACCGTTCAATAAGAGTCTCCGGTCAATCCGTGTCAATCGATAATTGACCAACACAGCGCTCGCAAAGGGGCCAAAAACCTTATCCGGTACACGCCCAAACTGACGGTTCAAATCATCAGCCGCCAGGGTAAGCGTATAGGCTTTACTGATATCTGTGATTTTTTCTACTAAAAGTCGCAGCTAGTCAACCTCAGAACAAAGCGACACACTATAGAAAAGGACCAAATGGTGTCAAGGGAATTCCGGTAAAAACGGGCGGTCTTAAGTAGCTCATCAGTCGCTAATTTGCAAGGATTTATTTTAAATTTGCCCCCGAGCACAAACGTGACAGAATAAGATTCAGGTTTCAGTTACCTTATATCACCCAACAACAGACACAACTAAAAGGATTTTTTTAACATGGCTCCCGATGAGATTAAACATCTTTCAGAACTGATTACCACCATGCGTCAACTGCGCTCGGCAGATGGTTGCCCTTGGGATCGCGAACAATCACCAGAAAGCTTACGCCCTTATATCCTCGAGGAAGCCTATGAACTTGTCGATGCCATTGACGCTGGAGACACCCAAGAGATTCTCGCAGAACTTGGCGATCTTCTCTTGCAAGTCATTTTTCAAGCTCAGATATTTTCGGAACGTGGGCTATTCGGCATCGGAGAGATCGCGGAGGGAATCAATATCAAACTCCGCCGTCGCCACCCACATATTTTTTCGCTGACAACTGGACAAAAACAGCATCCAGATTGGGAACAAATAAAGCGCCAAGAGCTTAAAGAGAAAGGCCAGGCAACCGATTTCGCATCTCGCCAACCAGCTAATCTTCCAGCACTTAAACTGGCGGACAAGTGCTGTCGTCACCTAAGCAAAGCTTCGAGCTCACCCGACAATCTCCCCTACCTCGAAAGACTTGGTAATTCGCCGATAGAGAACCTCAACGAAGAAACGCTTGCAGAGGAGATATTCGAGCTTGTATTCCTGGCCCAACAACATGGAATAGACAGCGACCTGGCCCTGCGCAAATATGTCTTAAATATTCTCCAAAAAGCTGACCAAAAGGGATTTCAATAAACGCAAAAAAATGCAAAAAAAATCTTGACATCCAAAAAACGCTGATCTTTCAAAGGGTAAGCTTCACTTCAACATCAACTGTGCAAAACCTGTTGACAGAACTGTGAACAATCTATAAGACCTGAGACAAAACGGTAACAGCAGCACCTTGCATACTTTTTAATCATTTTTTTTTACCTTTATATTTCAGATACTTATGTTAGATACAGTATCTAGAATGAAATACGAGATAATTCTTTAGTAGTTTTTTAATTTTTACTGAAAACAGAGGTTTACTAATGTTCATAAGGCTTTTACTCCTGTTTATTATCGTTCCGATTGTTGAAGTTTACGTCCTCCTCGAGGTAGGTAACACCATAGGGATGGGGCCGACAATTCTACTCATCTTTGCAACCGGGATTGCAGGTGCTCATCTGGCAAAATCACAGGGGATATCCTTGATGATCAGGATT
Organism: Geopsychrobacter sp.; assembly: GCA_041689145.1. Lineage (GTDB taxonomy): Bacteria > Desulfobacterota > Desulfuromonadia > Desulfuromonadales > Geopsychrobacteraceae > Geopsychrobacter. The sequence goes on along the minus strand of JBDNGT010000108.1, from coordinate 7,775 downwards.
CAACGGGAGATAGCGGCCGGGAGAATGCCGGCCGAAGAATTGATCGATGGCGCAATGGTGCTCTCAGGAGGTATATTGCTATTGACACCAGGATTTTGTACCGACCTGGGTGGCTTTTTATTGCTGGCACCCTTCAGCCGCACAATCCTGAAGAGGTGGCTGAAAAAAGCGTTTGGGTCGATGCTGGCTAAGGGTGAATTGAGAATCTATCGGGGGTAGTGGTATGACCGCCCCATAAGGCAATTCAGGCGCTACGGGCACTTCCCTTGCGACGCCTCAGTAACTGCCAGGCCCGTGAAATTTCTTCAACCTTAAACAGCATACAGAGCAGCAGAAAAACCACACCACCACCCACAACCGCAAGGCAGAGCACAAGGCTCTTCTGCCAGATCGCACCGGGCAGATACCAATCACACAGGTGAACGATCGGGGTTGCGACAACGACCATCCCAACCGTGGCAGGCACGACACCCCTGAGAGGTCTGAGCAGCGAGTGCCGAATAAATGGTCCGATACGACGTCTCAGAAGAATAATCAGCAATAATGCATTAAATGCTGAGGCAAGACTCAGTGCCAGCGCTAATCCAAGATACTGCAGGGGCCCCATCAGCAGATAACCAAGACCAGCATTCACGATCAAGGTCCAGAAAGACACCAACACGGGGGTACGCGTATCTTTCAAAGCATAAAATGTCTGGGCAGCCACCCGACTTAACCCGACAAATAGTAAACCTGGGGCATAATAGATCAAGGTCATCGAGGTCGCATCCAAGGCCGTCAAGTCAAATTCCCCCCCCATGAAAAAGAGACTGTAAACAGGACGAGCGCAGATCACAAGCCCAAAAATTGCCGGAAGGGTAAAGACCACCATCAGTGAAAAGGCAAATTGCAAAGAATCTTTGAATGCCGCGTCATCTCCATCTGCGGCATGGCGACTCATCATCGGCAAAACGGCCTGCGCCAGAGAAACGATAAATATCCCTTGCGGAAATTCAAACAGCCGTTGCCCATAATACAGGTAGGACACACTCCCCTGCGGCAAAAAAGAGGCTAACAGGCGCGTCACGACCACGTTAATCTGATAGACGGCGACACCAGCAACCCCCGGCAGCATCAGTCGGGAAATCCGTCTGAGTGCAACATCACCGGTAAAACGGAAATCGGGCCGCAAGCGAACCCGGTAACGCAGCAGCACGGGATACTGCAATAGAAGCTGAGCGACCCCTCCCAGCAGCACTCCGGCAGCTAGCCCATATATCGGATGGCTGAAACAACCCCCAAGCTCCAGGGCCCCAAAAATCATCCCGGCATTCAGCAACAAAGGAGACAATGAGGGGAGGAAAAAATGCCCCCTAACGTTCAGAATCCCTGTCACTAGAGCAAGAACGCTAACAAGACCAACATAAGGGAACATGACTCGCGTCAGGCTTGTCGTCAGCTCCAGCTTGCCACTGATCTCACCAAAACCGAATCCGACCCCACGAACAATCCAAGGCGCGAGCAGCATTCCGGCGGACACAACGAACAACATAATCAGACAGAGAAGCGTTACACTCCGACACGCGAGTCGCTGGGCTTCATCCTCTCCTTTTGTCGCTGATATTTCGGTATAGACCGGCACAAAGGCAGCGGTCATTGCTCCTTCGCCAAAAAAACGTCGCAGAAGATTTGGAATAGTAAACGCCATAAAAAAAGCATCACTCACAAACCCGGCGCCGAACACCCTGGCAACAATGACATCGCGGATAAGGCCCGCGATGCGACTGATAAATGTCGCCAGCGCCATGACAAGTGCTGCTCCGGTAATTTTTTTGCGATGGCTCATCGCCCGACCATAGCTAAGCGATATAACAATTTTTTAATCCTCAGATTAAAACGTCTAACGTCCTGATAGTTTGTGTTTTTTTGAACAATTTAAGCATTTTTTAACTTGACTGCTGAATATTTGAGTGTTACCAATCGCCTTCAATAATCAATTACTGACTGTTCATCGTCTCAACTAGGAGTAAAAAAGTGGCTAACCATAAATCTGCAATTAAACGCAACAAACAAAACCTGGTCCGTAACGCACGCAATAACCATATCCGCTCAACCATGCGCAACCTGGTTAAAACCGTCCGTGAGGCGGTTGCTGCTGGCGACGATGATCTGGCCCAGCAATCAATGAAGCTTGCCGTCCCCTGCATCGACAAAAGTTCGACCAAGGGTGTCATTCACAAATCGACCGCCAGCCGCAAAATTGCGCGTCTGACCAGGCTTGTCAATACCCTCGGTTAAGCTTGTTCTATATAGCTACAAAAAGGGACCTCTTAAGAGGTCCCTTTTTGTTATGGTTTTCCACCAGCCAGCTGCATCAGCAAATTTTCCAAAACAACATCAGGTCTTGAACCGCTCGACTTCATGGCCAAATCAGCCTCTACAAAAAGGTTGAAGGCTCTTCTAAAATCGGTTCGCGAATACTTTCTCCCCTGCGCAATCAGACCATCAACAACAAATGGCGGAACCCCTGCGCCTCGGGCAATCTCTGTGGCCGACCGCCCTTCCACCTGCAACTCACGAGCTTTCCAGAGTTGCCGATAATGCCTAACCAGCAAAGACAGGATCTTCAGCGGAGCCTCACCATCTGCCAACAGATGCCGCCCCAGAGTTAACGCCACCCCGGGGTCTTGACGCCCCACGGCGTTACCGATCTCAAAAATATTTTCCGCTCGGACATTTGAGACAACCGCCTGAATATCAGGAATATCTAGTAGCCTCGGTGATCCGGCATACAGGGCCAATTTCTCAAGTTCGGTTATCACTTCGAGCAGGCTGCTGCCGACCCGACTCACGAATAGACTTATGGCTTCTCCGGTGATCGTAAAACCGAGGTCCTCGAGATGCTTGCGGATAAACCCTGGGAGCTGCCGCTCATTTAATGGTTTGAACTCAACGAGAGCATCATTTTTTTTGAGGATCTGAAAGAACTTTCGCCGGCTGTCGATCTTGTACCCGCTGAATACCAGACATGTTTCAGGTGCAGGTTTTTGGATGTAGACAAAGAGGTCATCTAAATCAGAAGCTGTTAGAGCCTGAGCATCCTTAACCACAACCAGACGCCGCTCGGCAAAGACGGGAAAGGTCAGCGCCGCCTCGAGAACCTGCTCAACCGCAAGGCCCTTTGCATGGTAGACATGCCGATTGAAATCCTCACTTCCCGGAGAAAGTACGGATTTTTCAATCTGCAGCAGGGCCTTCTGCCGCAGAAAGGGTTCCCCACCATAGAGAAAGAGGACTGCGGGTAGACTGTGGCTATTGATTGCCTGCTGCAAAAGTTCGGGGGTCATATCTAGAACCTGGTGACCAGGCGATAGAGCAGATCATCTGCGATGTTCTTCGCCATGGTTTCTATGGCGAAAGATTCGAGATCCTCCTGTTGGTTCTTGTCGACTGCCGCCCGATAAGTCTCCTGACGCTGCAGATCACCCTGCCAAAGCAGCTTGCCATCACTCCGTTGCTTCAGGGTAAATTGGACAACCAGGGTCGCCGTGAAAACGCTGATCCGATCATTTGAATCATAGGAGGTTGGCTCGACCGAATAATTAATGATAGTTGCCTGCAGAACCGCCTCAGACAGGGCTTCTGATTCCACCAACTCCACGGCCTGCTGGCGCGCGAGAACCGCGGTAAGCGGGACCGCTAAAACATTCTCAAGCAGGGGCTCTGAAGTCTGATTCACCGCTAACGGCAGTCTCAGCAGCCGAACATCTCCGGGCAACCGACCTCCAGTAAACTGATAGCCACAGCCGGCACACAATAAAAGCAGCAGCGCAGCCAGTTTCATCCGCTCACCACCACATTGATCAGGCGACCGGGAACACAGATCACTTTACGCACCTGCTTCCCTTCTATAAACCGCGCGACATTCGGCTCAGCTAAGGCTAGTTTTTCCAGAGACTCATTATCGGTATCAACGGCAACCTTGATCTTGCTCCGAACCTTGCCGTTAACCTGGATGACGATCTCAATCTCTGTCGTGACTAAAGCTGCATCATCCCAGATCGGCCAACCTTGTTTTTCGAGCCCCCCTTCATAGCCCAGACGCTGCCAGAGCTCTTCGCAGATATGCGGGACAAAGGGCGAAAGGAGTCGAACGACCGATTCCACCGCTTCACGCAATACCGCAGGCGGCTCCTGATCCTTATCGCAACTGTAGATGGTATTGACTAATTCCATCACTGAAGCAATCGCCGTATTGAAGTGGAAACGGCCATCAACGTCTTCACTGACCTTCTTGATGGTCTGGTGGGTCTTACGCCGCAATTCAGAGGTTGAACCGCTTAAACTATCGACTTCGCTGCCCGCGCCAAGCTTGTCGAGGTTTTCGTGAACGGCCCGCCAAACACGGTTCAGAAAGCGATAGCAGCCCTCAACCCCCTGCTCGTTCCATTCAAGATCTTTCTCGGGAGGCGCCGCAAAAAGCGAGAAAAGCCGGGCAGTATCAGCCCCATAGCGCTTGATCAACTCATTGGGGTCGACAACATTCTTCTTCGACTTACTCATCTTTTCGGTACGGCCGAGCTCAACCGACTTGCCACATTCAGTGCAGTTGCCCTCATTGACCTGCTCGGGATAGAGCCAGCCATGATCTGGGCAGCGCTGCGACTCCATGCACACCATCCCTTGAGTTAACAGGTTGGAAAAAGGCTCACTCGCCTCAACCATGCCGAGATCGCGCAGCACCTTGGTAAAGAAGCGCGCGTACAAAAGATGCATGACCGCGTGTTCAATGCCACCAATATACTGATCAACCGGCAGCCAATGATTAGCCGCTTTGCTATCGAGGGGAGCAAGCTCATACTTCGGACAGGTGAAGCGTGCGAAATACCATGAACTTTCAACGAAAGTATCGAAGGTGTCACTCTCGCGGCGCGCAGCGGCCCCACAGCAGGGACAATCGACGGCCAAAAAAGTCTTATGCCGGGCGAGTGGGCTCCCCCCTTCACCGGTGATTTCAACATCCATCGGTAACTTGACCGGCAGATCTTTTTCGGGAACAGGCACAGTTCCGCAACTGTCGCAGTAGATAATCGGAATCGGTGTTCCCCAGTAGCGTTGCCGGGAGACCCCCCAATCGCGCAGGCGATAATTGATCGATTTGCAGCCTTGATTATTGTCATCAAGGAAACTGGCGATCTTCTCTTTCGCCTCTTCGTTTGAGAGCCCGTTAAAATCTCCGGAATTGATCAGCGTCCCTGAGCCGGTCATGGCCTCAAGCATCGCACTTGGGTCGAGCATTTCACCTTCCGGCTGAATGACGACCTGAACCGACAGCTGATATTTGCGCGCAAATTCAAAGTCACGTTGATCATGTGCCGGAACCGCCATGACGGCACCAGTGCCATAATCCATCAGTACAAAGTTGGCCAGGAAGACTGGAATTTCTTGGCCGGTCAGGGGGTTGATACAGTAGCTCCCGGTAAAAACACCTTTTTTCTCCAGCTCGCCGCTGGTTCTGTCGAGCTTATCCTGACGCGCCACCTCGGCGACAAACGCCTCAACCCCGGCGCGCTGCTCATCAGAGACCAGCGAACCGACCAGTGGATGTTCGGGGGCAAGACTCATGAAGGTCACACCAAACAGGGTGTCGGGCCGCGTGGTGAACACCTTGACCTGCTCTAGCGAGTCCTTGACAAGGAAATCGATCTCGCAGCCGTAACTTTTCCCTATCCAGTTACGCTGCATGGCCAAAACCTTTTCTGGCCACCCCTTGAGGTTATCGGTTTCATCCAGAAGTTCATCGGCATATTCGGTAATCCGAAAAAACCATTGATCCAACTCTTTTTGTGTCACCAGGTTATTGCAGCGCCAGCAGCAACCGTCATCAACCTGCTCATTCGCCAACACGGTCTGGCAATCGTTGCACCAATTGACGTTGGAGGTTTTTTTGTAGGCTAAGCCTTTCTCCAGCATGCGCAGAAAAACGAGCTGTTCCCACCGTGAATAATCAACATCGCAGGTGGCAAACTCACGGGACCAGTCGTAACTCAGACCAATCCGCTTCAACTGCACCCGCATACTGTCGATGTTTTCATAGGTCCACTTATCAGGATGAGTACCATGTTCAATCGCCGCATTTTCAGCCGGCATGCCAAAAGCATCCCACCCCATAGGATGCAGCACATTAAATCCCTGCAGGCGTTTGAAGCGGGCAACGACATCACCTATTGCGTAGTTACGCACATGCCCCATATGGATCCTTCCAGAGGGGTAAGGGAACATTTCAAGCAGATAGTATTTTTGTCTATCATCAAGTTCATTAACCTTGAAGGATTCATGCTTGTCCCAGAATCCCTGCCACTTTTCTTCAATTTCACTAGAGATATACTGATTATTCATGGTTCCTCCGTGACGAAAACGTCCGGGACAAATATTTCATTTGGTAGATACACGAAAACCGGCACAAGCCGGCATCATGTTAAGGTGTCTAGGTCCGTACAGATACCTGAATAACTATCTAAGAGTCGCAAACTACTTTGCGCGATAGGTAATCCGGCCACGCGTCAGATCGTAGGGTGAAAGTTCGACGGTCACACGATCTCCTGGTAGAATGCGAATATAATATTTACGCATTTTTCCTGAGATATGAGCCAACACAACGTGATCATTATCAAGTTTGACGCGAAACATCGCGTTCGGCAGTGGCTCAACGACCACACCTTCTACCTCAATTGCTTCTTCTTTAGCCAAGTGTTCCTCCTGATATACTAAGTAGCCACTTCAGAGCTACCGTCAATACGGTTTCGAGCGTCTTATGCCATGATCTAAAAAGTCTGTCAAGTTCAAGGCCGATCAGATTCCAAGCATTTTCTTTGCGACTTCCAGAATTCGTGCGGTCTGAATTGGTTTGGTGATATATTCATTAGCACCCAGCGCAAGGGCCCGATCACGGTCCTCGGTCGCCCCTTCGGTGGTAATGACAACCACCGGGATATCCTTGTACTGTGGGTCGTTGCGAATCAGACTCACCAGCTTAAGACCATCCATGATCGGCATATTAATATCAGTTACCACCAGATCAAACTTTTGCGCTGACAGTTTCTTCAATCCACCCACACCATCACCAGCCTCTTCGATGTGTAGATTGCGAATTCTCTTGAGTGCGAAAACTATCAATTGCCTCATGGTTGGTGAATCTTCAACAACCAGAACCCTGTACTCTGTCATGCTAGCCATTCCTCCGCGGTGTCCTCATTACTTATTATCAAACGAAAAAGCTATACAACCCAATCATGCACGTGCCAGAAAGCCCTGTCTAAAATTGATGCGGCCGACTTTTTCTTGCCGTAATACAGCGGTGCAGATCGCCATGGCGGCGTGGCCGCCAAGCAAGGTGAAGATCTCTTCGTCCATCTCAGAAAAACCACTCTTCTGATTCAACAAGCGATGGATGGCAAGAACACCGATCACGTCACCATCGACCAGTAAAGGGATCGCTGCTTTCACCTCGGCATCATGCAACTGCAACAACTCATCAGGAGTGGCAACCCAATTCTGCCCTTCAGCGATCGCCGTCTCAATCCGCGGGTCAATGATTTCAACCTCAATAACTTGCGCTTCCCCCGCTTCATTGATAATCGATTGGACCATCCGCCCATCTTCATCACGCAACAGAAGGGAAAACTTTTCGGCCCCAACCAGATTCAACAAAATCTCTTCAATAATTCGAAAAATCTCATGGACTTCGAAGGTTGAATGCAGCTGATAAGTCGTAATATAGAGATTTGCCAGCAGAT
>JBDNGT010000107.1:0-9652 GCA_041689145.1 Geopsychrobacter sp. | reverse complement strand
GTCTTGCCCGTATAAAAGGTAGCAACACTGCGTTCTTCGCGCCCGGCATCGATATCGTCGAGCAGCAGTTCGATTAGATCGACACCCGTCAGCAAGTGATCAATCGCCGCAGCGGTTATCTCCCCTTGCTGACGGAAAAGATCGAGAGAATCCTCAAGATGGTGAGAAAGATCGGCCGCCTGTTGATAACCCATCGAAGCAGCCATCCCTTTAATGGAATGCGCTTCACGGAACAAGGCATCGATCCCGCTGCGGTTTTGCGGCTCCGCCTCTACGTCGACCAGCAGCGTCCCCATTGCTTTCAGGTGCTCTCGAGCTTCAGTGAGAAACATGGCTTTATATTTCGACATATCCATGTGAGATTTTATCCGCAGATTCGCGTCACGACTTCTAACACCTGTTCCTGCTGGAAGGGCTTGATGATAAAATCCTGAGCACCATTCTGAATCGCCTCCAGCACCATACTCTCCTGGCCGAGGGCACTACACATGACCACGAAGGCTTCGGTATCAAAGGCAAGGATATCCTGTAGCGCCTCAATCCCACTGCGTTCAGGCATAACGATATCCATCGTCACCAGATTGGGCCGCAAATCCTGATATTTTTGCAGGGCTTCATTGCCGGTGGTTGCTTCGCCGGCAAGCTCCCAACCGGCGGCAGAAAAGATATCGCGCAACGTATTGCGCATAAACAGAGAGTCATCTACGATCAACACGCGCTGTGACATGATCACCTCCGGGGGCAAAAAAGTTTTCGACGGTGGCCTTTTGGAGCTGTTCAAGATCGAGTAGGCTAATAATTTCCCCCTGCCAGTTCAAAACTCCGCGGATACAGTCAGGTGGGCCTTCACTCTGTGTCAGGGTCACTTGTTCAAGGTTAACGTTCAGGATCGGCTCGAGTTGATCGATCGCAAGCACCATCTGAAAATCACGCTGAGCCAGAACGATCATCCGTTCACTCCACCCGGCCGGTGGAAACCCTAAAAACAAGGACAGATCTAGCACGGGCAGAATTCGGCCGTGCACGTTCACCGCCGCCATGATCGCAACCGGAGCCGCGGGCAGGTAATGGCGTTCAGCCCCCTCGATCACTTCTTGAATATCTGTCAGCCTCAAGCCGTAGCGTTCAGCGCCGAGCATGAAAGGCAAGAGCTGAGTCATCAATTCTCGGAATCCCCATCGCTGCCAAGATTAAAGCTGCTGACCGAGGTCAGCAGCTCATCGGCGAGTTGCGCCAACTTCTGTGAAGCAAAGGTCAACTCCTCCATCGAAGCAGACTGTTCTTCAGTGGCGGCGGAGACCTCTTCAGTGCCGGCAGCGTTATCTTCGGCGACGCGCGCAATCTCCTCAATCGCCTTCACAATATCCCCCGAACCTAGATTCTGTTTTTCGGCCAGGGCAGTAATACTGTTCGCCTTAGCCTGTGCATCTTCAGCCTTTTCAATAATCACCAGAAAAACCCCACTGGCGTTGTCGATCGCCTCACGCCCGGCATCGATCGAACGGACACTCTCGAGCATGGACTGATGAACCCGCTGGCTCTCCTCACGGGTCGTATCGATCAGACGGGTAATCTCAGCGGCCGACTCACTGGTACTGTCGGCCAACTTGCTGATCTCTTCGGCGACCACGGCAAAGCCATGGCCATACTCCCCAGCTCGAGCGGCTTCGATAGTTGCATTCAGGGCCAACAGATTGGTCTTCTGGGCGATGCCGGTGATGACCCCGATAATCGAGCCGATCTTTTGTACATGCTCGCTGAAGGAAACCATCTGCCGACCGTTATTTTCAACGACACCGAGCACATGCTTCATCTTCTCGAGGGTCATGTCGGTCAATTTTCCACCGTCTTTGGCGGTGCGGGTCGTCTCTTCAGCCGACAGCGAAAGGATCTGACTCGACGCTGTGATCTTCTTGATCGAATCGGCCATCTCGCGGATTACCCTGGAAACCCGCTCGACCATCTCGGCCTGGGTCTCCGCGCCGCGACTGATCTGCTCAATAGCCCCGGCGACCTCGTGAGACGAGGCCGTCATCTCCTGTGCCGAAGCGCTCAGGCCCTGAGAGGACTCGTTTACGCGCATCGAAGAACTGCGGATCTTCCCAACCAGTTTGCGCAGACTATCAACCACCTGATTCAACGAGTCGGCCAGGTCTTCGGTTTCATCTGAGACCAGACCCTTGCGCAACCTGAGCTTATGACTCAGATCGCCATGACTGAGACGCTCAGCGCCGGCGGTCAGCACCCCGATGTTTGAGGTAAAGGCCTTGGAAAAAATCCAGCCGAAGAGTAAACCGACCAAGAGGGCGCCAAGGGTCGTAACAAACTGCTGAAAATCTGGAGGGATGAAGCCGAGAGTCGGAACCAGGTAGTTGAGGAAAACGATCGAACCGACGACGACGACGAATCCGAGAACAAATTTGTGACTAATTTCGATGCGCATGGAACTTTCTCCCGAGCAGAGGCTGATCTTTTAAGCACGAACTAACGCTTATATATCAGCTAAAATGTTCTCTTTAGCGCGCTTCCGGTAAATGCGTTCCACCGGATCAACGCAGCTAAAGAGTTCACGACTTTCATTGACCATGGTCTCAGCCCGACCGAGGACCAGGAACCCTTCAGGGACGAGAGTATCGGCTAAAATTCTCAGGATTCGCCCCTGTTCCTGCCGCGAAAAATAGATCAGCATATTTCGGCAAAAAATCAGATCAACACGTGGAAAAGGACGATCTTGCAAGATATCGTGTCGGTAAAAACGGACTTTATCGCAGATCCGACCACTGAGACGGTAGCGAACCCCTTCTCTAATGAAATATTTGGCCAACACCTGATGGGGAACCTCGGCCAATCGGTTCGGTTCATAGATACCGGCCCGCGCCTTTTTCAGAATATCGCCGCTCACGTCTGTCCCCAAGATTGAAACCAGATCGTGAGGTCCGCCCAACTCATCGCAGAGCAGGGCGATTGAATAGGGTTCTTCACCCCCGGCACAGCCAACGCTCCAAACCTTGACCTCCCTCTCCCCACGGCGCTTACGCAGCAGTTCCGGCAAAACCTTCTCTTCTAGTACCGAAAAGGTTGTCGGATTACGGAAAAACTGTGAGACATGGATGGTCAGAGATTCAAGCAGCCGCTCCTGTTCAACCGCGCTATTCTCCAACAACGCAATATAACCTTCGATACGCCGGTAACCCAGATTACGGATCCTGGCGGCAATGCGGCGCTTGATGCAGCGATCTTTGTAGCCATCAAGGTCAAAACCACGGCCTGCAAAGAGGATATCACGGATTTCAGCAAAAGCCTCGTCGGTGATGTCGCTACCGACAAAGAGTTGCTCGCCCAGGTACCGTGAAAAAGGCTCCTCGCCTTCACTCGACACATCAATCACGACTGCTGTCCTTAGTCGATCTAAAATGATTAAAGGCACTGCTCTGTGGCTGATAGCTCAAGCCGTTGGCTTGGTAAAAGTGTAGTTCCGGGGCAGCTGTGATCTCACCAATGCGCTGCAGGGGGAGGTTTATGGCCGCCGAAAGTTGCTCGAGTTTAGACCTCAGCGTCGGACTAGCCGTAAAGAGCAGTTCGTAATCTTCTCCACCGCAAAGGGCCAGATCAATCAGATCTGGATTCTTCTGAAGCTCAGCTTGAAACTCTTGCGAAAGAGGCAGTCGTTCAAGCTCAACACGCGCTCCGACCGCAGAAGCTTCCAACAGGTGACGTACATCGCCGCTCAGACCGTCTGATAAATCGAGCATTGCGCTCGCCAAGCCTTGCGTCGCCAGCCTTTGTCCCAAGATCGTTCTGGCTGCTGGCCGATGATGCCGTTCAGCTAGAAATTCGGTCAACGTCTGCCCCGCTTGTAAAAAATATAGGGCAAGACCACTATCTCCCAGCGTCCCTGAAACCCAAAGATCATCTCCGACCCTGGCACCCGCCCGCGTAACCAGCTGATCTTTATGGCAGAAGCCCTGTACGGTAACCGAGATCACCAGTGGCCCCGTTGAACGGCAGGTATCTCCACCCGCCAGCAAGACCTCGTAGCGATCCAGTCCGGCGAAGACGCCATCCAAAAACTGCTCAATCTGCAAATCACTGAGGCTGACCGGAAGGCCAACCGCAAGATGCAGTGAAACGGCCTTGGCGCCCATGGCCGCCAGGTCACTGACATTCACCGCAACGGCTTTGATCCCCAGGCTATGAAGGTCGGCCCAGTCGAGCCGAAAATGGACATCTTCGAGCAGCAGGTCCGTGCTGGTTAATAATTCATGCTCAGCTGGGACAGCAATAGATGAGCAATCGTCACCAATCCCGAGCCTGAGTACGGCCCCGACCTTGGCACGCAGGCGGATTTTATCAATCAACTCAAATTCACCGACTCTCATCAGAAAGTCTCCATCGTCAGGCCGAGGGTTTACAAAAATTCATAAAACTTAACTTTGCATTATTGTTTTTGTTTTAACTTCTGTCAAGTTTGGCCGACCCAAACACAGAAGGCGGCTGATCGCGATCAGCCGCCTTCTGTGTCTGTCAATGTGCGTCAATAATCAGAGTTGTGGGCCATGTTGAGTGAAGTCGCTATCACCCGCGATGACATACTTCTTGAAGTTGTCGACAAACATCCCCGCAAGCTTCTTGGCGGTGGTATCAAAGTGATCCTTGTCAGCCCAAGCATTGCGCGGGTTGAGCAGGGTGCTGTCGACCCCGGGCAGCTCCTTAGGGATACTTAAGTGAAAGAAAGGCGTCTTACCAAACTCAGCGCTATTGATCGAACCATCGAGGATGGCGTTGATACAGGCCCGAGTTGCCTTGATGCTCATCCGTTTGCCAACGCCGTAGCCACCACCGGCCCAACCGGTATTGACCAGATAAGCATTGACGCCGTGTTCTTCCATCTTTTCGCCAAGTAGTTTGCCGTAGACGGTCGGGTGAAGAGGCAAGAAGGCCTCCCCGAAGCAGGCAGAGAAGGTAGCGTTCGGCTCGGTGACACCGCGCTCGGTACCGGCGACCTTGGCGGTATAGCCAGAGAGGAAGTAGTACATGGCCTGCTCCCTGGTCAATTTGGAAACCGGCGGCAACACGCCAAAAGCATCGCAGGTCAGGAAAATAATATTTTTAGGGTGACCGGCTTTGAGAGTCGACTCATGGTTGTCGATATGCTCAATCGGGTAGGAGACGCGGGTGTTTTCGGTCTTGGCACTACTACTGTAGTCGATGACCCCATCGTCATCATAGACCACATTTTCGAGTAGGGCATGCCGCTTGATTGCACCAAAGATTTCCGGCTCACTCTCGGCCGAGAGGTTGATGGTCTTGGCGTAACAACCCCCTTCGAAGTTGAAGATTCCCGAAGCATCCCAGCCATGCTCATCATCCCCGATCAACTTGCGCTTGGCATCGGTAGACAAGGTGGTTTTGCCGGTACCGGAGAGACCGAAGAACAGGGCAACGTCACCGTCTTTACCGACATTGGCCGAGCAGTGCATCGAAAGAATTTTTTCAAGCGGCAGCCAGTAGTTCATCATGGTGAAGATGCCTTTTTTCATCTCACCGCCGTACCAGGTGCCACCGATGATGGCAATATTCTTTTCGATGTTAAAGATGACGAAAACTTCAGAATTGAGTCCGTGCTTCTGCCATTTTTCGTTGGGCATTCCGGCTGCGTTGTAAACCCGGAAATCAGGAGCGAAGCCAGGAAGATCTGCGGCCTCCGGGCGGATGAACATATTCTTGACAAAATGGGACTGCCAGGCGATCTCGGTGATGAAACGCACCGACTTGCGGGTATCTTGATTGGCACCGCTATAACCGTCGGTCACATACAAATCCTTACCGGACAGGTATTCGACAGTGGCGTCATAAAGTTCGTCAAATATTTCGGCGCTGATCGGCTGGTTGATTTTGCCCCAGGCGATATTGTCTTGTGACGGGGCCTGTTTAACAAAGTACTTGTCCTTGGGCGAACGCCCGGTGAATTTCCCGGTGTCGACCATCATGGTGCCATTGGCAGAAACAACGCCTTCCTGACGGTCCTGCTCATGCTGGAAAAGTTCTTCATAGTCAAGATTGTGGTAAAGCGTACCGACATTCTTCAGCCCAAGATCTGATGCTTGCAATTGGCTCATCTGAAAACTCCCTGAAGGAAAACGGAAAGAAATTGTGCGACTAAACTATAGTTTGGCCAGCCGTGTAAACGGCGAAACTATAGCGCAAACTCTCCTCTATGACAAGAATAGTCTGGTTTGTACCAGCAGATCCGTCAGTGATGATAATTCATACCGGAAGTGACTACCCGGATGAGATGACCCTGTCGTTTTAGCGCGCTGAATTTAAGCCTGCACGGTCACGAATAAAAGCGACCAATGACCAAACCTGTTCCTCTGTCAAATAGGCATTCCACGGAGGCATAACAGAGCCGGACGAGCCGAAGGGCTCCATGTTTTTACCATACCAAATCCGCAGATACAGGTAGTCCGGTAACGCCGTTCGATAGCGCAATTCTTGAAAGTCTGGAGCGGCAGGATTAAATCTGGCAGCGCGCAGCGTCCGGCCTTCAGCCAGACCGCCATGACATTCGGCACAGTGCGCGGCAAATAGTTCCCGGCCCACCGCTATTGCTTGCGCATTGTCCAGCAGCCCTATCGGAGGAATCGGCAGAACCGATTTTTCTGAAGCCGTACAATTCACCAGAAAAAGCATCAATGAAAGCATCAGAAAAAATATGTATATTTTCTGCACCGATCTCCCTCTGTGCAAAAATAGGGTCCACCAAGGGTGACCCTATTTTTGCATACCGATTTTTTTCAGTTTAGGCGGCCTGTAGCGGCTGCCCCCAGGCTGCAAGCTCTGCAAGAACAGCCGAGACGACCCTGTCAAAGGTCGCAGCGACCGGCGCTGAAAGTTCCAGAACCATCTCTATTGCGGCTGACTGGGCACCAATAACAACCAATTCGCCGGGTAGGTGACCCACAAGTTCAGCAACAGCCAGCAGATCCTGCAGTCCCATCTGATGGACTGACAGCTTGTTAGCGAAAGCCCGCGGGACGGCCTCTCCTTCGAGGCGAAAAACTGCACCCGGCGCCGCCCCCATCTGCAGTGCGTCAATAATCAGCAGCTTGTCGACCCCTTCAAGACGTGGCAGCAAATCAAGCCCCAAGGTTCCGCCATCGAGCAGGGTCACCTGCGCGCAAGGAAGAAACCGCGTCTCCAGTTCACTGATGACGCGACTGCCGAGGCCATCATCGCTCATCAACAGATTGCCGAGGCCCATTACCAGAATCGACATCAAAGATCCTTCGGGTCGATAAATTTGTAACCGCCAAAGATCGAACTCAGGGTTCCGTTTTTCTCTTTGACGTCCATCAACCAGGAACTGTAGATGTGATGGATGGCAAAACCGATCAGCAGCCACGTAATCATATGGTGGGTCAGACGTAAAACTTGACTTCCAAAAAAGCTTAAAACTGGATCCGTCAGACTCGCCCAGAGTCCGTTAGGATCATACTGCGCGTACAGAGCAAATCCGCTGACAATCTGCAGCGTAAAGAGCAGAAAGATCACTGAATATGCCATCGCGGCCAACGCATTATGCCCGACGACATGAGGCAATTTTTTACGCAGGAAGGTGTAGTAGGCAAACACGCCAATGATATGAGTCCAACCCTCCTTGGTAGCCCAGGGGAAAAAAGTCTTCCAGCTCGCGTGCTCATTACCAAAGAACATCCAGAGCAAACGTGCGATCACCGAGACGGCGAAGAGATAGGCAAAGCCGAAATGAACCATGCGCATCCAGCCCATAACAAAAGAGCTGGTATGGGGCACAGATATATTCGGATTGCCGATATAGATCCCGGTCACCGACAGTACGATGATCGAGATGACATTAAACCAGTGGGTCAGGCGTACCGGCCATTCCCAGACGTAACGTATCTGCAACATGAGTCGAACCTCCTCGCGCTAAAGGGCCCTGACCTTGATGATTTCATTCCCGCGGCCGTCAAACAGGTGAACGGCGCAGGCCAAACAGGGGTCGAAGGAGTGAATGGTGCGCAAAATCTCGAGCGGTTGCTCTTCGTTGGCGATGGGCGTTCCTACCAGTGCAGATTCATAGGGGCCCATCTGACCAGCCGCATCACGCGGCCCGGCATTCCAGGTCGAGGGGACAACCGCTTGATAGTTAGCAATCGCGCCGTTTTCGATGCGGATCCAGTGACCCAGCGCTCCCCGCGGCGCCTCATGGTAGCCGAAGCCCTGCGCCTCTCTCGGCCAAGTTGAGGGCTCCCATTTTTCAGCGTTATGCACCTCGAGAATGCCGCGCCCCATATTGTCGGTCAACTGCTTCAGCCAGAGCTCGGTCTTCTGGGCCAGCATCAGGCAGTCGATGCCGCGGGCCGCGGTGCGACCGAGGGTTGAGAAGAGCGCCTCTGCCCCGACCCCGAGGGTCTTGAGAACATGACCGACAATCGCCTGCGCATCTTGGTTACCACTCGCATAGGCGACAAGAACACGCGCCAACGGGCCGACCTCCATCGGCTGATCCATGTAGCGCGGTGATTTTACCCAGGAATACTTACCATCGGTATCCAGGAATTCATAAGGCGGTTTCGGGCCGGTATAGTTGGGTGTGGTCTCGCCATCATAGGGGTGCTTCCCCTTATCATCGCCGTCGCTGTAGCTGTACCAGGAGTTGGTTACCGACTCAGTAATCTTTTTCTCATCCATCTCCAGCACATTGGCGATATCTTTACCCATGATCACGCCGCGCTGAAAATAAAGATTGTCTGTACCACCGCTGTTGTCCATCGGAAAGTCGCCGTAGGAGAGATAGTTGCCGACACCACCACCGATGGCCGCCCAATCCTTATAAAAGGAAGCGATCGCCAAAAGATCCGGGATGTAGACATTTTCAACAAATTTACGCGCTTTTTTGAGCAGCTTACCGATCAACGCCAGCTTGTCGGCGTTCAAGGCATTTTGACTATCGGGATCGATCGGGATCGCCATCCCGCCAACCAAAAATGTTTGTGGATGTGGATTTTTGGAACCGAGAATCGCATGGATTTTGATGACATCTTTTTGCCATTCAAGGGCTTCCAAGTAGTGCGCAACCGCCATCAGGTTGGCCTCAGCCGGTAATTTGTAAGCGCTATGGCCCCAATAGGCATTCGAAAAAGGTCCGAGCCGGCCGGTACCGACAAAGGCCTTGATCCGATCCTGGACCCCTTTGAAATACTTAGCACTACTGAGCGGCCAATCTGAAACCGATTGTGCCAATTGCGCAGTCTTTGCTGGATCGGCCGAGAGGGAACTGACGATATCGACCCAATCGAGGGCATGTAGGTGGTAGAAATGGATGACATGATCCTGGACATTCTGGATGCCCATGATGATGTTCCGGATCAGGCGGGCATTATCTGGAATCTGAATCTTGAGCGCATCTTCGACGGCACGGATACTCGCCATAGAATGGACCGTGGTACAGACCCCGCAAAACCGCTGGGTAAAGTGGTGGGCGTCGCGCGGATCGCGCCCTTTCAGAATCATTTCAATCCCGCGAAAGGCGGTCGAAGAACTCCAGGCATCCTGAATTCGCCCCTCCTCGACTTGCGCCTCAATCCGCAGGTGGCCCTCAATGCGGGTGATGGGGTCAACTACTATC
>JBDNGT010000106.1:0-27011 GCA_041689145.1 Geopsychrobacter sp. | reverse complement strand
GCCCATCATCGGCGCGGCGGCGACTTTTTCGGCCTCTTCATGGCGGAAGAAGAAGTGCATGGCCAGGCCGATGACCACCGCAAAGACAATGGCGCCGATCGCGCGCGCTATCCCCATTTCGGGGCCGAGGATGCGCGCGGTCAGGATAATCGCGAGGATGTTGATCGCAGGTCCCGAATAGAGAAAGGCGCAGGCCGGTCCGAGCCCGGCACCCATGCGATAGATTCCGGCAAAGAGCGGGAGGATGGTGCAAGAACAGACCGCGAGGATGCTGCCCGAAACCGAAGCGACCCCGTAGGCAAGAAGCTTGTTTGCCTTGGGACCGAGATATTTCATCACCGCCACCTGGCTGACAAAGACCGCCACCGCCCCGGCAATAAAAAAGGCCGGCACCAGGCAGAGCAGCACATGTTCCTGAGCGTACCACTTGACCAGATAGAGGGATTCGATAATTGCACTCTGGACGCGCGGCGCCTCAACCGGCAGGAAGAAGCAGGCGGAAAAGACAGCAATAATCCAGAAGAGCGGCTTCCATTCTGTTTTCCAGTTCATGCTCAATTTCCCTAACTATTTGGCGATATGGCCAAGTTCTTGATTTAAAAAATGCACCTGTTAAATATCCCCTTGAGGCATTTCAGCAGGCGTAGTTTGTTGCGGCTGTTTCGCTGTTGATGACCGCTTCGATACAGCCGAAAAAGTTCAGGATACAGGGGGTGACCAGTTGATAGAAAACCTGGTTGCCGCGTTTATCGTCAATCAGGATTCCGGCACTCTTCAGCACGCTCAAATGCTTGGAAACCGTTGAGATATCGAGACCGACCATGGCGGTCAGCTCGCAGACACAACGCTCCTCACGCGCCAGCTCTTCGACAAAGAAGAGTCTTACCGGGTGGGCGAGAGCCTTGATGATGCGGGCGCGGTCGGTGAAATATTTTTGATCATAGGCCATTCTCTCCTCCATCTATTTGGCAGGATAACCAAGTAGATGGAGGCTGTCAAGTGCGCGGGAGACACTCGCCGTACTTAAGGCTATTTTCGTGATGTTTCTCGACCGCAGCCGCGCTGAGGAGACTCAGCTGTCGACCCATCTGCGTCAGACGGTATGTAAATTTACAGCAGCAGTGTATTCGGCCCGCTTTCACTCGACACAAGCGGTAAAAATTCTTATCGCAGCGGTTGCGCGTGAAAGTTCAATGGGCATGGCGTCAGGATTTTCGGGAACGCGACTTGCTGAGCCAGTCAAAGGGGAAGGTAAAGCAAGTTTTGCGAACGAGGGGCAGTAGCTCCCGTTCCGCGCGGTCCTGAACTGCTGTTCCTGGACGAAGACGCTGACCCGATGTTAGGGTATTGAGCATCTTCGCACGCAGGACTTATACCCCCTGGTCGTCATCGCAGAAATAGCTCTTGCCGGTTTGCATCAAAAATGCTCTGTTGGTGTCGAGAAATGTACCCGGTTAGACACCTTGAATATCTGAATTAGTGGCGGAATATGATTTATCTGCCGCTTGATTTTTCTGTCAGATTGACTCTATATTGGGCAGCTCTGTTGTGACTGGTATCAGCGGATACCCAAAAAGAGTGCCGCCTGCTTGAGGAACAGTTTCTTGAGTTCTGCTTCGGTCGTGGCCCCGGTTGAACGGAACTCCGAACTGTTTTAGCAAGTATAGTGGAACGTCCGCTGTCAAGGTAAGGGGAGAATTTTGCACGAACTCGGAATCACCCAGAGCATTGTCGAGATCGCGCTGCGCACCGCCGCAGGGCAGCAAGCCAAGAAGGTTCATTCAGTGACCTTAGAGGTTGGATCCTTGGCCGGGGTGGTTGCCGAAGCGTTAGAATTTTGCTACGAGGCCTGCAGCAAGGAGACCTTGCTCGAAGGGAGTCGCCTGATTGTCGAACAGGTTCAGGCCATGGCGCGCTGCCGTGACTGCGCGGCCGATTATCCGCTGACCGATCTTCTGGCCTGTTGTCCGCTGTGCCACAGCGTGGCCAGTGAGTTGATCAGCGGAGAAGAGTTACGTATCAAAGAAATGGAGATCGACTGACGATGTGTATCGACTGCGGCTGTGCCCCTTCAGATCACCACCCTCATGGTGATGATCATGGCCATGACCATCACCATGATCATGATCCACACCATCACCAGGAAACGGCTGTGACGCCACGCAAGACGATCAGCATTGAGGAGGATATCCTCTCCAAGAATAACCGGTTGGCGGCGGATAATCGTGCGCTCTTCGCCAAGAAGGGGATCTTTACCCTCAATCTGGTCAGTTCACCCGGGAGCGGGAAGACCAGCCTGCTCGAGAAAACCCTGATCGATTTAAGAAACGACATCAATTTCGCGGTCCTCGAAGGGGATCAGCAGACATCGAATGATGCGGATCGGATCGCCGCCACCGGCACCCCGGCTTACCAGATTAACACCGGTGCCGGTTGCCACCTCGACGCTCATATGGTCGGCCAGGGTTTGGAGCATTTCGCTCTCGCCAAGCTACAGATACTGATGATTGAAAATGTCGGTAACCTGGTTTGCCCGGCCGCTTTCGACCTCGGGGAAGATTTCAAGGTCGCCCTGTTGTCGGTCACTGAAGGGGAAGACAAGCCACTCAAATACCCGCAGATGTTCCGGGCCAGCGAGATTATGCTGATCAACAAGATCGATCTACTCCCGTACGTGCGTTTCGATGTCGCGAAGTGTCGTGCCTATGCCGAACGCGTGCATCCCGGCATCAAAATTTTTGAACTCTCCTGCTATAGCGGTGAGGGGCTCGATCAATGGTACACCTGGTTGAAAGAGCAGGTCGCACGTAAAAATAAGTGAGGGGTAAGGAGTCAGGGGGTGAAACACCTCACACTTCACGCCTCACACCTCACGATTTCATTCTATTTTCCTGGAGTTGATTATGTGTCTGGCTGTGCCGATGAAGATTGCAGAAATTACGGATGGAACTGCGATCTGCGAAGTAGACGGAGTTCGCCGTGAGGCGAGTTTGATGATGCTCGAAGATGCCGTGGTCGGTGATTATGTGCTGATCCATGCCGGGTTTGCCATCGAGAAGATTGATTCCGCCGAAGCACAGAAGACCCTCGACATCTTTCGTGAAATCCTCGATGCCGGCGGTGGTGCCGAGGCATGAAATACAGTACGGAGTATCGTGATCCCGAACTGGCCAAGGCGCTGGTTGCCGTGATCGCCAAGGATGTCGCGGGCTTTGTCGGGCAGATGACCCTGATGGAGGTCTGTGGCACCCACACAATGTCGATCTATCAGCACGGTATCCGCAACCTGCTCCCCGCTCAGGTCCGTTTGATCAGTGGCCCCGGCTGTCCGGTGTGCGTCACTCCGATCAGCTATGTCGACCAGGCGGTCGCTTATGCCCGCCAGCCGCAGACGATTGTTGTAACCTTCGGCGACATGATTCGAGTGCCCGGTTCGACCAGCAACCTGCTGCGCGAGAAGGCGCAGGGAGCTGATGTGCGGATCGTTTATTCGCCGCTGGATGCCGTCGCTCTGGCCGAGCGGAATCCTGGCCAAGCGGTAGTTTTTCTTGGGGTCGGGTTTGAGACTACGGCGCCGACCATCGGCGGTAGTCTGCTTGAGGCGGAAAAACGAGGATTAGCAAATTTCTTCGTGCTCTGTGCGCACAAAACCATGCCAACTTCAATGATCGCCCTGACCAGTGATCCTGAGCTCAAGGTCGATGGCTATATTTGTCCAGCCCATGTAAGTGCGGTGATCGGCTCGGAGGCCTACACGCCGTTGGCCGAAGATTTTGGTGTGCCCTGTGTGGTGACCGGTTTCGAGCCGGTCGATATGCTACGCGGCATCCAGCTGTTAGTGCGCCAGATCCTGGCCGGCGAAGCCAGGGTGGAATGTGAGTACAGCCGGATCGTTAAGCCTGCAGGTAACCGGATCGCCCAGGCGATTCTAGCCAAGGTCTTTGAACCCTGTGACGCCGAATGGCGCGGAATCGGCTTAATTCCAGCGAGCGGGCTAAAGTTGCGCGGCGCCTATCAAAAATTTGATGCCTTAACGGCACTGCCGGTCGTGGTGGAAGAACTGCGCGAACACGTCGGTTGCCTTTGCGGTGAAATTCTTAAGGGGAAAGCAAGTGCCAAGGATTGCCCCCTTTTTCGTGCCGCCTGCACCCCGGAGCATCCGATCGGCGCCTGTATGGTGTCGAGCGAAGGCACTTGCGCCGCTGAGTATAAATACGGGGACTGCTAAGGACCCATCTGCGGCGTTACGCTTAATCTTCAATCTTCGACGTAGCTTCCGCTACGCCTCAGATCTCAGCTTTCGCAAGCATTGCAGCTGAGCCCTTATCCGCCCCCTTTTGCGGTGGCTGAAAGGAGTTGTTTCGTGGAAAACGATATCATCCTGCTCGGCCATGGCAGCGGCGGCAAACTGAGTCACCAGCTGCTGGATGAGTTGATTATTCCGATCCTCTCGCAGGTCGTGCAATCCGAGCAGAATGATGCGGCCGTTCTTGAAGGGATTGATAGTTCCAGTATCGCCTTTACGACGGATAGTTACGTGGTCGACCCAATTATCTTCGCCGGCGGTAATATTGGAGATCTGGCGATCAATGGCACGGTGAACGATCTGGCGATGAGTGGCGCGCGGCCGTTGGCGTTGAGCGTCGGACTGATTCTAGAAGAGGGGCTCGGGTTCGATGTACTGCGTGAAATCCTGCAGGCGATGAGGGCCGCAGCCGACAAGGCCGGGGTTAGAATTGTTACCGGTGACACCAAGGTCGTGCCGCGCGGCAAGGGGGATAAGATATTTATCAATACCTCGGGACTCGGTGTGTTTGACCATGGGCTGCGTCCCGCTGGTAACGCGGCCAAGCCGGGGGATAGGGTGCTGATCAATGGTAGTATCGGCGATCATGGCATGGCGGTGCTGACCAGTCGGGAGGGGCTGGACCTGCAGACCGAGATATCGACTGACAGTGCCCCCTTGAATACGATGGTTGCCAGGTTGCTGGCCGAGCATGGCGTCGCGATCCATGTGTTACGCGATCCGACCCGAGGTGGCGTGGCGACGACGCTCAAGGAGATCGCCTTGCAGTCGCGGGTTGATATCTGCCTGGCTGAAGAGAGTTTGCCGGTTGACGCGGCGGTGGCCGGGGCCTGTGCCATCCTCGGTCTCGACCCGTTATTTGTTGCCAATGAAGGTAAGCTGTTGGCGATTGTTGCCGCGGATGCGGCTGGGGCGGCCCTGGCAACAATGAGGAACTGCGAGTTCGGCGAGCAAGCAGCCATTATCGGTAAAGTGACAGAGGTTTCCGCTGGGCGGGTGATGATGCGAACCGCGATTGGTGGTCTGCGGGCAATCGAGATGCTCGCCGGGGAACAGTTGCCAAGGATCTGCTGAATCAAACGATTCCTAAAGAAATTTTTCCTTGGCATCCAGTAGCTTTTGCCGATGAATTTTGTCAGCCTGAGCCAGGGCTGCGAACATCTTCCGCAGATTTTCATCTCTAAATGTCATGCTGTTACCAATATGGGCATCGCAGAAATCTTGTTCGAGGTCTATCCCCATCTCGAGCGCTTGCCTCACATCCAACTCCTGATGACAGGTTTTATCATGAAGTTCCTTGACTCGGGTGAGCAGGGCTTCAAGCGGGGCACGATCAATCTGCTTGTCGACCAGCGCGGTCCCGGCGGGAAAGCGTAGGGCGAATCGCAGTTGCATCGCGTGGGCATCTTCATCATCTGCCATGTTCTCGAGTACGACCTTTAGGGCCCCAGGGAGATTTTTTGATTTTGACAGCTGTCGGTAGGTCCGTCCGGCCATTTCTTCAATTTCGACACAAATTTGCAGGAATTTTTTCACAATTTGATAGCTCTCTTCCCTTTTGATCTTGTCACTGATGGGATAAAATAATAACTGCAAACAAGCAAGTGCGCAAGGGACAAAATTAGATTTAGCCAACACGGCGCAGAAAAGTTGAGAAGAAGGGCTAATCGGAGGATTGAAGTGGATCGGCGGAAGTAGATCTGTGAAATTGATAAAAAAAGCCCGGTGACGGAGGGGGGGGTCACCGAGCTTCCGGATGCTTAGAGCGTCCGTTAACGATGACTGTCTACTATGCAGACTTTAATGTCAAGCAGAAAAATGCATTGCTGACAAGAAAGGTTTCGCCCATTTGATTGGCAAATTTGCATTCTATGATGAGGTTCGCCAGAGTTTGGGTGCGCCATGGGGTGGCCAGGAAGCTCGGTCACCTTGGCCGCTTTAGTAGACAGGGCTTTTAACTCTCCAGGGAAGAGAACACTCTTTTTGTGCCAGGGGTGTTCTTGTCGCTCTGTCGCTAGAAATCTTTCAGGATCAGATCGACAGCGATCCGTTGCGGTTTTTCCCAAGGTCCAACGACTACCAGATGCAGCTGCTCGCGGGTAAAGAGTTCACAGGCCAGTTCTTGAATCTGTGCTGGGCCGATGGACAGAACTTCGGTGCGGTCCTGTTCAAGGGTGCGCAGACACTTGGCTTGCAATCCCCAGCCGTAGCGCACCGTCATCGCCTCGGGTTGATCGAGGGAGAATTCAATATCGTACAGATAGCTGGTGCGGGCGGTGTCGAGGGCTTCTGTCTCAGGGGGATTTTCGCGCAGTCGGTTCAATACGTCGAGTGTCTCTTTGAGTGCCGCGACCAGATTTTTTGGTGCAATAGCCAGGTCGATACTGAAGTAGCCGGTGTCTGACAGCATTGAACAGTTCGCTTCGACCGCATAGGTCAGGCCGCACTCTTCGCGCAGGCGCTGGGGCAGCAGTGCACTCCCGCCCCCACTGAGTAGGCGACGTAACAGGCTGTAATGGAGTGGGCGGGGGTCGCTGAGGCCAGCCATCGGAAAGGCCAGCTGCAGGCAGACCTGTGAATCGGAATCGAAGGTCCACTGTTGGTGAGGGCCAGGTCGGTGGGGGAGGGCCGCGGCCGCGGGTAACGGCTCGTCCCCCTGCCAGTCGCCGAAGAATTGTTCTACCGCCCTGAGTACAATGTCGGGTTCAATTGAGCCGCTACAGGCGATGACTGTGTTCTGGGGCACATAGTTTTGTTGGTGAAAATTGCGCAAGGCCACAAGGTCCATCGCCTCGAGGGATTGATCGCTGCCGATTAAGGGCATACCCAAGGGTTGCAGGGGCCAGAGCAGGGTGACCATCAGGTTGTCCGGGTTGGTTTGTGCCCCCTGTTCGTTGAAGTCTTCGCGGGCCTCTTCGATGATGATGCGCCGCTCGATCTCCAAATCATTAAACAACGGGTTCCGCAACATCTCGGCAAAAATTTCTATCCCTTTAGCCGCGTGTGTCGGGTGGACACGGCTATGGTAACAGGTACTTTCAGCATCGGTTGAGGCATTAACGGCGCCGCCGATAGTTTCGAAGGCGCGCTCAATCGCACTGCTGTTCGCATAACGTCCGGCCCCGCGAAATAGCATATGTTCCAGAAAATGGGAAATGCCGGCGAACTCTTCTGACTCATGCCGGCCGCCAATACCGAAGTAGCAGATCAGTTCCGCATTATGTAGATGGGGCATCTCAACCGTGACCAGGCGCAGGCCGTTGGGAAGGGTGTCTATACGGTATTCGGGCATCGGCTCACTAATGGTGGGGGTGGATTATCTCACGGTCGCCGCTCGGGTGTCGGCTGCCTCTGGCACGGTAAATCAGGTGCAGCAGAAAAGCCAGCAGAAAGAGCAGGGTCAGCGGCCCTGGAAGTGGGCCGACGCGGGCATGTGCGAAGAAGTCTTGCCAGTTTTCGGCGTGCTGAGGATGACTGGCGAGCTTTAGCCTCCAGCCGGTCGAACGCAACCGGCTGAAGACATTATAGCATCTATCGCTGAAGCAACTTGGCTGCTTCCTTGGCATGGTAGGTAATAATCAGGTCGGCACCGGCGCGTTTCATGCTGAGCAGGGTCTCAAGGATCAGGCGTTTCTCGTCGATCCAATCGTTAGCTGCGGCCGCTTTGATCATGCTGTATTCACCCGAGACGTTGTAGCAGACAATCGGCAGGTCGAAGTTCTCGCGTAGGTCGCGGATGATATCGAGATAGGCGAGGGCCGGCTTGACCATCAGGAAATCAGCGCATTCTTGCACGTCGAGTTGGGCTTCGCGCAGCGCCTCGCGGCGGTTGGCCGGGTCCATCTGATAGGAGCGGCGGTCGCCGAACTGCGGCGTCGAGTCGGCGGCCTCGCGGAAGGGGCCGTAGTAGGCGCTGGCGTACTTGACCGCATAGCTCATGATCGGGATGTTCTCGAAGCCGTTGTCGTCGAGGATCTCGCGGATCGCCTCGATCCGGCCGTCCATCATGTCGGAGGGCGCGATAATGTCGGCTCCGGCCTGGGCGTGGCTCAAGGCCTCGGCGGCGAGCAGTTTAAGGGTCTCGTCGTTGTCGACGTCGCCATCCTTGATCACCCCACAGTGGCCATGGTCGGTATACTCACACATGCAGACATCGGTGATCACGGTCAGTTCTGGGACTTCTGCCTTGATCGCGCGGACGGTCTTCTGAATGATACCCTGTTCGCAGTAGGCGTCGGAGCCGACCGCGTCCTTGGTCTCGGGGATGCCGAACAGGATGACCGCCGGAATCCCCAGGGCGTGTACCTCTTTAGCCTCAAGGACGATGTTGTCGATCGACTGCTGGTAGATGCCGGGCATCGAGGAGATCTCGTTCTTGATGTTTTCACCGAAGGCCGAGAACATCGGGTAGATTATATCTTCGACACGCAGATGGGTTTCACGCACCATGCTGCGCAGGTTGGCGTTACGCCGCAGGCGGCGGGCACGATAAGCGGGGAAATACATAATTGACTCCTTAGAGGGAGGATTTAGGTTCTGGGTAATAATCAACCATTGCGGCGACCAGATCGTCAAGGGTTGAATTTTGTGGTTCAAGCGCGACCTTGAAGCCGTGCTTGCGGATAGTTTCCGAGGTCAGCGGACCGATCGAAAAGAACGCTGTATTTTTTTGCAGTTGCTGCAACTCTTTGCCGAACATCGCGTAGAGGTTATCGAAGGTCGAGGAGGAACTGAAACAGATTGCGTCCAACTCTTCGGCCTCGAGCAGATGCCGAAGCATCTCCTTTTCCCCCAGGGTGGCGATGGTTCGGTAGACAATCGGTGCATCGACCTCGGCGCCGGCCGCGCTCAAACTGTCGGGGATCAGGCTGCGGGCGATTTCGGTGCGCGGATAGAGGTAGCGCTTGCCGTTGACGCCGACTGCCAGCAGTTCGGCAACCACCCCTTCGGCGCGGTACTCCTGCGGGATCAGGTCGGGTTTGAGTCCGCGCTTTTCGAGTGCTTTGGCCGTCTTGGGCCCAACCGAGATCAGTTCGACACCGGCCAGGGCACGGAGATCGAGCTTCTGCACCGCCATTCGCTCAAACAGCGCATCAACGGCATTGGCCGAGGTCAGGATCAGCCCGTCGTAGTCAGCCAGACGAACCAGAGCCTGATCGCAGGGTTGCCAGTCTTCAGGTTCAGCGATCTCGATGGTCGGAATGCAGATGGTTTCGGCCCCCTGCGCCTGGAGCAACGCAGCAAAACTGGCCGCCTGGGCGCGCGGACGGGTAATCAGAAAGCGGCGGCCGAACAGGGGCAGATTATCGTACCAGCGCAATTCCTCACGGTACCGCACCACCTCGCCGATGATGATAATCGCGGGTGCTTCAATGCCCGCGGTAAGGACCTGTGCGGCAATTTCATCGAGGCGGCCGGTCAGGGTCTTCTGGCGCGGCAGGGTCGCCCACTGCACCACCGCAACCGGGGTGTCGGCGGGGCGTCCATGTGCAATCAGCTTTTCGCTGATCGTCTTCAGGTTGGTCATCCCCATGTAGAAGATCAGGGTGCCGAGCCCGGTCGCCAGCTTCTCCCAGTCGAGGCTCGAGAGCTGACGTTCAGGGCGTTCATGGCCGGTCAAGAGCGCAAGGCTGGTGGTTACGTCGCGATGGGTCAAGGGGATGCCAGCGTAGGCCGCTGCAGCAAACCCGGCGGTGACCCCGGGAATGACTTCGAAGGGGATCCGGTGTTGATGCAGAAAGCTGGCCTCTTCGGCACCCCGGCCGAAGACATAGGGGTCGCCCCCCTTAAGGCGGGCCACGGTTAAGCCAGCTGCCGCCTTGTCGACGAGGATCTGATTGATCTCGTCCTGCGGTACGCTGTGCTGGCCGCGGCTCTTACCGACGTAGATCCGCTCAGCTGCGGGGCGGGCGTAGCCGAGCAGCACGGGATTGGCCAGATAGTCGTAGATGATAACATCCGCCAGTTCAAGGCATTTACGCCCTTTAACCGTCAAAAGCCCCGGGTCACCCGGCCCGGCTCCGATCAGGTAGACCTTGCCGGGCTTCAACCCTTGTCGTCCTCATCGTTGAAGGTGTCGCTGCCGTAGACTTCGTTAAGAATCGGTCCAGCCCCGGCGGCAAGAAGCTGCTTTGCCAGCAGGATGCCAGTGGCTTCTGCTGCGGCGACGGCACAGGTCAGGCTTTTTTTAATCATCTGCGTGCCGTCACAACTGGAAACCAGCGCGGTTAATTCGAGCTGATCACCTTTGATCGTACCGTAGGCAGCAATCGGGACCTGACAACCCCCTTCAAGGGTTGAGAGGACGGCGCGTTCGGCCTTAACCGCGGCGGAGGTTTCAGGATGGTTAAAGAAATCGATCAGCGCGTTGGTCTTGTCATCAGCGAGACGACTCTCCAGCCCCAGGGCGCCCTGGCCAATCGCGGGCAGGCAGATGGTCGGCTCAAAATATTCACCGATCTGGTCGGTATACCCGAGACGGTGCATACCCGCCGCCGCCAGCACTACCGCATCGAGATTGTCCTCAACGAGTTTGCCGATGCGGGTCTGCACGTTGCCGCGAATATCGAGCATCTGCAGGTCGGGGCGCAGGCTTAGCAGTTGGGCCTTGCGGCGCAGTGAACTGGTACCGATGCGACCGCCCTGCGGGATATCACTGAAGCATTTGCAGCCCGCTTTTAAAACCACGATGTCGCGCGGATCCTCGCGCTCGGTGATGCAGCGCAGACCGGTTCCTTCGGGGAAGAGGGTCGGAACGTCCTTCATTGAATGAACGGCGATGTCGATCTCGTTGCGCAGCATCGCTTCCTGAATCTCTTTGACGAATAGTCCCTTGCCGCCGACCATTGCCAGGGGCACATCAAGGATTTTGTCCCCCTGAGTTTTGATTTTTGTCAGGGTGACTTCGAGCTCAGGATAGCGTTTTTCCAGCTCTCCTTTGACCCAGTTGGCCTGCCATAATGCGAGGGCGCTGGCCCGGGTTCCGATGCGTAGAATCTGTTTTGCCATGAGGGATGCTCCTTCAGTCTTCCTGCTCCGCGATGCCTGCAGCGTCTGAATCATCGGCTACTGACGCGGGCAGATCAAAAAGGGTACGCACGGCATCGATGTAGATATTGCCGTCGTCTCTGTTCTGGGCGTCTTTGAGGATCGAAGTCGGCTGATGCAGGATTTTGTTGACGATGGCGCGCGTCAGGGCATCGATCGATTTGGCTGTTTTATCATCGGCCGAAAGGTTTGCCAGGGTCTTTTGAACCTCGGTCTGGCGAAAATCTTCGAGTTTCTGTCGTAGGGCAACAATAGTCGGTTTGACCTCCAGGGTCGATAGCCAGCGGTAGAATTGGATGATCTCTTCGTTGATGATCGCTTCGGCCTTGTCGGCTTCTTTTCGACGTTCCTTGAGGTTTGCCTGAACAACCCCCTGCAAGTCATCAACGTCGTAGAGATAGATATTGTCGATCTTGTTGGCTGTGGGCTCAATGTCACGTGGCACCGCAATGTCGATCAGGAACATCGGCTTATTGCGGCGCAACTTGATGACCTCGGCAAGTTTTTTCGCCTCGAGGACGAAACCGGGAGCGCCGGTCGAAGAGAGGACAATGTCAGCCTGATGCAATTGATCGCGGAAATTCTCAAAAGCAACGGCCCGACCACCGAACTCCTCGGCAAGTTTTTCCGCCCGGGAAAATGTGCGGTTGGTAACCAAGACTTCAGCGATGCCATTTTTGATGAAATGCTTAGCCGCCAGTTCGCACATTTCCCCGGCACCGATCAGCATGACCGTCTTGTTTTCCAGGTTGTCGAAGATTTTGCGCGCCAATTCGACGGCGGCAAAGGAGACAGATACGGCATTGCTGGCGATGGCGGTTTCGGTGCGAACCCGCTTGGCGACTGAAAAGGCTTTGTGCATGAAACGGTTGAGAATCAATCCGGCGGTCTTGAACTCGCTGGCGTAGCCGTAAGCCGTTTTGATTTGCCCCAGAATTTGCGGTTCGCCGATCACCATTGAGTCGAGGCTGGCCGAGACCCGCAGGACATGGCGGATCGCATCTTCACCGCGAAGATCGTAGAGGTGTTCGTCGATCCGCTCAAAGGGAAGGTTATGAAAGTCAGAGAGGAACTTGCGTAGCTGGGCAATGGCTCGGTCAGGACTGCGGCTGGTCGCGTAAAGCTCAACGCGGTTACAGGTTGAGATAATAATCCCTTCAGCAACAGCCTCAAGCTCCAGCATCTGCCTCAGCGGTTCAGCCATCGCGGTTGGTGAGAAGGCTATCTTTTCACGGATTTCTACCGGGGCTGTTTTATGGCTAAGCCCCACGACCAGAATATTCATTTTGATTAATCCGAATTCCTGTTTAGAAGGGTTTGCCGAGTAAGGCCTCAAACGTGTGCTGCCCGTTCAGTAACAGGTTGACTCCTAAAAAGGTGAAAACCAAGCAGAGAAAGCCGATAATCGCGAAGATTGCAGCTTTACGGCCACGCCAACCGATACTCATTCGACCATGTAATAGTGCCGCATAGACGAACCAGGTCATCAGCGCCCAGGTCTCTTTCGGATCCCAACTCCAGTAGGTGCCCCAGACCGATTCGGCCCAGGCGGCCCCACTTATGATTCCCAGGGTCATCAGCGGAAAGCCGAAGGAGAGGGCGCGGTAGTTGATGTTGTCGAGGGTGTCGAGGGATGGGAGCCGATAATAAAGCGCAGAAAAATGTTTGCTCTTAAGCATCCGATTCTGGAGCAGGTACATCACCCCGGCACCGAAGGCCAAGGCAAAAGCGGCGTTGCCCAGAAAAGCGAAACTGACATGCAGCGGAAACCACCAGGAGTTGAGCACCGGGTTCAGTGGCTCCACGGCTTTGGGAGCAATGCCGCTGCCGAGCATGGTGATCACTGCCAGCGCGCTGGAGAAAGCGCCCATGACCGACAGGCGGTAGCGTAAATCGAAAAAAAGGTAGAATACCACCAGGCACCAAGCGAAGAAAGAGAGTGACTCATGCAGGTTGGTGACTGGCGTGTGTCCTAGCTCGACGAATCTTGCGATGAAGGCGATCAGTTGCACAATCGCTCCGGCAAGCAGAACCCAGCGTGCAATCTTACCTGACTTCTCCTTGCGACCAACAACGTGAAACAGGTAAAGAACGGTGGCCGAGAGGTAGCAGATCAGAACCGCTTTGAAGAGGAGGATGTGGATGCTCATGACGTCCCTTCAGGAAGATGAAACTGCAGGTTTTTCAGCGAGAAACCTGCGCCGAAATGCTTGAGAAGCAACCAGTCAGTGCCGGCTGCGTCGGACTGTTGGAGACACTCAAGCAGCCCCTGTTCGATTAATAACAGCAAAACCTGCTGATTGTAGGGAATCTGATGCTGTTCAGTCAATATTTTTCGACGAATAGTGGCGACCAATTCGGTTGCCTGTTGCCAGACGGCGGGGATCATGGGGATCAACAGATCGCGCAAGACAGAAGCCATGGCCGGACTCTCGCCGCCCGTCGAGACGGTGAAAGAGAGGGGGGGGCGCAGCAGTCGGGCTGGGGTGATGAAATCTGATTCCGCTGCACTGTCAACGCGGCAGCACAAAATGCCGTGTGATGCCGCATCTTCGGCAACGCGGGCATTGGCGTGCGCATTGTCAGTTGCCGCAAAAACCAGCCGTGCCGCGCTTAAATCGGTTGACCGATGATTTCGCCGGTGATGTGAAAGTCGCGGGTGCTGCGGCAGGTCTGCTAAGGGCGCGGGGTCGATCAGAACAACTTTTGCCCCTGCGGCAAGAAGTGCGGGCAGCTTACGTATGGCGGTGCGACCGCCACCGATCATTACGACGAGTTGATTCTCCAGGCGCAGTTCAATCGTGTAGCCGGGGGGTGAAATGTCACAGGAAGCAGTTGAATCTCTATCGTCAGACGCCAAACAATTCCCCTTCAACCAGCTCACAGATCAGGTGACCGCAGACCAACCCGAGTTCGATCAGGCGTGCCGGAGATTCTCCGGGAAGATTGAGGCTCAGCGGTGGTTGGCCTTCCTTCGCTACCACTTCTTTGCCGGCCGGGCCGATCAGGACCAGTGAGCGGGTATCCTCGATCTGCGCGATCAGGTGACTGATTTGCGGCGATGGATTTTCACTGCAAAAGATCACCAGCATGTGCTCGCGTTCGCTGTGGATCCGATATTCCCGCGCCAGAATTTCTTGTGGCTGCTGATCGGCCAACAGGGCGGCGATAAAGATGGGGTCGCCGCCAAGAGCCACTGCCGGCAGAGGGGGACGCTCGAAGCCGAGGCGATGAGCAAAGGCTGTCGCTGTCTGCTGTGCAACGGCCTGTAGCGGACCGTTGCCAGCCAGGATCAGTTGCCCTCCGCGGGTGAATATTTCAGACAGCTGATGGCCGATTTGGATCAGAGCTTCACCATGCTGGTCGGCCAGTTCGCCGACCATTGAGCTGAGCTGGCGACAGCTGTTAGTCAGTCGTTCATGCATATTTTCACTTTCAGTCCTCTCTTCCCCCATTTTGCCCCAATGATAGGGGCGAGATGAAAGACTGTCAAGAATACTGAACACTTCACAATTCTTGATTTTTTTGACGGATCCTTTATAGTAAGAACATTCGTATAATTGAATTTATACCCTCGCGGATAAAAGGAGATAGATCGATGGCAGGAGATAAGGTGCTCGAATTTACCGATGATAACTTTGAGGCAGAGGTGCTCCAATCCTCTCAGCCGGTCCTGGTCGATTTCTGGGCGACCTGGTGTGCGCCCTGCAAAGCGATCGCGCCGGTGATTGACGAATTGGCTGAAACCTATGCTGGTCGGATCAGAATCGGCAAGGTCAATGTGGACGAAAACCAGGCGACTCCTGGGCAGTATGGGGTGCGTGGAATCCCGACCCTGGTATTGTTCAAGGATGGTCAGATTGTCGATCAGTTGGTCGGTGCGGTTCCGCGCAATCAGCTCGAAGGGTTGCTCGAAAAGGCG
Organism: Geopsychrobacter sp.; assembly: GCA_041689145.1. Lineage (GTDB taxonomy): Bacteria > Desulfobacterota > Desulfuromonadia > Desulfuromonadales > Geopsychrobacteraceae > Geopsychrobacter. The sequence continues at coordinate 11,736 of JBDNGT010000106.1, read as the reverse complement.
CTTTAAAAAGACGGATCAGCAGGTAGGTAGATAACAAACAAAGGCTTCGGATTGAAAAATCAGAAGCCTTTGTTTGTGGCGCAGCGGATTTAATAAGTCAGTCCTGAATCCTGTTCAGTTGTGCTTCTATCTGCTCGCGTTGGGTTGATGTGAGACGTGCCCGTGGCAGTGCTTCGAGGAGACTCATTAGATTGTCGGCAACATGCAGGCCGCCATCGCTGTCACGGCACGAATAGTTTTCTGCGCTTGAGGTTGTAAGCAGTGGAAAGACGAGCATCACGAGAATCAGAACGATATACTTCATTTTTGTCTGCTCCTGGTCAGGACCTGCGCCCCTCTTTGCTCAGGTTTCGCTTCCATTCTAACGGCTGGCTTCAACTGCGGATAAAACTGGTTTTGACTGTCGAGCAGGATGGTCACTGGGCCATCGTTGACCAGTTCAACCTGCATGTCGACCTGAAACTGTCCGGTCTCCACCTGGATCCCGGCTTGGCGCAGCTGGGTAATGAAGTGGTGGTAGAGCGGAATGGCCTGAGCGGGGAGTGCGGCTTGGGAAAAGCCGGGGCGGCGTCCTTTGCGGCAGTCTGCCAGCAGGGTGAACTGCGAAACAACCAAGGCCGCCCCGCCTGTCTCGAGCAGCGAGAGATTCATCTTCCCGTCAGTATCCTTAAATATACGTAGGTCAGCAGATTTGGTTGCCAAATATTGCGCATCGGCCAAGCCGTCCTGCTTTTCGACCCCGAGCAGAATGAGTAATCCGCCGGCGATTTGGGCAATTGGTTCGCCATCAACATCCACCCTGGCGCGTCTGACCCGCTGGATCACCGCCTTCATGCTTCCCCCGCGCCGCTCATCTTGCGCAGCAGTGCCAGGGTAAGGATGTCGTCGCAGTGGTCGGGTCCGCTCGGCGTTTCGATGATCTTCGGGATAGAAACGAGACGGGGATCCTGCAGCAGGGTGCGAAAGCCGGTTTCACCAATTTCACCCTGGCCAACCAGCTGGTGGCGGTCAACGCGAGATCCGCAGCCCTTTTTGCTGTCGTTAAGATGAAAGAGCGCGAGATTATCCAGGCCGATGTGCCGATCAAATTCCTGCAGCACATCATCGACGGCTTGCGGGGTGCAGAGGTCATACCCGGCGGCAAAAACGTGGCAGCTGTCGAAACAGACCGCCAGGTTGCCGGTGTGACAGCCGGCCAAGATCTCCGCCAGATGCTCGAAGCGCCAACCGAGGTTAGTGCCTTGACCGGCGGTGGTCTCGAGCAGAATGCGCACCTCATCACCAACTCGATCCCGGGCCTGGTCGATGGCCACAATAATTTGCTTAAGGCCTGCGGCTTCGCCACTGTCAAGGTGGGCGCCGGGATGCATGACCAGATCTTGAATGCCAAGGGTCATGCAGCGCGCCATCTCATCACTAAAGGCATCAACCGAGCGTTGCCAACTTTGCGGTTCAGGGCTGGCGAGGTTGATCAGGTAGCTGTCGTGAACGGCGATATAGCCGAGCGACGCTTGACTGCGTGCGGTCTTGAAACGTTCGACCGTATCCGGGTCGAGTGGCGGAGTTTGCCAGCGGCTGGCATTTTTACTGAAGATTTGCATGGCGCCGAGTTGCAGCGCTTCGGCCCGCGCAATACTCTTATCGATACCACCGGCGATTGAGACGTGACAGCCGAAAAGTTGAGAAAGAGTCATTGTACTGCACTGTTTGCGCGCCGGCTGTTGAGCCAGGTACTGATTTCGGCCGGCCGCGATAGTTGGGCATCGACAAAGCTGCCGGTGGGTTCTGAGCCGACCAGGATGGTGGTCATGCCGAAATCCTTGGCGGTCTTCAGGTTGGCGGGTGAATCTTCAATCATGACGCAATCTCTGCCTTGCAGTTTAAGTTGTTTGAGCACCTGCTGGTAAGGTTGCGGATTCGGTTTCGGTTGGTAGTTAGCCACGCGGATATCGAAGATCTCGACAAAATGTTTGCGAATACCCAGGGCCGCCGTCACCTGTTCAGCATGCTGACTCGAACCGTTGGTGAAGATGAAGCAGGGTTGGCTGACGTCCTTGAGGGTCTGCTGCAGTTCAAGGTCGGGGGTCAGGTGCGTACCGATGTCGAATCGATGGACGTAGTCGAGATAATCCTCAGCATCGACGCCGTAGTGGCGGATCAATCCCTGTAGGGTTGCGCCATAATCTTGCCAGTACTGACGGCGTAACAGGTCAACCAGACTGGTCGGAATCTCAACCACCTCCTCCATGTAGCGGTTGATGCGCACATCGATCAGGGCGAACAGATTCTTCTCGGCCGGGTAGAGGGTATTGTCGAGGTCGAAGAGCAGGGCCTTCATGGCGTCGCCAGCGGATAGTCGCCACTGAATACTTCTGCGGCCGGGCCAGTCAAATAAATACTGTTATCCTCGGCCCATTCGAGTTCAAGCAGCCCACCGGTCAATCGGTTTTTAATCTTGCGCCCCGTTCGGCCACTGAGCGCTGCTGCGACGACGACAGCCGAGGCCCCGGTACCGCAGGCCAGGGTTTCTCCTGCCCCTCGTTCCCAGGTGCGTTGGCGCAGTTCGCTGTTGGAGATAATGCTGACGAACTCGACATTGGTGCGGCGCGGGAAGAGAAGGTGGTTTTCGATCAGGGGGCCGATCTCGGTTACTGGAAATTTTTCGCAGTCTTCGACAAAAATAACGCAGTGTGGGTTCCCCATTGACAGGCACCAGGCCTTAAAAACCTGCCTGCCAGCCTCCAGGGTAACCTCGAGCGCTTCAGCGTCGGGGTCGCCGGTCATTGGCAGGTCAGCTCGTTGGAATCTGGGCTGTCCCATATTGACCCGAGCCTTATCAACCCGGTTGTTGCTGTCGCAGAACATCTGGACCGGCATGACGCCGGCAGCGGTTTCGATGCGGATGTCGAGGCGATCGACCAAACCATGGTCCCAGGCATATTTGGCAACGCAGCGGATACCGTTGCCACACATTTCGGCCTCGGAACCGTCGGCGTTGAACATCTGCATCCGCAGATCGGCGCTGTTCGAGGGGAGAATCAAAATTAGGCCATCTGATCCGATGCCAAAATGACGATCACTGACGGTGATCGCAAGTTGGGCCGGCTGCGTGATCTGCTCTTTGAAACCATCGATATAGACGTAATCATTCCCAGCACCGTGCATTTTGGTAAATCGCATGGAAAAGGCTCCTTGCCTGTTGTCGTAGGTGAAAATTCCCTGCTACTATAAACAGGTGTTGCGTTCTGCGACAACTGCAAAGAAATAACGCCGCAAGGTGAAAGGTGAATACAGCGAATGGCCTATAATCTGAAAACTAAAATCTGGCAAACCGGCATGCTTGAATGGTGGGGGATGATTGATGGCGGGGACCTTTTTCTCGGGAGTCGCGAGTTCCCGCAACCACCCGACGAGGGGGATGAGTGGCTGGTCAGGGCAACCGGAGACCGATTCAAGATTATCGGGGGTGAGATCTGTCGAATTGCCCAGGAAGAGCCGCAAGTGTGGTAGCGCTTGAGGTTCTGCAGATACCCGCCGGTCAGATGAATAATTTTGCCTACCTTGCATTCTGCCCTCAGACGCGCAAAGCGGTGGTGGTCGATCCATCTCTGGCGCCGCAAGCGGTACTCGCCCAGGCTGCGGCCCACCAGCTTGAAATTGTCGGTCTGCTCAACACCCATGGCCACCAGGATCATATCGCCGGGAATGGTGAAATCCTGGCCGCGGGCAGGGTGCCGCATTGGGGCCATCCCTTTGATCTTCCGGACGTCGATCGGCAACTGCTTGAGGGGGTTCGGGTGGTTGTCGGGGCCGGCGCGATCCGAGTGATGCACACCCCGGGGCATACCCCGGGGTCAGTCGTACTCATGACTGGCAAGGGGCTCATCACGGGCGACACCCTGTTTGTCGGTCGCTGTGGCCGGGCCGACCTGCCGGGGAGTGATGTTGATCAGTTGTATGATAGCCTGCAGCGGCTGAAGAAATTAGAGAAAAGCCTCAAGATCTACCCGGGCCATGATTATGGCGTGCGACCAGTCTCCACCCTTGGGAAAGAGATTCTGGAAAATGAGTTTTTAAACGCGGTCGATCGTGCGAGCTTTATCCGTTTGCGGGTGGGCTAAGATCGCCCGGTTGGATATGTCAGCAAAAAGGCCGGCTTATGCCTTATCCGAATCCTCAAAGTCGATGCCGTCGAGGGAGAAATCCTCTTCAGTTTCGGCAAAGATGTCGGCAGCCGGATCCTCTTCCGCATCAAAGCCGAAATCGGCTGCACTGTCGAGGATGGCTGCGGCCGCTTGTTTAACCGGAGCGCTCGGTTCTGTTTCATCAAAGGAGGAGTCGTCAATACCGGCCTCTTCCAAGTCAAGGGACTCTTCCTCCGCTACTAACTCCTTGTCGAGTGGCCCCGGCTGTGTCGCAGCAGTCTCAGGCGCCGGCAGGGCCTCTTCGAGATTATCCTCCGAAGGAACGTCTTCGAAGAGTTCGTCAAAAGCGAGATCTTCATCATCATCGCTGTCGCCCATGAAGTCGAACCTGAAATCATCCGCAGCTTCTTCGCTACCACCGGCGAAATGATCTGCAGAGATATTTGCGGTTACAGCTACGAGCTCTTCCTCAACGGCAGCGACCGCTTCGATCGGCATCTCAGAGAGCAGGATGCTTTGAATGTTGAAGCGGGCTTTGTGCTCGGTCAGGTCCTTGTGGCATTTCTTGCAGCTGTCCAGGTAATCGAAGCTGTTATAGCCGCACTTGGGACATTTCATGACAAGTCCTTTCCCTTTTTGCTTGACGAAAAGCTATCTTCGTTGGAGATGAAATCTCCGTAAATATATTGTAGAATCGACAGGATGGCAAGCCCGGCAGTCTCAGTCCGTAAAATTCTTGGGCCGAGGCGCACCATCTGAAAGCCTGCCGCTTGTGCCTGGTTCGCCTCTGCTGCTGAAAAACCACCTTCTGGACCGACGAGCAGACTGATCGATGAGGGTGGCTGCGCGGGCAGAAGTTGCGGTAATGGGACGCTGGCGTTTTCCCAAAGCATCAGTTTGAACTCACCCTTCGCTCCCTTTAGCGCACTATTCAGGTTGCTACAGATTTTTATTTCGGGGACAAAGGGCTGGCCGCACTGACGACAGGCTTCGTGAACGATCTTCTCCCAACGCTCTACCCGCGACATCTTCTTGGCTGCTGTCATCTTGACCATTGTGCGTTCGCTCGGGGTGAGAACGAAGCGGGTCAGCCCCAGTTCGGTCCCCTTTTGTAGAATCAACTCCAGCTTCTCCCCCTTAGCCAAGCCCTGAATCAATTCGATCTTAAGTCGAGAGGGGGCGAGTTGGGAGAGGTGTTCGATTCGTGCATTTTTGCCGCCGGATTCAAGGGCGCAGAGTGCGATCCTGCCCTTCCCGTCAAACAGTTCGAAGCGACTTCCTTGCTGAAGGCGCAACACGGTCGACAGGTGGCGTATGACTTCCGCGGGGAGTTCTACGGCTGAGCCGATAGTCTCAGGGAGCTTGGGGGCGTAGAACCGTCGCATCTCTTTAGTTGCGGCGCCAACTCAGGCAGACCCATTCGTCCTGCTGGGTGGCCTTGAGAAACTCAAGGGGCTGGAGCGCGAAGCCGGCACAGACCATCTGCTCTTTTTCTTTTAGAATTCCTGAAAGAAAAAGGTAGCCGCCGGGGGCTGTGTGGCTGACCAGTTGGTCCGCCAGTCGCAGATTCTCTTCGGCCAGGATGTTGGCTACCACGACATCATAGCTGCCCGGTAGTTGTTCGAGCGGGTCCGCTGTGATCTGGATGGTCCGTTCCAGACTATTCTTCCGACAGTTTTCTGTTGCGACTTCGCAGGCCAGGGGATCGATATCACATGCCAGAATTTTTTCTGCACCAAGCGCGGCGGCGGCCATCGCCAGAATGCCGGATCCGGTACCGACATCCAGCAGGCTTTGAGGCGCTTCTCCACGATCAAAAAGTTCGACGATCGCTTCAAGGCAAAGCAGGGTTGTGCCGTGGCTGCCGGTGCCAAAGGCCATGCCGGGATCAAGTTCGAGAACCTTTTCATCGTTACTCGGAACGTACTCTTCCCAGCTTGGTCTGATAATCAGGCGCCGACCGATTCGCATGGTTGAAAAATGCTGCTTCCAACCCTCCGCCCAATCCTCCTGATGGACCTGGTGTCGCTCACCAAGGTGAAAATTACGGCCTGAAAACAAAGGGCGTATGCTTTCGAGGGACTGCTCAATCTGAACCCGGAGTTGCGGCAAATCTGAATCAGCCAGAAAATAAGCCTGCAGCTGAATATCCGTTTCGGGATCAAATTCTTCGTCAGGGACCGTGAAAGTGTCCAGATCCCGTTTTTCGACCAGCGTCCCGGTACAACCCAGGCTTGCAAGTTGATCACAGACAAGGTCCACTGCTGGTGCGGGTACTGTAATTTCGATAAGAATCCATGCGTTATTTTTCATGGCTTTTAAATATCACTCTGGAGGCGTGAAAAGCAACCCTCGAGCGAGTGCTGCTGCATTTTGACGGTCACTTTAAGCAAGTTCAAATGGGTAGATCGATCGCGAGGGTCTCTGTGATGAGAAAAACTTGATAATGGTGGTTGACAAGTGGTCGGTTTTCTGACTCAACTCTAAGCGCAGACCAATGAGAAAGATGGCGCACGGATGGGAAACACACTATTCGTTTTTTATCTTGGTTTGGTTTTAGTTATTAATATCTTATTAAGATAGCTTGCGAAGGGGAATTCTCTCTGTTAGAGTGGTATAACCCTTTCATGAGGATTGCTTATGGCTTCACCCTGGGAGGTCTTTCTCCTGTCTGATTCAACGGGTGAAACGGCTGAAAGTATGGTTCAGGCTGCCTTGAGCCAGTTCCGTGACAAACCGGCAATTTTGCGGCGCTTCAGTAACGTACGCAGCAAAAATCAGATATATGAAATTTTAGACCGTGCGCTGGCATCACAAGCTTTGGTTGTTTTTACCCTGGTCAATAGTGAATTGGCTCAGCTGGCCTACGAAGAGTGCGATGCACTCGGACTGGCCTGCCATGATTTATTGACCCCGTTGTTGCGGCGGATCGCCGAGCAGCTAGGGCACTCTCCGCAGGAGATGCCAGGACTGTTGCATGGGATGGACGAGGAGTATTTCCGCCGGATCGAGGCGGTTGAGTTTACCGTTAAGCACGATGATGGCCAGGAGTGCCGCAATCTGCACAAGGCTGATATTGTTTTGGCGGGGGTATCGCGATCGAGTAAAACCCCAGTTTCAATTTATTTGGCTCACCGAGGCTGGAAGGTTGCTAACGTGCCGATTGTTGCGGGAATTGACCCGCCACCGGAATTGCTTAAAGTCGACTCGGCCAGAGTCGCGGGGTTAATTATCGAGCCACAGCGGCTTCATGAGATGCGGGCTGCGCGGTTGGTCAATATGGGGCAGAACCCACGGTCAGAATATGCCGATTTTGAGCGAATCGAAGAAGAAATTCGGGCTGCACGGCGGCTGTTCCGTAAGCATCGCTGGACGATTATTGATGTCTCGACCAAAGCCATTGAAGAGACCGCAAATGAAATTTTACATAAACTGAAACTTAATCGAACCTGATGATCTTGACCCGCGGAGACCTCTTTCGGTTAGATCACCAACACAGGAGTTAGTGCTATGCGAATTCTAGTTGTAGAAGATGAAAAGAAGGTTGCCAGCTTTATTAAACGTGGCCTTGAAGAGGAAGAGTTCGGCGTCGATGTCGCTTACGACGGTGAAGAGGGGGTCTATATGGCGGAGAATACCGCCTATGACCTAATTCTGATGGACGTCATGTTGCCGAAAAAGGATGGTTTAACTGCTATCCGCGAGCTTCGCGCCAAGCAGATCACGACGCCAATCCTCTGCCTGACGGCCAAGGATACGGTTGAGGATATTGTCTCTGGTCTCGATATTGGGAGTGACGATTACCTAACCAAACCCTTTGCCTTTGCCGAACTGGTTGCGCGAGTGCGTGCTCTGATCAGGCGCGGGTCGCAGGACCGGGGCGCAGAACTCTACTTTGGCGAAATGCGCCTTGATCCGGTGACGCACAAAGTCTGGCGTGAAGGAAAAGAGATCGATCTAACCGCCAAAGAATATGCGCTGCTTGAGTACTTCATGCGCAGTCCTAATCAGGTCCTTACCCGGACAATGATAGCTGAGCATGTCTGGGATTACACCTTTGACAGTTTCACCAATATTATTGATGTCTATGTTAACTATCTGCGCAAAAAGGTTGACCGGGATTTCGAGAAAAAATTGATTCATACTGTACGCGGCGTCGGATACGTTCTGAAGGAAGATTAAATTTCTTCAGATTGGCATTCTGAATCGGTTAGGCATATTTACTTTGGCTGACCAGTGCGTTATAAAAGAGTGAAGGGATCTTCGGGTCCCTTGCCCCACAGACCTAACCCCCCTCCAGGTCTGTGGGGCTTTTTTTATCCTCCTTGGATGCACGAAAAGCATCGGGGTGTTATTCTTTTATGCAGATTCTCCTCTGCGATAAAAAAATTTCTGGAGGGTTACGTATCTGTTTTTCGTCCCCGACCGGTCTGATATGCACTGTTACGAAATTCTGCCGGTTAAAATATAATGGTCATGTTCGGCCTAAGAAAAGTCTCTTTGGGCGTCTTGTCATGTTGCGCCCCTTGCGGGGTGAAAAGCCCTGGGGCTTGATGCAGTTTTTAAAGTGAGAAGTTGATATCTTTCCATGAGAATAACGGTAAAACAGCAGGTGCTTTTGGCACCGGCACTGGTTCTTCTGCTGTTGTCTCTGTTGCTTGGGTTCATGCAGTTTACCTACTGGGATCTCTCGGTTAAACGGCGTGAATCCAAGGCCCTAGGGACAGCATTCATTTCATTGGCTGAGGCTGACCTCGCTTCCCGCCGCATGCAGCGGTTGTTGTTGCAGATTAGTCGGCGCGGGATGTCAGAAAAAAACGAGCTGGAAATTATTAACAGCCTGGCAGAGTTGGCGGCAAACGCTGTCGAGCGGATTGAGCCCTTCGGCAAGCTGGTGAAGCCTTCGCAGCTCGAGCGTCTGCGTGTACTGGCCGCAGATCTCAGCCCCGCAAAAGGGGTCGATATTGAATTGAGGTTGACTGTAGTTAGTCAATTTCGTTCAGAGCTGACTGAATTAACCAACCTGAATTCGTTGCAGCGGCAAAAATTGCGCGGTCTGCATACCCAAGACATCGATAAGCTCGTTGAGCGGACTGCGCTGGCGATGATTCTGGTGGTCGGGGTCGCGATTCTGCTTGGAGTTGTTCTCTCGCTCTATTTCGGTCGGCGAATTCTGAGCCGGATACAGGCGCTGTCCAACGCCGCTGGTCGGATTGCGGCTGGTGAACTAGAGCCCCCGGCTGAACCCGTGCGGATCAATGATGAACTTGATGATCTAACCCTGTCGATCAATCGGATGACAAAGCGCTTGATCCAGGTTGTCGGCACCGAAAAACTATACGAAGGGGCTGAGGATGAACGGCGGCGCATTGCCATGGATCTGCATGATCAAACTCTGGCTGATCTTTCCTCAATCCTTCGCGACTTGCAGGGTTTTGCCGCAGCCAGCAACAACCCTTTCCGCCATCAGGCCCAAGCTCTCGAGTATAATCTGACGCACGCGATGAACAATCTGCGGGATATCATGAACAATTTGCATCCGCAAACTCTGGATATCCTCGGTCTCGGCGCGGCGCTCGAAGCGCATCTTGGACGGCAGTGTGAAGCGCCCGGCTTGCCACAGTATTATTGCTATTACGACGAAAAGATCTCTGCTCTGGGCCTTAGCCGTTTGCAGCAGTTAGCCCTTTATCGGATTGGCATTGAGGCGATCAGCAATGTCCTTCAGCATGCGGCAGCCGGTCGTTTCGAACTGGGGCTCGAACTGCGCGGGAGTCAACTGGTTCTTTCCGTCGAAGACAATGGCTGCGGCTTTGCGCCGCCTGTCATTGGACCTCACGGTGGTCGCGGGTTGAACAATCTGCGTGAACGGGCTCGGGTGATCGGTGCTGAAGTGGACTGGCTGCACTCGCGTTTCAGCAGCGGGACAAGATTTGAATTGCGGCTGCCCGTTGCCGCATTGCTCAGGTCGCAGCCCGGCGGAAAAGAGGGATGAAATGGCAGACTTGAAGATTTTGATCGCCGAAGATAACCCCAAAGATTATCTGTTTCTCGACCAGCTGTTTGGTGATTGGGAGGAAGATGTCGAAATCGTCAGAGCTCCCAATGGCCGGGTTACGCTTGAGCTCGCTCTGATGCTTGACGAGCCCCTGGTGGTCAGCGATATCCAGATGCCCGAACTCAATGGCATTGAGATGGCGCGTGCTCTCTGGGAGGTGAAGCCACAGACACGAATTGTGTTTTGGAGTCAGTTTAAGGATGAGATGTATGTGCGTTCCTTGGCGCGGATTGTGCCGCCGGAAACGGTTTATGGCTACGTCCTCAAGTCGAGCCCCAAGGAACGGATCGCCTCGGCGGTGAGAACTGTGTTACTCGATGAACAATGTTGGATCGACCCTGAGGTGCGTAAGGTTCAGGGGCGCACCGGACATAGTCTGACTGCACTTTCCGATATCGAATACGAGGCGCTGCTCGATATTTCGCTTGGTCTGACCGACAATCTAATTGCTCAGCGCCGCTATCTGTCACGTCGTGGAGTCCAGAGCCGGCTCAATTCTCTCTACAATAAACTCGGACTCGATCAGGATCAGTTTCATTGTGACAAGGTCGGCGACTCTTTCAACTTACGCAATCGAGCCCTCGCGGTGTCATTGTCTCGTGGCTTGATTAATGCGTTTGAAATGGAGCGCGAAGAGGCCGATTTTCAGCGATGGTTTGCCCGTTTTCGGCGCAGTATGGGGGAAGAAAACTGACCCCTTGCCGTACGTTCTCCCCTTGTCAAGCAAGGGCCTCCGTGGTAAAAGGTCATACCACCTTGCTGGAGGAAATATATGCCGCCCGTTTTTAAGCTGATCCGTCCAAAAAAGCTCTCTGAAGAGATCGTTTCTCAAATACAAAACCTGATCAGCGGTGGCGAACTTAAGCCCGGCGAACGGATTCCCTCCGAGCGTGAGCTTGCGGCTTTTCTGGGTGTCAGTCGACCTTCGGTGCGTGAGGCGATCATGGTGCTTGAGGCGATGGGCTTTCTCGAGTCGCGGCAAGGGGGAGGTACTTTTGTGCGTTCCTTGACCGAGCGCTCGATGGCCGACCCCTTGGCGAGTATGGTTGAACGCCGTGATCCCCGGATGTTGCACGCCCTGACCGAGGTGCGGATGGGGCTGGAGACCTGGTCGGCCTACCTTGCCGCCAAGCGTGCCGAAGATTCCGAGATCGCACGTATGCGCGAACTGTACGAAGTGATGGTTGAGCAGGCCGCCAGTGGGGGCTGGGATCCAGAAATCGATGCCCAGTTTCACTTCACGATCACCGCAGCCTCGCACAATACGATTCAGATCCATGTTCTCGATACGATTCAGACCCTGTTTCAGACCACGATCATGGCGGCGCTGGGCGAGTTCTATAGTAAAGAGGGTTATATCGAGCGGCTGCTCAATCATCATCGTGAAATCCTCGAGGCGATTGCCGATCACGATCCTGAGCGCGCGCGCGCGAAGATGATGGTCCACCTGACTCTAGTTGAGGAGAAGCTTGCACTGTTTCTGCAGCGGGAGCGCCCTGATACCGTCTGAAAATGATTCGCTGTGCCTGGTTT
>JBDNGT010000105.1:0-2236 GCA_041689145.1 Geopsychrobacter sp. | reverse complement strand
GCGAGGATATCAAGGTCTCAGAGGTCTGTGTTTGGACAGATATGGATGCCATTAAGGCCCTGACTGAGGACACTCTCTTTAATGAAGAGACAGAGTAAATAATCCCGAGTTAAGAGGAGAGATTTTATGACAGAACCGAATAACGCTGATCGCGCAGAAAGGGCCAGACAGACTCTTGATTTCTTCAAGGAGTTAGTTGGTGGGGATGATTATCAAACCACGATGGGCGACCTTCTGGCCGACTTGAAGCATTTAGCCAAGCAGGAAACCGAGTCGGGTGGCGAACCTTTAGATTTTGACGAAGCGGTGAGGAGTGCCGGTTTTCACTTTGAAGCTGAACTGCAGGAAGAAACCGAGGACCTGGCCGAGCAAGACCCAAGTTAAGAAACGACAAAACCAACAAGGCGCACTTCGATGAGGTGCGCTTTTTTTCTGTCTTTTTTATGTTTCACGGGTGGCACAGGTCGCTGGTGCATATTATAATTGGTTATCAGGAAAACACACCTTTTGTGGAGTGACGAGATGGAAACCGCCGATCTTAAATCATACGAACCTCAGTTGATCCTCTGTCCGCACTGTGGGGCAGACGGTCAGTTTAAGGAGATCCCGATTCAGGATCTAACCGAGAAGGTGGTCCTCGATCAGTATCGGCATCTAGTCTTTGTTCAGACCGTCTGCTCCGGTTGCGGCCACATCTCACGCCTTGTGCCATCGACCAAGGAAGGGGCTATTGCCCTGATCGAAGAATGGACGAAAGGTTCACCGGCTGCGCTGGTTACGAAGCTTGACCTCCCCAAGGATGTTCCGATCATCGTTAATTACGGGGCAGGGGTCGACTCGACCGCTATGCTGGTCGCTATGGTTCAGCAAGGAATCAAGCCTGACTACATTATGTTTGCCGATATCGGCAATGAGCGGCCAGAAAGCTATGCCTTTTTAACCTTCTTTTCGGATTGGCTCCAAGAGCAGGGCTTTCCGGCGATCACGACCGTCAAATATCGGCCAGAGACCGCCCCTTATACGACTCTTGAGGGGAACTGTCTCGCCAACGAAACCTTACCTTCTATCTCAATCTCCGGCAAAGGGAGCTGCACCTTGAAATTCAAGGGTACCGTCATGGACCGTGCCCTTTTGGGAGCCAGCAGAGGACCGTGGAAGGGCGAAGGCCAGCCCGACATTCTTACCTGCGTTGCCGCAGGTAAGAAGCCTGTAAAGCTGATCGGATATGACTTTGGGGCCGCGGACACCTGTCGGTTTAAAAAGGCTGGGAAACTGACTAAGGACGATCCCTTTGATTATTTTTATCCTCTCCAGGAACAGCTTAAATGGACAAGGGAGGACTGTATTTTTGCGATCATCAAGGCCGGGTTGCCCGTCCCTATCAAGAGTTCATGTAGCTTCTGTTGTGGTTTGAAACGCTGGGAACTGAAATGGACGGCGGCGGTGCATCCCTCCTTATTAATCCGGGCTCTCCAAATGGAGGATAAGGCCAAGCATGGCAAGCATGGGTTCGTCTCAACTAAAGGGCTGGGCCGAAGCTTTAGCTGGCGGACCTGGTGCGAAGAACAAGAAATTATAGTGCCAGGCACTTACAACATTATTGCTGACCCGGATGAACTGTTGCGCCAGGTCCGTGAGGAAATGCCAGAACTTGAGTCGAACCTGAATTTCAGGTTGCCTTTACAGGAGATTGCCGCATGATTAAGAAATTTATCGGGGCACTGGTCATTCTGATAGCCCTATCGACTTCGGCCTTAGCCGGACCGACTATTTACAATCCTTCTTGGGGCGCGAAATATCAGAAAATCTGGGCGTTGGGAGAAGCGATCGGCTACCTGGAAACCTTGTTGGCGATTGCCACTCAGGAGACAAAGCTTGGGGAATACGGCAGAACGCAATATGGGATTGTCGGTGATACTACAGCCAAATTTGGTGACCGATCTTACGGCCTCTGTCAGGTTAAGCTTAAAACGGCTAGGGACACCCTTGCCAAAAATCCGGGCCTTGGGTCGTTCAGTACGGACGAGCATTTATTGATCGCGCTTGTCACTGACGATGATTTCAATTTGCGGATCGCTGCCGCTTATTTTCAGCTGATGACGAGGCGGTTCAAAACGTGGCGCGAGGCGGTCATTGCTTACAATGCAGGTCCGACGAACGCGAGAATACAATGTGATCCGCAGGGATATGCCGACAAGATTTACGGCATCATCAAGGAGAACCGGAAATTTAACGT